>JAEPNQ010000139.1 GCA_017643305.1 Marinibacterium sp. | reverse complement strand
GAAATCCAAGTAATTGCTCCAAATTGTCGATCTGGCATCTGAACCCGGCTCGGTCTCGAATGCCTTGAACAATGTGGGGATACGGGCGGCTTCTGCGGCAATATCATTCACCGCTGTCTGCGCCGCCTTGGCGTCAAAGGCGACCTTTCCCTTGGCCATATGGCCAAGGAGTTTCGCATCCGCCGCCATGTCAGACATAGAATAGATGCGCTTTTGCACCGCCAGTTTGTGAACGCCGATATGCGCTGTTGCCGCGCCAGCCAAACCCAGCACAGAAATCATCCCTATACCCAGAATGTTCCGCCGGGTACGCCTACTCATTTCATCCTCATTTCGTCGAAGCGAGGAAATCTGCGATCATGTCTGCATCCTTGCAGCCCGGCGCGCTTTCCACACCCGAAGACACATCCACCTGACGCGCGCCCGTTTGCGCAATCGCCTCACTCACGTTCTCCGGGGTCAGCCCGCCTGCCAGCATCCATGGCACCGGCCAGCGCCGCCCGGCAATCAGCTTCCAGTCAAAGGCAATACCGTTGCCACCCGGTAGCACCGCGCCTTTGGGCGGCTTGGCATCCACAAGGATCTGGTCCGCCACTGTGCTATGCGCCTCCACATTGGCCAGGTCCTCCACATTGGCAACACCAACGACTTTCATCACTGGCAAACCATATCGCGCCTTGACCTCGGCCACCCGCGCCGGCGTTTCGTGGCCGTGTAGTTGCAACATGTCAAAAGGTGCATGGCCAGTGATGTCATCCAGCAGCGCGTTGTCTGCATCCACGGTCAACGCCACCTTGCAAACGCCCGGTGGCACCGACATGGCCAATTCAGCGGCCTGGACCGGAGTGACATAGCGGGGAGACTTGGGAAAGAAATTGAAGCCAAGATAGCGGGCGCCAGCATTGACCGACGCCTCGATACCGGCGCGGTCGGTCAGCCCGCAGATCTTGACCTGAATGTCACCGGACATACGCGCTCAGCCAGCCTCTTCCAGAATGGCCAAGACTTCGTCCTTGTCCTTGTGCTTGTCTTTCTTCAGCTTACTTACTTCGCGGGACAATCGACGCACTTCCTTGGAATGGTCGGTTGCCGCCCGGCGATGTTTATATTCCCGCAGCCATTCCCACAGGAACCCGATCACCAAGCCCGCTGCGATGCCCCCAAGTCCCACGAAAAACAACGGCAGCGTCAACGACGGGTCCAACCCGAGAAGCTCTGCAATTCCTTCAGGCCAAAGGCGGACAACAACAGGTTCACGATTGGCAAGCGAAATCGACACGAGGGTCACCCCGAGCACACCCCAAAAGGCGTAGCGGACATAGCGCATGAATTACTCTTTCCCGTTCAACCGATCGCGCAGCAGCTTGCCCGTCTTGAAGAAAGGAACGTGTTTATCTTCAACATGCACAGACTCGCCGGTGCGCGGGTTCCGGCCGACTCTGGCATCCCGCTTCTTCACAGAAAACGCGCCGAAACCGCGCAGTTCCACACGGTCACCACGCGACAGGGCGTCAGTCACTTCTTCGAAAACGGTATTCACGATCCGCTCCACGTCACGCTGGTATAAATGCGGATTTTCGTCGGCGATTTTTTGAATCAGTTCCGAGCGGATCATGTCGGCCCTCCCCAAGGCGAAATTCGGGTTTTGTTATTGTTGGAAGACTATAGTTAGAAAGATCGATTTCGGAAACTGGAACCGACCAAAGCCCTGAAAAAAGCGAATTTTAGGCACCTCAGACCGCCGCCTAACCAATATTGGAGAAAAATTCAGGTGCGAGACACTGGAAATTTAGTCGTTTTGCCTGCCGCTGTGCTTTGATTGATTCGCAAACCAAATAGTCTGACCAACCCTGTTTTCGAATTACCGGCACTCATTTTCGCAAATGCTATCCCCCATCAATTTAGGCGTCGCAAAAAGAAAACCCCGCCACCTGTCGGCAGCGGGGTTTCATTTCAAAAGGGTCGTGTCAGGACTTATTCATCGCCTTTCAGCGCAGCGCCCAGAATGTCGCCCAGCGATGCGCCAGAATCGGAGGAACCGTACTGTTCCACGGCTTCCTTTTCTTCTGCGATCTCGCGTGCCTTGATCGATAGGCCCAGACGACGGGTTTTGCTGTCGACATTGGTAACGCGCACGTCGACCTTGTCGCCAACCGAGAACCGTTCGGGGCGCTGTTCGGACCGGTCACGGGACAGATCGGAGCGGCGGATGAAGGATTTCATGCCTTCGTATTCCACTTCGATACCACCATCTTCGATCGCGGTAACCTCAACGGTCACAATCGAGCCGCGCTTCACGCCACCGGTTGCTTCGGCAAACTTATCGCCGCCCAGCGCCTTGATCGAAAGCGAGATGCGCTCTTTCTCAACATCGACCTCGGACACAACCGCATGAACCATGTCGCCCTTGCGGAAGTTCTGGATCGCGTCTTCGCCACGCTCGTCCCACGAAATGTCTGACAGGTGAACCATGCCGTCGATGTCACCTTCGAGGCCAATGAACAGACCGAATTCGGTGATGTTCTTGACCTCGCCTTCGACCTCGGTGCCAGAGGGGTGCGTTTCTGCAAACACTTCCCACGGGTTGCGCATGGTCTGCTTCAGGCCTAGGGAAACGCGGCGCTTCACGCCATCGATTTCCAGAACCATCACATCCACTTCCTGCGAGGTGGAGACGATCTTGCCCGGATGAACATTCTTCTTGGTCCAGGACATCTCGGAAACGTGCACCAGACCTTCAACGCCCGGCTCCAGCTCAACAAATGCGCCGTAATCGGTGATGTTGGTCACGCGGCCTTTGTGTGCCGAGCTCAGCGGGTACTTAGCACCAACCAGATCCCACGGATCTTCCATCAGCTGCTTCATGCCGAGAGAGATACGGTGAGTTTCTTTGTTGATCTTGATGACCTGCACCTTGACGGTTTCGCCGATGGACAGGATTTCGGACGGGTGGTTGACCCGCCGCCATGCCATGTCGGTAACGTGCAGCAGGCCGTCGACACCGCCCAGGTCCACAAAGGCACCATATTCGGTGATGTTCTTGACCACACCGTCCACGGCCTGACCTTCTTCCAGGTTGCCGATGACCTCGGCCCGCTGTTCGGCGCGGCTTTCTTCCAGGATGGCGCGGCGCGACACGACAATATTGCCCCTGCGACGGTCCATCTTCAGGATCTGGAAAGGCTGCTTCAAACCCATCAGCGGGCCGGCATCGCGCACGGGGCGCACATCAACCTGCGAGCCGGGCAGGAAGGCCACGGCACCGCCCAGATCGACGGTAAAGCCACCTTTGACGCGGCCAAAGATTGCACCTTCGACACGCTGGTCGTCGTCATATGCTTTTTCCAGACGGTCCCAAGCTTCTTCACGGCGGGCCATTTCACGGCTGATAACCGCTTCGCCACGCGCGTTTTCTGCAGCGCGCAGGTACACTTCCACCTCTTCGCCCACGGCGACGGACGGTGCTTCACCCGGTTCTGCGAATTCTTTCAGTTCGACCCGGCCTTCCATCTTGTAGCCGACGTCGATGATGGCCTGACCCGCTTCGATTGCGATGATCTTGCCTTTGACGACAGAGCCCTCTTCGGGGGTGTCCATTTCGAAGCTTTCGTTCAGGAGGGCTTCGAATTCCTCCATGGATGCTGATGCCATGTGGCGTTTGTTTCCTTTTGGTCGTTTTGCTGGCCGTGCGGTTGTGTCCGCCGGTCTTTATGGGTGCGACTTTACCTTGCGGCTTGGTCGCGGTGAGGATGCCCATGTGACTGGGCGTTCAATCGACCTGACGGTCCACAAAACAAATAGGGCCGGTGTGCCCGACCCTGCTCGATTTCTTTGTTCTGCGGCGTGTTCCGCCTTGTCGACCGGCTCTATAGCGTCTCGGCCTCAACCCTGCAAGGAAAAAGCTGTCCTACAGATCCGCGCCACGGTCTTGCAGATCATTCAGCAGGTTTCCATAAATCCCGTTGGAATCGCCGCTCCCAAACACCACCGATCCGCTGCTTTAAAGCGAAACATAGGCCTGTCCCACGGTCACCGTCTGCACGAGCCCCGAAAGGGGCTGATCCTTTTCCAACGGGGACAAAGGGTGGACAACACACCCCATTACCGCCCCCGCGCCACCGCGTAACGGGCATCCAGCGCGGCATCAAAATTAGCATGCATCACGCACAACAGGTCTTTGGGCTCCAGCCCCTCTGCAGACCGGATCCGCACCATCGCCTTCATCCGGTCAGCAAGCGGGTCTGTCACCACCAGAATCGACACATCGTCAATGGTCAGCTCAAAATATTTGCCACCCAGTAGCGGAACTTCGGGATCTACAGCACTAATCATGGCCGCCAGACGCTCCCGCTTCATCGGCGGTTCTGCCCGCTGTGCGACCGTTGCCACCCCGAACACGGTCATAAACAGAACCAACACCCGTCTTTGCCTCCACCTGTAATACGTCAGCTAAAGAATACTGGACAAAATTTGCCAAACCACGCTTCGGTGTAGCCGGATTAGCCTCGCTGATCCAAAACCACCTGCACCCGTGCCACCGCCGCGGCCACCGCCGCATCAATGCTGAGGTCGGACGTATCCAGCACCACAGCATCCACCGCAGGTTTCAGCGGCGCGTCAACGCGGTTCATGTCGCGGTCATCGCGACCGACGACATCAGCCAGCACTTCTTCGCGCATAACATCATGGCCATTGGCCTCAAGCTCCAGAAACCGCCGTTCAGCGCGTATTTCCGGACTGGCGGTGACAAACAGCTTCACTTCGGCCTCAGGGCAGATCACCGTGCCGATGTCACGCCCATCCAGAACGGCACCCCCGGCCCGCCGGGCAAAGGCGTGCTGGAAGTCGAGCAGCGCTGCGCGCACCTCCGGCAAAACCGCAACCCGGCTGGCGGCCTGCGCCACATCCGGCGTGCGCAAATCGTCTCGATCCAGATCCGCCGCCTCCAGCGCCTGCGCGGCCTCCAGTGGCGCAACGCCGTCCAGTACCTTTGCACCAACCGCCCGGTACAACAGTCCAGTATCCAGATGCGCGAAGCCAAAATACGCAGCCACAGCTTTCGAAATCGTGCCCTTGCCAGCGGCGGCCGGACCATCAATGGCCACTGTAATCGTTCCAGTCATCGTCTGATCCACTTCCGCCAGCCCGCAGAGATCAACGCCACCAGAACCCCGCACATTGCCAGCGTAGTTGCCCCCGACTTGATCAACGTCGCCTGATTTGCCGCTGCAACCATGCTGTCGGTCACCTCACCCTCATAGGTCAGCAACCCGGCAACCCGCAGATTTTCCAGATAATCAGCCCCGACCCCAACCAGCGCCGCCGCGATCAACACCGCTGCCAGCCCACGCGCCGGAACCAGGGCCCACGCAGCACCTATCAGAACCACAGCCAAAAGCGTCGGATACACGAGGTCCAGCTTGTGCTGCGGCCCCAAATAAATCTTCCGGCCTTCGTCGCTCAGCGCTGCCAGAAACTGTCGGGCCTCTTCACCCGTATACCCGCCTGGCCGCATATCAAACGGCACCAAGCCATCCGCTGCCGCCAAAACCGCGGGCAGGGTCCAGCCCAGCATTGTGCCATAGACCCCCAGCGCACAGGCAAAAATGATCCAGTACGCCAGTCGCCATGTCATGCAGCGTCTGTCCTTTGAAGCTGAGCCCCCAGCGCGCCCATCAGCGGTTCGAAGATCGGGAAAGACGTGGCAATCGGCCCGCCATCGTCCACCGAAACCGCATTCTGCGCAGCCATTCCAAGGATCAGGAAAGACATCGCAATCCGGTGGTCAAGGTGGCTGGCACAGGTTGCCCCGCCCGGCACATTGCCCGACCCCATGCCCGAAACGCTCCACCAATCTTCACCCTCATCGACGCTTACACCATTTGCACGCAGTCCAACGGCCATGGCGTCAATCCGGTCGCTTTCCTTCACCCGCAGTTCCTTGACCCCGGTCATCATGGTCACGCCGGTGGCATTGGCGGCAACCACGGACAGTACCGGATATTCGTCGATCATGCTGGCCGCGCGGTTCGGCGGCACCTCAATCCCCTTCATATTGGGCGAATAGCGCGCGCGCAGATCTGCCACGGGCTCCCCACCTTCGACCCGCTCGTTTTCATATGTGAGATCCGCGCCCATTTCGCGCAGTGTGGTGTAGAGCCCAGCACGCGTCGGGTTCAGACCGATACCCGGCACCAACACATCCGACCCCGGCACGATCAGTGCCGCACAGACAGGAAAAGCCGCACTGGACGGATCGCGCGGCACTGCAATTGTTTGCGGCTGTAATTCCGGCTGCCCGGTCAGCGTGATTCGGCGACCATCTTCGGTGTCTTCCACGGTGATCTCCGCCCCGAACCCTGCCAGCATCCGCTCTGTATGGTCGCGGGTTGCCTCACGCTCTATCACCACCGTATGGCCCGGCGCATTCAGACCAGCCAACAAAACGGCGGATTTCACCTGCGCCGACGGCACAGGCGTGGTGTATTCCACCGGCACCGGATCCGTCGCACCAACCAATGTCATCGGCAGCCGCCCAGCCATACGGCCCACGGCCTGCGTTCCAAACAAAGCCAGCGGGTCGGTCACCCGCGCCATGGGACGGCCATTCAGGCTTGCGTCCCCGGTGAAGGTCGCCGTGATCGGGCTGGTCGCCATCGCGCCCATGATCAATCGCACGCCAGTGCCGGAATTGCCGCAGTCGATCACCTGATCTGGCTCGGCAAACCCGCCCACGCCAACACCATGCACCGACCACTTGCCGCCGCCATGATCCGTCACTTCCGCCCCAAAGGCCCTCATGGCCTTGGCCGTGTCCAGCACATCCTGCCCTTCCAGCAGGCCGGAGATCTTGGTTTCACCCACAGCCATCGCTCCAAGGATTAGAGACCGGTGCGACACAGACTTGTCACCGGGCACCTCCGCCACGCCGGACAGCGCGCCGCATGGGGTGGACATCATTGGAATAACGGGGCCATGTCCTGACATAAATCGGGTAT
>JAEPNQ010000013.1 GCA_017643305.1 Marinibacterium sp. | reverse complement strand
TGCCGACCGGATGATCAGCAGCGGTCTCTTATAGCTTCGCCTGCCAAAGTGAAAGCCCATTGCCGCACAGCAGCAAAGCACCGAAACGTGACCGCGTTGAAATACTATTTCGCAACTGTGGGCCTATCTCTCGGCCATGAATATACAATCCACAGTGTTCGCCGAGACTGGCACCAACGATTCACTTTATGACGATCTTGCGCTTCATACAGAGTTCTCCGATCTCGCCGATCCCAACGGCTTCAACCTGGTGGCGCAGGATTGGCTGATTGGCGTTGCCGATGTTGTCGATTCCACATCGGAAATTGCCGCCGGACGCTACAAAACGGTCAACATGGTTGGCGCCGCTGTGATTTCTGCAGTGATCAACACACTTACCCCAAAATCCTTTCCCTTCGTTTTTAGCGGGGATGGGGCGGGGTTTGCCGTTTGGCCTGGTGCACGGGACCAAGTCGCCGCCGCGCTGACCGCCGTTCAAGCGTGGTCGAGGCGGGAATTTGGGATCAGGCTGCGCGTGGCGCTGGTCCCGGTTTGTGATGCGATGCAAGCCGGGCGTTCTCTGCGCATTGCACGCTACCGCCCCGCCCCCGGCGTCGATTACGCAATGTTTGCTGGCGGTGGGCTGACATGGGCAGAAGAACAGATGAAAGCCGGGCGCTACACTTTGCCAGCCGCACCGGAGGATATCGTTCCCGATCTGACCGGCCTGTCCTGCCGTTGGTCGAACCTGCAGGCGCGCCATGGATCGATCCTGTCGGTGGTTGTTGTTCCGGGCACCAAGGGCAGCGAAACGGATTTTGCCGACCTGACGCGCAGCATTCTTCAGCTGGGCAATACACTGGACCGTGGCGGCCACCCGGTTCCGGTGCAGGGGCCGGAGGTACAATACCCGCCGCCGGGTATCAGACTGGAAGCGCAGGCGTCCCATGGGAAACGCAGCGTGCTTCGCCGCAAAGTGGAGTTGCTGGCGCAAAACCTGTTTGCCTGGGTTCTTTTCCGCACCGGCAGCCGGCTTGGTCAGTTCGACCCTGAGCACTATCGGGCAGAAGTGGCATCCAACGTGGATTTTCGCAAATTCGACGATGGGTTGAAAATGACCTTGGATTGCGACGCCGACACGCGCGGCCGCATCAAAACGTTGCTAGCATCTGCGCAGGACCGCGGGCTGGTGCGTTATGGGCTGTATGAACAGGATGAGGCGCTGGTGACTTGTTTCGTCCCGTCACCAATGCAGAACGACCACATCCATTTCATTGACGGCGCCGGTGGGGGCTATACTCAGGCCGCCGCACATATCAAGACAGGCTGATCTAGTCAGACCTCGTCGATCACCGTATAGCTCAGGGTGCCGATGCCTACGGCGGCTACTTCAATTAGGTCGCCCCGCTTCAGGTAGACCGGCGGATCAAACCGTGCGCCTGCACCCGTGGGCGTACCGGTGACAATGATGTCGCCTGGCTTCAGCGTAGCAAAGGTTGAGATGTATTCGATCTGACGCGCAATCGGGAACAGCATGCGGCTGGTCCGATCATCCTGCCTCAATTCACCATTCACATGCGTGGTCAGCCGCACATTGTCCAACTGCGCCGGGGCCGTGAACGGCACCAGCCACGGGCCTATGGCGCCGGAATTATCCCAGTTTTTGCCTTGGGTCACGTTAAACTTGGCGTGCCTTACCCAGTCTCGTAGCGTGCCTTCGTTGCAAAGGGTGATGCCGGCAATATGGTCATAAGCTTCCGACTGCGAAATACGACGACCGCCTTTACCGATAACAATTGCAATCTCACCTTCGTAGTCCAGTTGCAGGGTTTCAGGCGGCCGCACCAGCGGGCGGTCGTGCCCGGTGAAAGACCCCGGAAAGCGCACAAACAGCGACATGTTCTGCGGTGCATCAGACCCATCCTTGTATTCAGCGTTCCGCGCGGGGAAGTTCACGCCGACACAGATGATTTTCTCCGGTGCAGGGACGGGGATTTCATAGGTAAAGCTGCCATTGGTATAGGTCACGTCACGGCCTTGCGCGGCCTTTGCCAAGGTGTGCAGCCCTGCGGCTTCGATCACTTCGCGCAAGGTAGGCCAGTCGGGGAAATCCGCCGACAGCGCGATCGCACCATCATCGGTAATCACGCCATAGTGCGTCTGACCTCCGGCGCTAAAAGTTGCAAACCGCATTATGCCAATCCCCGCGCTATCTCGGTCACCACGTCGTGCACCATCATAACGTCGTGCTCGGTACAGTCGAATTGTCCGGCCTGAAACCGGATCACCAAAGCACCATCGATGCGAGTTTGTGTCAGGTAGATACGCCCATCATCATTCACTGCGTTGACCAACGCCAGGTTTAGATCATCAAGATCGGCCCCATCGCGCAGGTACCGGAAGGTGAATAGCGACCACATCGGGGATGTCACGATCTCAAAATCCGGTTCGGCTGCGATCCGGTCATGCAGCTTCTGACCCCAGTTGATGTGGTTGCGCAGGCGGTCGCGCAAACCTTCCAGCCCGTAGGTGCGCAGCACGAACCAGATCTTCAGCGCGCGGAACCGGCGGCCCAGCGGCACGGACCATTCGGAATAATTGATGATCCCTTCCGCGCCGTGGGTTTTCAGGTATTCGGGACTAATCGCCAGCGTTTTGACCAGATGTTCCGGGTCTTTCAGGAAATGCGCAGAACAATCGAACTGCACCCCCAGCCATTTATGCGGGTTGAAAACAATGCTGTCCGCTTTTTCAGTCCCAGCCCACATGTCACGATATTCCGGACAAATCATGGCAGAGCCTGCCCAAGCCGCATCCACATGGGTGTAGAGCCCGTGTTTTTCTGCCACGTCGATACAGGCCGCAACCGGGTCGGTAGCCCCACTGCCCGTACCGCCCACCGACAGGATCACGCCGACAGGCATCAGCCCAGCGGTCTTGTCGGCCTCAATGGCAGCGTCGAGCGCGTCGGGGTCCATCCCCCGCCAATCGCCCTTGATAGGCACGCGCACCAAGTTGTCCTGCCCAACGCCAGAGATCCAGATCGCCCGGTCGACGGAGGTATGTACCTCTGACGAAGCGTAGATGCGCAGCGTGGGCTGACCCGGCAGACCCTGGGTGTTACCGTGCCAGTCCAGCGCCTTTTCCCGCATGGTCAGGACAGCCGCCAGCGTGGCGGACGACGCGCTGTCCTGAATCACGCCATGGTACCCATCCGGCAAGCCGATAGACTGACGCAGCCAGTCCATCATCCGCGTTTCCATCTCGGTCGCGGCTGGTGATGTCTGCCAAAGCATGCATTGAGGTGACAGCGCCATGGCCAGGAATTCCGCCAGAACCGAGGCGGGCGAGGCGTTGGAGTTGAAATAGGCAAAGAAGCGCGGGTGTTGCCAATGGGTCATGCCCGGCATCACGATGTCTTCGAAATCACGGAAGATCTGCTCGACCGGCTCCGGGCCGTCCGGCGGGATCGCTGGCAAGGCGTTCAGGATCGCACCGGGCGCAGTCTGGGCCCGCACCGGCAAATCGCTGATCCCGTTATGATAGGACTGCGTCCAATCCACGACCTTGTGGGCCCATGGGGCAAATTTATCCCAATTCATTTCGATACTCCCATGTCGACGCGGCTTTACTGACTTTGGCCAAGCTGCTCACTTAAGGCGCGATGATCGGCTGCGCTTTCATATTGCTTTCCTGCACGTCTGCACCTTCGAAGAGCGACCCTTCTTCGAACCACGACCGCGGGGCGGCGGCCCCCCAGAGAGTTTGGCGCTGCGGATCTTTTAAGTCCCAGCGGATTGGCTCCAGTTCCGGGTCTACGGTCTGGTAATCAGAACAGTAAATCTCAATCCGGTGATTATCCGGATCACGGATGTACAGGAAAAAGGCGTTGGAAATCCCGTGCCGCCCCGGTCCGCGTTCGATATTGTCGACCCAGCCTGTGGTCGCCATCAAGTCCAGCAGATCGATGATGTTCAGGGGCGTCGGCACCCAGAACGCGGTGTGGTGCAGGCGCGGGCCAGTACCATTGGTAAATGCCACATCATGTACGCCGCCCTTGCGATGCATCCACGCCGCCCACCATTTCCCAGTCTCGGAATCTTCAGTATATTCTGTCGTGCGGAAGCCAATGGAATTGTAAAACTCTACCGACGCATCCACATTCGGGCTGAACATGTTGAAATGGTCGATCCGCAGCGGTTTCACGCCATGATACAACTTGTACTGCTGGTGGATCGTCGGTAGCCGGTCCATTCGCACGTAAAATTCCAGCGGAATGCCATGTGGGTCACGGGTGCGCAGTGTTTTGCCCTGGTAAGACCGTTCCACCCATTCAAAAGGCATACCTTGGTCGCGGAAATGCGCTTCGGCTTTGTCCAGATCGGGCTCATCGAACAATTTGAAGGACAGATAGCCAACATCGGCCTTGTCCGCCTGCTGCAGGATGATGCAGTGATGACCGCGTTCTTCCATAGCGCGCAGGAAGATGGTGTTGCTGTCTTCGTCCGTAACCTGCAGGCCCAGCGTATCGACGTAAAAGGCGCGGGACTTGGCAAGGTCGGTGACCCGGTATTCCACATGGCTGAGACGCAAGATGTTGAAAGGCGGGTAAAGAACAGGGGTTGGGATGGGCATCAGAAAGCTTCCTCACAGGTGTCGGAGAGGCAAGGTCCCGTTTTCGCTAGATGAAAACGGCCTTTGACCAGCCCTTCCTTTTCCAACATCAACATGATCGGAACGTAGGTAAACTTGGCCGCAAGTACGATTTCGTCCATTTACGTTCCTCCTCCGATACTTTCGGCCTAGGCGCCAAGTCGCGTGATCTTGTGGTGTCCTGTGGCAAAGCCGATGTGCTTTTGTTCCATGTAAAACTCGAACGACCAATCCCCACCATCGCGCCCGATCCCACTGGCCTTGACGCCACCAAAGGGCGTCGGCAAATGACGAACGTTTTCGGAGTTGACCCAGATCATCCCGGCCTCCAGTCGTTCTGTCACCCGAATCGCGCGGGTCAGGTCGTTGGTCCAGACATAGCCTGTCAGACCATAGGGGATGTCATTGGCGATCTGCAGTGCTTCGTCTTCGGTGGAAAACCGGATGGACGTCAGGACCGGGCCAAAGATTTCTTCTTGCGCAATAGCCATGTCGTTTCTGGCGCCTGTAAAAAGGGTCGGGTTGACGAACCACCCCGTGTCGCCCTTCCGTGTGCCACCTGCCGCGATGATTGCGCCATTGTCGCGAGCGGTGTCGAAGTATGAAGATACCTTGTCAAAATGCGTTTCATGAATCAGCGGACCAACCTCAGTCGCCGGATCTAGCGGATGGCCAACTTTGATTTTGTGCACCCTCTCCGCCAGCTTTGCTTCGAATTCATCAGCGATGGTGTCCTGCACCAGCAAGCGGCTGGAGGATGTGCAGCGTTCGCCGTTCAGCGAATAGATCATAAAGATCGCGGCATCGAGCGCGCGATCCAGATCGGCATCTTCAAATACGATAACTGGATTCTTGCCGCCCAGTTCGAAATGAACTCGCTTTAGTGTAGGCGCACCCTGAGCCTGGATCATCGACCCAGTCTTGGATTCTCCAACAAAGGCGATGGCTTTTATATCGGGATGTTCGGTCAACGCCTTACCCGCTTCTTCGCCAAACCCGTTCACCAGGTTCCAGACGCCCGGAGGCAAGCCAGCCTCTTCGGCAATTTCCAGCAGAATGCGCGCGGTGACCGGCGAAAACTCGGCCGGTTTGTGAAGCACGGTACAGCCCGCTGCCAGCGCCGGGGCAATCTTCCATGTCGACAGCATGAACGGAGTGTTCCAAGGCGTGATGATCCCAACGGGGCCAATAGGCACGCGGGTGGTCACATTCATCAACGTCGGGGACGGCAACATCTGTCCGTCGCGCGCGCCCGGCGCCCGGTCTGCGAAGAAACGGAAATTTTCCGCACCGCGCAGCGCTGCCTTGGACATGAACCGCAGCGCCTGACCGGTGTCCCAGCATTCGCACAACGCGATTTCCTCGGCACGTTCAACAATGCCATCGGCAATGCGGTGCAGGATTTTCTTGCGATCGGTGCCAGCCATATCGCGCCAGGCCGGGAATGCGGCCTTGGCAACCTGCGCGGCGGCGTCGATGTCATCAGCATCACCGCGGGCAACCTGGCAGATCAGGCTTTCATCCACGGGCGATGATGTTTCGAATGTGCGCCCGGACTGGGCCGCAACCGCCTGGCCACCAATCTGGTTCAGAACGCCTTTGTCTTCAAACCGGGTGAGGAACCCATTGAGTTTTTCGATGTTTGTATCCAGCTCGGCCATGTTAATCTGCCTCCCTCAAATGATCGCGGATCGTGCCGGCTTTAGGCGCAAGATCAGGGTCGATGTTTCGCATTTCCATCGACAGCGCGATGGAATGTTCGGCCATGGCCGGTTTCAGATAGGCTTCGGCAGCGGCAAAGATATGCTCTGTGGCCGTCTTCCGCGTGGTTAACGGGCGGCCGCCCCTCAGACGGACAGAAATGTCGATATAGCCATGGATGTAGTCACCATCAGCAATCGACACATGGTCAGCGCGGAAGGCCCGGACTCGAACCCCGGCCAATGGGAACACCCCGGTTTCGATTGCAGCCTGCCGCAGAACGTCGCACAGTTCTGCAATGTCGACGCGGTCCTCCATGTTGGCGGAGTAATCAATTGTCAGATGAGGCACGGCTTCTCCCCTCCTCATTTAATTAACATGTGCAGTATATGTTGCTCCCACCCCGGTCAACCCCCGGAAGCATCACCCCCCAAGTCAGCATTGATCTGCTCGTCAGACTCGGCGAATGTGCGGCATGGTTCGCAAACTCCCTACAACCTCCCGTTCCCTGCCCATCGCACTGCTCCGCGCCCGAGAGCGCGTCATGGGGCCAGTGCGGAACATGCTGTCGTCTGTCGATATCACGGAACAGCAGTGGCGCGTTCTTCGCGTTTTGCAGGAAAACGGCAATATGGAACCAACGCGCATTGCTGAAGAAGCTTGTCTGCTCCTCCCCAGCCTGACGCGTATTTTGCAGAAGCTGGAAGAAAAAAACATGATCCAGCGCGATCCGGATACCAAGGATCGGCGCAAGCAGATTGTCCGGATCATGCCGGCAGGCGAGCGGATCATCGAAGAAAACCTGGAATTGTCGCTGGAACTGAGCGCCTCTATTCGTGAACGAATGGGGCCCGACAGGCACGATTTGCTGCTTGATCTGCTGAATGAACTGGAACTGGCAGAAGCTGATCACGCAAATTAGGGGCGGGCCTTGACCTTCCATCTAGTGGAACCCTTATGTGGAATGGGAACCACTCGAATGGACCTCGGACGGACCCATGACACACGACATCCAGATTCAGCTGGACGGCATGAATTGCGCTGGCTGCGCATCCCGGGCTGAAAAAGCCCTGAAAGCTGTGAACGGCATTGGCAGTGCGACTGTCTCCATCGCGGATCACACTGCGCGTATTGACCTGTCGAATGCCCAGATGACAGATATCCGGACCGCTCTGCAAAACGCGGGTTATCCCGCACGCGAAACCACACTTACCCTGGCCATTGACGACATGACATGCGCGGGATGCGCGGGACGCGTGGAAAAGACGCTAGCAGCGCTGCCGGGGGTCACCGAAGCGACAGTCAATTTTGCTGACCGGTCCGCGCGCATCTCCAGACTGTCCGGTATGGTGCAGATCGATGACGCAATCCGCGCGGTCCGTTCTGCAGGATACAGCGCATCGATCCCATCCGATGACATGACGGACGAAGATCCTGCCGCCATCGAAGTTGCACAGGCAAGGTGGCAGATGATCATTGCTGCAGTCCTGACGCTGCCGGTCTTTGTGCTGGAAATGGGCGGCCATCTCTTTCCCATGTTCCATCATTGGGTGCACCAGACCATTGGGCAGGACATGTCCTGGACCATTCAATTCGTGTTGACCGCGCTGGTTCTGATCGGCCCCGGCGCCATCTTTTTGCGTCGCGGCGTGCCCGATCTTTTCAAAGGCCGCCCGGACATGAACAGCCTGGTCGCCATGGGCAGCTTAGCTGCCTGGGGATTTTCCACCATCGCGCTGTTCGTACCCGGCGTTCTGCCCGAAGGCACCCGAGTTGTGTATTTTGAAGCGGCAGCAGTCATCGTGACCCTGATCCTGGTCGGTCGCTGGCTGGAGGCTCGTGCGCGCGGACAAGCAGGCACAGCGATACGCGAATTGGCACGGCTGCAGCCGCAGACAGCCCTGATCGAAACTGCCAATGGGACCCGTGAATGCCAGATTGCCGAGGTCCTCGTTGGCGACATTGTTCATCTGCGCCCCGGTGAACGCGTGGCCGTTGACGGAGTAATTACTGCCAGTCAGTCGCGCATCGACGAAAGCATGATCACCGGTGAACCCGGCAGCGTGCTGCGCAAGTCCGGTGACTGGATCACCGCAGGTACAATTAATGGATCAGGCGCCTTGCAATACGAAGCGCGGCGTGTGGGATCAGATACGGTGCTGGCCCGCATCGTTGCCATGGTTCGGCAGGCACAGGGGGCGAAATTGCCCATCCAGTCACTCGCCGACAGGGTGGTCTCCCGTTTCGTACCCGCCGTGCTGTTGATCGCTGCTCTGACCGTGCTGGCCTGGGTTACTTTCGGGCCAGAGCCAACCCTAGTGCACGCGCTGGTGGCGGGCGTGTCCGTTCTCATCACCGCCTGTCCCTGCGCGATGGGTCTTGCTACTCCGACCTCTATCATTGTGGGTACAGGGCGGGCCGCACAGCTGGGCGTTTTGTTCCGAAAGGGCGAAGCTTTACAGCGTCTTTCCGAAGCGCGCGTGGTCGCCTTTGACAAAACCGGCACACTGACAGAAGGCAAACCGCGCGTTACCGACTTCGTTGCGAAAGACGGCTGGTCCGAAAACACCGTTCTGGAACTGGTTGGCGCTGCAGAGGCGCAATCAGAACATCCTGTTGCGCGTGCGCTGACAGACTATGCCAAAAGTCGGGGGGTCGCTCGAGGCACTGCATCTAGTGTCACTGCAATCGAAGGTCTGGGGTTGTCCGCCATGGTGAACGGTCAGTCCATTCTTGTCGGATCGCCGCGTTTGATGACAGAGCAGGGCCTAGACATTGACGGTTTGTCCGATCGGATTGTTGCATTTCAACGTGCTGGCCGTTCGGTTGTGCTGGCGTCAGTAAACGGGACAATCTGCGCCGCCATCGGGGTGGCGGACGCGATTAAGCAAGACGCGGCTGCAGCCATTCAAAGGTTGCACAGCATGGGTTTGAAAACCGCTTTGATTACAGGGGATTCCACCAAGGCCGGGCAGGTCGTGGGCGACATTCTGGGCGTCAGCCACGTTGAGGCAGAAGTGCTGCCCGCTGGCAAGAAAGAAGCGGTCGATGCCCTTCGCTCTAAGCATGGTGACGTGGTGTTTGTCGGCGACGGGATCAACGATGCCCCCGCCCTTGCCGCAGCTGATGTCGGTGTCGCGATGGGCACCGGCACTGATGTAGCCATTGAAAGCGCCGATGTGGTGCTGGCCGCAGGTCGTTTGAGCGGTGTGACCACCGCGCTGGAACTGTCCAAGCGCACCATGACCAACATCCGGCAAAACCTTTTCTGGGCCTTTGGATATAACGTGGTGCTGATCCCTGTTGCGGCGGGTGCCCTTTACCCGGCGGCGGGCGTGCTGCTGTCTCCGATGCTAGCGGCGGGTGCTATGGCGCTGTCGTCGGTCTTCGTTGTCACCAACGCGCTGCGCCTGCGCCGGTTCCGCCCGGCCACTGACACCGCACAACCCGAAACCACGCCGATGGCGGCGCCTGTAGCTGCAGAATGACCATGAACATCAAAGACGTTTCAACCCGCACGGGACTGCCCGCGAAAACCATCCGGTACTACGAAGACATTGGGCTGATCCGGCCCGACCGTCAGGCCAATGGCTACCGGGATTTTTCCGACACCGATTGTCATAAGCTGGCTTTTCTCAGCCGCGCGCGGACCTTGGGTTTTTCTATTGAGGACTGCCGCACGCTTCTGGGTCTTTACGAAGACGAAGCTCGCGCCAGCGCGGACGTTCGCCAGATCGCAGCTCATCATCTGGACCAGATCGACAAACGGCTGACCGAATTGCTTGAGCTGCGCGATACCTTGCAGCGGCTGGTCTCATCCTGCGCTGGCGATAATCGGCCTGACTGCCCGATCTTAAACGATCTGGCGAATGTTCGGACCAGTACGAAACGGTCCAGCGCCGGATCGTAACGTTCCAGTCCACCTTCGCCGATATCGGTCCACAAACCTTGCGGCGAAAGTTCCCCCGCATCAACAGCGGAGGAAACAAACGGGAAGGTCACAAGGTTTTCCAGCGACTGTCACGCTGCGAAACCGCATCGGGCTTGCGTGATTTGGCAAATCTGCGCGCTGCAGTGGAATCAGTGAGTACTCTATCGGACCAGCTGGGCGTGACGGCGCTGCGCCGGTCTGCGGTGCATGTTCTGTACTGTATCGATACGGGCGACGTGACCGCATCAGCGGCCACCCTAGCGAGGATGATCCGGGTCGGCGACATCTCTCTCAGCACCATGTGGGACATCGCAGGTCTGTCGATTTAGCGCCACTTGCATCGCACGCAACGATCCGGCAGCTTCTCGCAAAACCCTGTTGAGGAGCGCCCATATTGACCCTGACCTTCACCGACACGACTGAAGACATCATCGATCTGCACGTGGTCACGGCTCAGGATCTGGATTCCTGGCTGAACAGCGCAGATGCGCGCACCCGCACCTGGGTTGAAACCTTTGGGTTTACTGCCGCCAAGGGCCAGGCTGTTTTGATCCCAGCGCAGGACGGTACCGCCAGTCTGGCGCTCGCTGGGCTTGGCAATGATCGCGACAGAAGGCGCGGGCGTTTCCTGCTGTCGGCTGCGGCCAAAAGCCTGCCGCTGGGCACGTATCGTATCGCCAGCGACATGGCGCAGGCGCAGCTGGAAACCGAATGCCTCGGCTGGCTGCTCGCCAGATACCATTTCGACCGCTACAAACCTGGCGCGTCCAATGTGCCCGGGCTGGTCGCTCCCAGCACAATCGACGCTGGCCGAATTGAAGCCATCGCGGCTGGAGAGGCGTTGACCCGCGATCTCATCAATACACCCGCCTCTGACATGGGGCCAGCGGAGTTGGAAACCGCTGCGCGGGACCTGGCGAACACCCATGGCGCAACCTGTGATGTGATTGTGGGCGACGATCTGATCATGCAGAATTTCCCTATGATCCACGCGGTTGGGCGCGCATCCCCCCGCGCGCCGCGATTGATAGACATGCGTTGGGGAAGTACCGGGCCGAAACTTACGCTGGTGGGCAAAGGCGTGTGTTTTGACACGGGCGGGCTGGATCTGAAGCCCGCCGCCTCCATGGGGCTGATGAAAAAGGACATGGGCGGCTCTGCGACAGTTCTGGGCCTTGCACATATGATCATGTCGCTCGGGCTGCCACTGCAATTGCGGGTACTGATCCCAGCAGTGGAAAACGCGGTCAGCGGAAATGCGTTCCGCCCACAGGATGTGCTGCAGTCACGCAAAGGGCTGACGGTGGAAGTGAACAACACCGACGCCGAAGGACGGTTGGTTCTGGCCGATGCGCTGGCGCTGGCGGATGAGGAAGAAACTGACCTGATCATTTCCATGGCCACGCTCACCGGCGCGGCGCGCGTGGCGGTCGGCCCGGACCTTGCCCCATTTTACACGGATGATGACACGCACGCCACTGCCCTGACGTCTGCCGCATCGCAGGTGGCCGACCCTGTCTGGCGAATGCCCTTCCACGAGCCGTACGAAGCGATGATCGAACCGGGCATCGCCGATCTGAACAATGCCCCCAAGGGCGGTTTTGCCGGGTCCATCACCGCCGCGCTGTTTCTGCGCCGTTTTGTAGACCGCGCGCCTTACATGCATTTCGATATCTACGGCTGGCAACCCAGCGCTGCGCCAGCCCGCCCGGTGGGCGGTGTCGGCCAGGGCGCCCGCGCCGTGCTGGCCGCTTTGCACGCGATGTTGGACCTGTGACCGACCGGCGCAGCCTGTGGTCCAACGGTGAGGTTGCGCATGTGTCCCTGCGCGGCCAGGTCGACGCCGCGCGTTTCGTCGAAGGCGAAGTGCATCGCATTACCGCCCCCCTCGCCGACCTTTGCGCTGCACCGCGCGGCGCGCGGGACCGGCAGCTGCTGCTGGGTGAGGCGTTTCATGTTCTGGATCTGCAGGAAGGGTGGTGTTTCGGCGCTGCGCTTCGGGATGGGTATGTGGGCTGGGTGGACGCGGCCTTGTTCGCACCAAAGCAGGCGGAACCAACTCATGTTGTCATTGCATCGACGAGCTACGTCAAAACAACACCCGGATTGAAGGCGATGGGGGAGGTTAAGCCCGTGTCCTTCGGATCGCAGGTTTCCGTCTTCTCCACATCTGACGGTTGGGCCGAGGTCGACTGGGGTCAAGGCACCCTACCGCGAACGAGGTACATGCCCCTCCCGCACCTCGCCCCGCTGGACTATCTTGCAACCAACCCGGTTTCCGTAGCCGAGCGCCTTTTGGGGACCCCCTATCTCTGGGGCGGTAATTCCAGCTTCGGGATCGACTGCTCTGGTCTCGTACAAGCCGCACTTCTGGCCTGTGGTCTCCCCTGCCCGGGCGACAGCGACCAGCAGGAAACCACGCTGGGAACCACGCTGCCTGCCAACACCCCCGCGCAGCGGGGTGATCTGTTTTTCTGGAAAGGCCACGTTGCAATGGCCGTGGACAACAAGACCATAATCCACGCCAATGCTCATCACATGGCGGTCTCGCTCGAATGTCTGCAGGACGCAATCAACCGCATCCATGCGCAAGGCGACGGCCCCGTGACCTCCCACAAGCGTCTCGACTGATCGCCTCTTTATCTTTTTATCTGTGTCAAAATACTCCGGGGAGCATGCAGGGCTGGCCCTTCACTCCACCGCGCGGATCAGTTTGCGTTCCAGAACGCGCAACACGGTTTTCAGGTCATGTCCGCGTTTCAGGATCTGTCCGTCCATGCCAACCACTGAAAACATGCCCTGCTTGCTACGCAGCTTGGGGTGCTTTTCGATCCGGTACAGCGGGTTTTCCGCTGTGCGCCGAAAGATCGAAAAAATAGCCCGGTCACTGAGACAGGATATGCCGTAATCCCGCCATTCTCCTGCGGCGACCATCCGGCCATAAACGGAAAGGATGACGGACAACTCACGCCGGTCGAACGCGACCTGCTGTTGCACGGGGCCGCGTGGAAACGGCACGGATGTTTGCAATGTCATACGTCAGACTTGCTGGAAACGCTCAGCAAATCAAGCCTGTGTGGACAATCCGAAACGTGTTGCAAAGCTGGGGTCTGCCTGTGGCATGCTTGGTGCCCCGTTCTGCGGCAACGAAAGCCACTCTTCCGCTGGACCCGACAACATCTCATAGGCTCGCGCGACTGCAGCCCGCGGATCGGGCAGCGGGCAGTCTTTCGGCAACAAGGCAGGCTCCGGTTCCGGAAACCGTAGCACGATTCGTCGCCAGCGGTGGATCAACAGCAGCCGCGCCGCTGCCGCGTCGAGCGGATCTAGCGCGTTTGGAATGCCCAAAAGATCTTCACCCAGCACGGTCAAGGCGCGTCTGTAGGCGGGTTCAAGAAAGGCCAACTTGTAGGCATCCGATACCCGTTCGACTTGCCCTGACACCTGCAGATCCGAGTTGAGCGGCGGCACGTCTGCTGGCGTCAGCCTTACCGTTGGCACGCCCTTGTCCAATGCAACGCTCAGGCGCCACACGGCAACGGGGGCCTTGCGTGGCGGCGCGTAGATCACAGATGTCGCCGGGTCGAACTGTGTCAGTCCGACCCTACTGAGCCTGCAAAGGCTGGATCTCCCGTTCCTTTCCCGATCCACCCAACCGTCCCGGTCCAGCCGCGACAGCGCTGTCCGCAAAGCACCGGATTCAATCCCAATACGCCCCAAAAGCGCGTTCAGGCGCTTGTTGGACACAGCCCCACCGCGATGTTGCACCAGATCGCCAAAAGCCGTGATCACAAGTGACCACACGCGCGGTCGCCCTTCGGCGCGCAGGTTTTCGATCAGGGGTTCAAGCGGATCCATTCACCCCGTTTAACGCGAGTAACTGACCATCGTCAAAAGCTCGTATTGCGCAACCTGATCGCCGTCCTGATTGGTCAGTGTCACATTCCACGCAACCTCGCCATACTCTGTTGTCCGTCGAGTCTTGCGACGGCAGGTCAGGCGTACGGCAATGCTGTCCCCGGCCCCAACCGGTTTCTGGAAACTCAAGCCATTCAGCCCGGTATTGGCCAAAACCGGCCCCGGATCGGGTTGCACGAACAAACCAGCGGCAAAAGACAAAAGCAGATACCCATGCGCCACCCGGCCTGGGAAGAATGGGTTCGCCTTGGCAGCTTCTTCATCCATGTGGGCATAAAACGTGTCACCGGTGAAATGCGCGAAATGTTCGATGTCATCCATCGTTACGGTCCGCACAGGCGTATTGATGGTGTCACCGATCTCAATCTCATTGAACGTGCGCTGGAACGGATGATCCGGGCCTTGGGCTTCTTTGGCGCCGGGCACCCATTGGCCGGTGATTGCCGTGATCACATCCGGGCTGCCTTGAATGGCGGTGCGCTGCATGTAGTGCAGAACGCCGCGCACACCGCCCAACTCTTCTCCGCCACCAGCACGACCGGGACCGCCATGCACCATATGCGGCAACGGCGCGCCGTGACCGGTGGCCTCCTTCGCGCTGTCCGCGCCAGTGATGTAAAGCCGCCCATGCCAGGCCGCGCTGCCCAGCGTCACGTCACGGGCAACTGCCGGATCGTCGGTGACCAGCGAGGCCACCAACGACCCGCCACCGCGATTGGCCAGATGACTGGCATGAGTCAGATCGCGGTAGGGCATCAGAGTGGAGACAGGACCAAATGCCTCCATCTCATGCACATTGCGGGCAGCGTCCGGATCATCACACCGTAGAAGTGTGGGTTTCAGGAATGCACCCTCTGGCCCCGCACCGACAAGGTCCAGAACCGTCGGATCTCCGGTCAGCGTAACAGTTTCACCTGCCATCGCCGAGATCTTGGATAGTACGTCCGACCGCTGCGCGGCGCTGGCCAGCGCGCCCATGCGCACGCCCTCTGCTGCCGGATCGCCCACCGATGTTCCCGCCAGACGGGCAGATAGGGCGTCGGCCACATCGCTCATCAAACTCTGGGGCACGATGATCCGGCGGATCGCAGTGCACTTCTGGCCCGCCTTGACGGTGATTTCATTGGCAGCCTCCTTAATGAATTGGTCGAATCCGGTGGACCCTGCAGAAACATCCGGTCCAAGGATGGTAGCATTCAGACTGTCCTGTTCGGAATGGAAGCGCACCGCGTTGCGAACAATCGCAGGGGCCGCCCGAAGCTTGAGCGCTGTGTCAGCCGACCCGGTGAAGGCCACCACATCCTGCGGCTCTAGACGGTCCAACATGTCGCCAACACCACCAATCACCAACTGCACCGCACCATCAGGCACCAGCCCGCTTTCAATGATTATACGGAAACATGCTTCGGTCAGGTAACAGGTCTGCGTGGCCGGTTTCACGATGGCAGGAACACCGGCCAGAAGGGTTGGCGCTAGTTTTTCCAGCATCCCCCAGACCGGAAAGTTGAAGGCGTTGATATGAACGGCAACGCCCTGCAGCGGTACGGCGATGTGTTGTCCGAGGAACGTGCCATTCCGGCTGAGCCCCTCGATCTCCCCATCCACATACACGTGCCCATCAGGCATTTCACGACGGCCCTTGGAGGCTATCACGAACATGGTTCCTATGCCGCCGTCGATATCGATGGCCCCGTCCCGGCGCGTCGCCCCGGTCAGCGGGTTGATGGCGTACAATTCTTCCTTGCGGTCATTCAGGTAGGTCGCGACATTCTTGATCATCCGCGCCCGATCATGGAAGGTCATCTGCCGGAGTGCCGGACCACCCACGTTACGCGCCCAGTCGAGCATACCCTGAACATCCAATGGCGCACCGCCCGCCACGGCGATCTGTTCCCCCGCAACCGGGCCGATCACAGGTTGCGCCGCCGATCCCGGTTCGATCCAACGCGCCATGGCATAGCTGGCAGGTCTGAGCATGGTGGTCCTCCTCACAGGTTGGGCGCAACTTGGACCGCCGCGCCGACAAAATCAACACTCTTGACCGATTGGTCGGTTTTGTGCAGGTTTGCGGCAGTCCGGGGGAGGAACCCAAAATGACGCCACAGGAGCGCGCTGAGCGCAGCGCCGAAGCCATGATGGCCAATGACCGCGCGTCGCCGTGGCTGGGCATCCGGCTTGACGCCGTTGGACCCGGGACGGCGACGATGTCCTTCGACGTTAAGGACCATCACCTGAATGGCCATGACGTGTGCCATGGTGGCTATATCTTTACCCTCGCCGACAGCGCGTTTGCGTTTGCGTGCAACAGTTACAACCAATCCACGCTGGCGCAACAAAACTCCATCACATACGTTTCCCCAGGCAAAGGGGGGGAACGGTTGACCGCAACTGCAGTGGAGGTCAGCAAGACGGGCCGCTCCGGCGTGTATGACGTAACCGTAACCGGTGCCGATGGCCGCACCATCGCCCTGTTTCGCGGCTTATCCCGCACGATCAAGGGCCAGAACTTTGAGGAAGATACATGACCAAAGCCTATCTCTGCGACGGTACCCGCACTCCGGTCGGTCGATATGGTGGCGCACTGTCTTCGGTCCGTCCGGACGACATGCTGGCCCATGTGCTGCGCGCGCTGACCGAACGCTATCCGGGGCTGGTTGTGGATGATGTATTTGCCGGTTGCGCAAACCAGGCGGGCGAAGACAACCGCAACGTGGCGCGCATGGCGTCGCTGCTGGCCGGTCTGCCCGATACGGTGCCAGGTGCAACGATCAACCGGCTGTGCGGGTCCGGGCTGGACGCCGTTGGTACAGCCGCGCGCGCCATTCGTTCGGGCGAGGCGGACGTTATAATCGCCTGTGGCGTCGAAAGCATGAGCCGCGCGCCACTGGTCATGCCAAAGGCTGACAGCGCCTTTTCCCGGCGGGCGGAAATTTATGACACGACTATCGGCTGGCGTTTCGTGAACAAGCAAATGCATAAACATTTCGGCACCGATAGCATGCCGGAGACCGCCGAGAATGTCGCTGCCGATTTCCAGATCAACCGCGCAGATCAGGATGCATTTGCCTACCGGTCGCAGACCCGTGCATTGGCTGCGCAGGCCAACGGGCGGCTGGCACAAGAAATCACTGCTTTGACCATTCCGCAGCGCAAAGGTGACGCCATCGTGGTAGACCGGGACGAACACCCACGTGACACGACGCCGGAAAAGCTGGCCAAGCTGCCCACGCCGTTCCGCGAAAATGGCACCGTTACTGCGGGCAACGCATCGGGTGTAAATGACGGGGCTGCAGCTGTCATCGTGGCGTCGGAAGCCGCCATTGAGAAATATGGCCTGACACCCCGCGCCGCGATCGCCGGTATGGCAACCGTGGGCGTACCCCCACGTATCATGGGAATCGGTCCTGCACCTGCGACAGAACGACTGCTGGAACGCGCCGGGCTGAAAATTGGCGATATCGACACGATTGAACTGAACGAAGCCTTCGCCGCCCAAGGGCTGGCCGTGACCCGGCAGTTGGGCCTGCCAGATGATGCCGACCACGTGAACCCCAACGGCGGCGCCATTGCGTTGGGTCACCCACTGGGCATGTCCGGTGCGCGGCTGGCGCTGACAGCCTCCCAAACAATGATAAATGATGATCTGAACCGCGCGGTCTGCACCATGTGCATCGGCGTAGGCCAGGGCATCGCACTGTTGCTGGAAAAAGCTGCATGAAAGATCTGACTCCATCTCGCGAAAGCCTCAACCCGATCGAGATTGCCAGCCGCGACGAGATTGCCGCGCTGCAACTGCAACGGCTGAAATGGTCGTTGCGGCATGCCTATGAAAGCGTGCCGCATTACAAGGCCAGCTTTGACGCAGCGGGGGTTCACCCAGATGACCTGACGGAGCTGGCCGATCTGGCCAAGTTTCCTTTGACAGTAAAACAGGATCTGCGTGACAATTACCCTTTCGGGATGTTTGCGGTCCCGCGTGAGCAGGTAAAGCGCATCCATGCCTCGTCCGGCACCACAGGTCAGCCTACGGTGGTTGGTTACACCGAAAACGACCTGCAGGTCTGGGGAGAGGTTGTGGCGCGCAGCTTGCGGGCGTCCGGCCTGCGGCCCGGCGACATCCTGCACAATGCCTATGGCTATGGCCTTTTCACCGGTGGACTGGGCATCCACCTGGGCGCAGACGCGCTTGGACTGACCACCGTTCCTGTATCTGGCGGCATGACCCAGCGACAGGTGCGCCTGATCGAAGATTTTGGGGCCAAGGGTATCACGGTGACCCCGTCTTACGCTCTGTCCATCCTGGATGAATACGCAGCACAGGGCCTGGACCCGCGAAATTCCCCACTGGAGGTCGGTATTTTCGGGGCCGAGCCCTGGACCAATGCCATGCGCAAGGAAATCGAAGACGCTTTCGACATGCATGCGGTGGATATTTATGGCCTGTCCGAGATCATGGGCCCCGGCGTGGCTAATGAATGTGTAGAAACCAAGGACGGGCTGCACATCTGGGAAGACCATTTCTATCCGGAAGTCATCAACCCCGAAACCGGGGAGGTTCTGCCAGATGGAGAACCTGGGGAACTGGTCTTTACCTCGCTGTCGAAAGAAGCGTTCCCGATCATTCGCTACCGTACCCGCGATTTGACCCGCCTGTTGCCTGGCACTGCCCGCAGCATGCGCCGGATGGAAAAGGTGACGGGCCGCACCGACGACATGATCATACTGCGCGGCGTCAACGTCTTCCCGACCCAGATCGAGGAACAGTTGATGACTGTGCAGGGCCTGGCTCCACATTTCCAGATCGAACTGACGCGCCCGGACCGGATGGACGAAATGAAGATCCTGACCGAAGCGGCAGAGGGGTTTTCAGCCCATGACGCCCGTGTTCATGCCGCGGCGACGCTGCGAAGCCGGATCAAGGATAGCGTCGGCATTTCCGTAAAGGTCGAGGTCGCCGATCCCGGCGGTGTCGCACGCAGCCAGGGTAAGGCCGTGCGGATCGTGGACAACCGGCCTCCGGCCTGATGCCGCGTGGGATTGCCAGAGACTACGAACAAAAGCGCGCCGCGCTGCGTAAAGGTGCGGCCGCCTATTTCGCGCGGCACGGGTATGACCGCGCATCTATGACCGGTGCGGCTAGCGAATGCGGTGTGTCTAAGGCGTTGATCTATCACTACTACGAAAGCAAGGAGGCGCTGCTATTCGACATCCTTGATGCGCACCTGTCCGAGCTGGTGGCGTTGGTGGAGGATGCTACGCCCCAGGGCCTGCCGGACCTGATCCGGGTGATCCTGATGGCATATGAGCATGCCGATGTGGAACACAAGCTGCAACTGGACGCGTTGGACGCCCTGCCGCCAGAACTGAAGACACCGCTTATTGCTGCACAACGACGGCTGGTGACGGCCATGTCCCAGGCCGTTGCCGCCGAACGCCCCGATCTTGACGGCGACCGCCTGCGCGCGGTGACCATGTCTGTGTTTGGCATCCTGAACTGGTTCTACATGTGGCACAGATCGGGCAAGGGCCTGTCGCGGTCGGAGTATGCCACTCTGGCGGCTGATTTCGTCCGGGGCGGCATCAGCGCGGTTTAATCTGTCCGAGCGCCTTGCTGCGCGCATTGTGTCTCGTCGTCGGCCATTCGGCCTTCTCCTCGGGTTTCGGTGTGGCTGAATAAGGGTGTCATTTTCACCCGAACAGCCCATGGCAAAACCACCCCGGCGAAAGGGCGGCCCCATGCCCATAATATATCCATAACCTTTCCCCTCGATCAGTTGTAACAGCCCAATAATCCCGTACCCCTGTGCGCCAATCCGGTTCATCCAACCACCATTCAGGCGCGATCCGCTCCGGCCCCGTTGCGCTCTGAACTGCCTGGTCGCGACCACGCCAGCGGAAGGTCAGCGGAAGGTCCCCGTCCTCGCTGGCATGCACCAGCTCTGGCCGACACAGCGTTAGGGGTCGTGGCGCAAAAGGCGCGGGCCAGTCCCGCGCCGGGTCCGACCAGACGGCCGCCAGTGTCTGCGCCGCTTTTTCGGGGATATGGCTGGAGGATGGGTGGCACCGGGTGATCCCTTCCAGTCCCACGCGCGCACCGATCCGCCCCAGCAGGTCATCCAGAGCCGAGCTGCGCGCCAACCGGTCTCGCACCGCACGCCCCGCCCCCAGATGCCCGGTCTTGGTGGTCTTGTGCAGGGGTTCGGTGCGGATTGCCACCAGCCGCAGCATGTCGATGCCAAAGCCCGCATCGATCTGGGCCAGTTTCATTTGTAACAACGGCCGCATGCGGTACGGATCATGGCTGGGTCGGGCCAGACCGATATCGATTACCTCTGTCGCCTGATCAGTGCGATGCGCCTCCAACCGGATGGCGCGAGCCCCCAGCCCCTTCTGGTCCAGCTTTTCGCACAACCGCGGCAGCATGCGGTCGAGACCCGCCAGCAGATCGTCTTCCAGCCCGATGGGCTCGGGTAAGGTCAGGCGTACCGCAAAATGGTCCGTCGGCTTGGCCGGCGCAACCGGCTCTGCCGCACTGCCCATGGCCTGGTCCAACCGTAGCACCAGCCCCTTGCCGAACCGTCGGGCCAGCGCCGCGCGAGGCTGGCCCAGCAGATCACCAATCCGGCGCAGACCCAGGCGGTTCAGCTGCACCACCACATCGGGTTCCAGCCGCAGGGCGGCAACGGGCAATGGGCTCAACGCACCATAGCTCTGCCCGGGCGCAGCGATCCGCCCGGCCTGTGCCCGTGTCACCACTTGCGGCGCGGCGCCACCCTTGGTCCAGTGCCGCCGCTTGCCCGCACGGGATCGAGTCGCGCGTGCTTCCTGATCGATCGCATCACCGCTGCGGTCAAACCCGACTTCAGCCCCCGCAAAACGCGCCAGCGCCCAGGCTGCGCCCAGCGTATCCGCAATCCCGGCCCGCACGCTCAGCTCCATATCCGCACAATCCGCCTCGATCACCGCGAGCAACTGTGCCTCTCCCCCAAACAGATGCGCGCATCCGGTCAGATCAATGGTCAGCGCATCCGGCACCTCTTCGGCCACCCAAGGGGAGAACTTGCCAGCCCAGCGCCGCAGCACAGTGAGAAATCGGGCCTCCGACGTGCGGTTGCGGGCTCGGGCCACCAGCCCCCCACACATCGCATGGGCATCGCGTACAGGCTGGCCCACATGCACCCCAGCCTGTGACGCGGCCAGGTTCACCGAAGTGACCACCTGCGTGTTGCGTTCTTCGTCCACCACCGCCAATGGCCCAGCCGCATGGCTACGATCCGCCCGCATCAAGCGGTCGGCACCAAGACGAGGAAACCAGAGAGAAAGGATACGGCGATTCGACATGATATATGTTCACTGTTTGTTCCATTTTAGTTTAAACATATCTCCCCGACAAGCCGACCCCCTGCTTCACCTTTGCAAAATACGCACGCCACAGGCACGTGAGGCAAAAGACTGAAAACCCAAGGAGACAGCCGAATGGCCGCCGGCAAGATTTAATGTGCGCCACAAGGCGCTCAATCAAGATACGATCAGGATACCGCCCCGCACTTCAATCTGGGGCCAGCATGTACCCGGCCCCGCGCACGGTCTGCAAATACCGTGGCTGTTTGGGGTTCTCTTCGATCTTGCGCCGCAAACGGGTGATCTGCACGTCCACCGCCCGTTCCTGCGCCTGTCCACGATCTCGGCCCAGGTCTTCCACCAGTTTGGAGCGGGTCACCGGCTCCCCCGGACAGGCCGAGAAAATCTTCATCAGCTGGCTTTCCGTTGCTGTCAGCCGCACAATCTGGTCGCCCTGCCACATCTCCCCACGTTCGATGTCATAGCGGATCGCGCCCAGATGCAGGATCTTCGGCACCGTGTCTTCGACCGGGGTATCGGGCATCCGCCGCAGGATCGAATTGATCCGCAACAACAGCTCGCGCGGCTCAAACGGTTTGACAAGGTAATCATCCGCGCCTGCTTCAAGCCCCGAAATCCGGTTTTCAGCCTCCCCCTTGGCGGTCAGCAGCAGAATCGGCGTTTCATTTGTTTCCCGCAGGCTCCGGGTAAAGCTGATGCCGTCTTCGCCCGGCATCATCACGTCCAGAACGATCAGGTCGAAATCAAGCCCCGACAGAATACGCCTTGCGTGTTCCGCATCACGGGCAGAGGTCACTAGGAACCCATTCCGTTTCAGGAACTTTTTCAGCAGCTCACGGATGCGTTCGTCATCGTCGATAATCAGTAGATGGGTGTCCAGCACATTCATGACGGCGCATCCTTCAGCCGGGCATAGGCCCGGCGCATGTCAGTATCCATCATCGCTTCCAGCACCTGGCGGAACCCGGCCACCGCTTCTGGCCCAGCATCCTTGTAGGCCGCCCGCATCCGGGCGCGCTGCGCATCGCTCAGACGGGATTCCAGTTGCTGACCTTCCTCGGTCAGGTACAAATGCCGTTCGCGTTTGTCCTGTGTCCCAACCCGGCTTTCCACCAGCCCATCTTCAATCAACCTGCGCAGCACCCGGTTCAATGACTGTTTGGTCACACCCAAGATATTCAGAAGGTTGTTTACTGTTGTACCCGGTGCCCGGTTGATGAAATGGATTGCCCGGTGATGCGCCCGGCCATAATCCATCCCCGCCAGGATTCTGTCGGGATCAGCTGTGAACCCCCTGTAGGCAAAGAACATCGCCTCGATCCCCTGACGCAATTGTTCATCTGTCAGGTAAAGCAGGGATTCACCGGTCGGCGGGCGCAGTGAATGGCCATCAACCATGCCATGGTCCTTTTCACGATTTTTATCAGTTTAAGTCAGTCTTGTTGACATTCCAATAGGCAAGCGGTATCGAATCGCAGTTTTGGCGCAACTTTATGTTCGATACGGACGTTTATAGCGCAACATTTGAAAAATTTGAGGCCCGAGGAGGAGAGAGAATGTCGGGATATGATGACCGCGATGGCCAGATCTGGATGGACGGCAAGCTGGTAAACTGGCGGGATGCTAATGTACATATCCTGACCCACGGGTTGCACTACGCCAGTTCCGTGTTCGAAGGGGAACGCGCCTATAGCGGCAAGATCTTCAAATCGCGCGAGCATTCGGAGCGTTTGAAAGCCAGTGCAAACATGATTGATTTCGAAATCCCCTGGACCGTGGACGAAATTGAAGCTGCCAAGAAACAGGTGCTAGAAGCCAACGGTCAGACCGACGCCTATGTGCGGGCCATGGCGTGGCGCGGCGCAGGCGAAGACATGGGTGTCGCGTCTGCACGCAACCCGGTGCGATTGGCCGTGGCAACATGGGAATGGGGCGCCTATTATGGCGACGCCAAGCTGAAAGGCGCCAAGCTCGACATCTCCAAATGGAAACGGCCCAGCCCAGACACCATCCCGGTCCACGCCAAGGCGGCAGGTCTTTACATGATCTGTACCACATCCAAGCACGCGGCAGAGGCCAAGGGGTGTTCTGACGCCCTGTTTATGGACTATCGTGGTTACGTGGCCGAGGCGACAGGTGCCAACATCTTCTTCGTCAAGGATGGCGAGGTTCATACGCCAAAAGCAGATTGCTTCCTGAACGGCATCACCCGCCAGACCGTGATCAGCATGCTGAAGGACCGCAAGATAAAGGTGCATGAACGCCATATGGACCCGGCTGAAATGGAAGAGATGCAGCAATGCTGGCTGACAGGCACGGCGGCCGAGGTCACGCCAGTAGGCCAGATCGGCGACTACAATTTTGAGGTTGGTGCGCTTACGAGGGATATCTCGGACAGCTACGAAAAGCTGGTGCGCGAATAAAACCAACGCAACCTCCAGGCGCAGGCCAAATCAAAAATCACAGACAGTGGGCCGCCCAATTGGGTGGCCCGTTTGCCTTTGGTCTGAGCAATAGTTTCTGCCAGTTCTCATCTGGACCGGGCAGGCAAAGTCGCAACAGCCACTTTTAATCTCGTTCAAATAGACTCGTTCGAAATAGCTTCGCTGAATGTAACGGAATCGACGGAACCGCGCTAAGGTATTGCTGTTGACGGGCGCTACACAAGACCGCCCAGATCGCGGGCCAATCGATAGGAAAGCCTCTATGTCCAAACTCCTCAGCCCATCCCGCCGCGCCCTTCTGGCTGGTGGTACCGCGTTTGCCGCAGGCCTGGCCATACCTTCACTTAGCCGTGCGTCCAGCCGCCCGGTGTTTTCGCATGGGCTACAATCCGGCGACGTCGACACGTCCTCCGGCATGATCTGGTCCCGCACCGACCGACCTTCCAAGGTTATGATGGAAATCTCCACAACCGAAAGCTTTACCAACCCCATCGCGCTGGCACCGATGGACGCCACGCCCGCCAGCGATTACACGGTCAAGCGCCTGGCGCTGGGCCTGCCTTCGGATCAGGACATCTTCTACCGGTTCGTGGCGCAGGACCTGTATGACTTGCAGGCCAAATCCGATCCGATCATTGGCCGGTTTCGCACCGCGCCGACCGCACGGCGTTCGGTGAAGTTCGTCTGGTCCGGGGATACCGCCGGTCAGGGCTGGGGCATTGATGATGACGGCATGTTAACCTATGCCAGCATAGCCAAACACGCGCCCGATTTCTTCCTGCATTCCGGTGACACGATCTATGCCGATGGCCCAATGCAGGATGAGGTCGTGAAAGACGGTCGGACCATCTGGAAAAACACCACGCTGATCGACGAAAAGCGCAAGGTTGCCGAAACGCTGGACGAGTTCCGCGGCCAGTGGAAATACAACCTCATGGATATGCACGTGCAGGCCATGAACGCAGTTTGCCCAACCTTCTTCCAGTGGGATGACCACGAAGTCGTTGATAATTGGTCCGATGCCAAGGACCTGTCAAACGATGACCGCTATACCGAGAAATCCGTGCATGTGCTGCGGTCGCGGGCCGGGCGGGCGTTCCATGAGATGACTCCTCTGCGGATCACCCCCGAAGAACCCAGCCGTGTTTACCGCAAGATTTCGTATGGCCCGATGCTGGATGTGTTCTTTCTGGATCTGCGGTCCTATCGCGGCCCGAATGGTCCGTCGATGGAAGAAGAGATCACCGATCAAAGCCGCATTCTGGGCGCTCAGCAGCTGGCCTGGCTCAAACGTGCACTGTCTGCTTCAAAAGCAACATGGAAGGTGATCGCATCCGACATGCCCATCGGCCCGATCGTCTGGGACAACTGGCGCGACAAGGCAGGAGCCGAAGCCATTTCCAACGGCGACCATGGTTCAGCCAAGGGGCGGGAGCTGGAGATCGCGGATCTGCTGCGGTTCATCAAGACCACCGGGATCGACAACACCGTCTGGTTCACCGCCGACGTGCATTACACCGCCGCCCATTACTACAATCCCGAAAGGGCCACTTTCCAGGACTTCAACCCGTTCTGGGAGTTCGTTTCTGGCCCACTGCACGCAGGCACGTTCGGACCGAACGATCTGGACGGTACCTTTGGGCCGGAGGTGAAGTTTGTAAAAGCCCCGCGAAATGCCGAGTTCAACCTGCCACCCAGCGCAGGACTGCAGTTCTTCGGCATGGTCGAAATCGACGGGGCAACCCAACAACTGACCGTGCGCCTCATGGATCGCGCGGATACGGAGTTGTATTCCGTCACGCTGGACCCGGTTCTCAGCAATCGCTGATGTGACACCCGGCTGAGATCGCCGCCACGCGGCTAGCTGCTTTTGGGGTCGGTCACCGACCGCGCCTTACGTCTGTCCAACCCCAGCTGCCGTTCACGCAGGATGACCAAAGCATTCCCCGCAATCACCAGCGTCGCGCCAGCAAGAATGACCATGGTTGGAAGCTCTCCAAACCAGACGTAACCCACGATCACTGCGAAAATCATCGACGAATAGTCATAAGGCGCCAGCATGGAGGCTGGCCCGTATCGGTACGCCGCTGTCACAAGGATCTGTGCGATCCCGCCAAACAGCCCCGTTGAGGCCAGCAACAACAACGCCCATAACGGCGGAACCGTCCAGCCGAATGGCAAGGTCATCAACGACACGACAGACGCGATGACGGAGAAGTAGAACACGATCGCCGCTGTGCTTTCGCTTTGCACCAGCACGCGGATCTGGACCTGCACAAAGGCGCGAGCAATCGTGGCGATCAAGATCAGCAGCGCGCCCAGTGCCGCGCCTTCCTGCAAATCGCCCGTTCCCGACAGACGCGGCCACAGCATGATCGTGACCCCGACCAACCCAGTCAGCACCGCAGAAATCCGCACCATCCGAATACGTTCACCCAGCAGCACCGCCGCCAGGATCAGGGTGAAGATTGGCGTAGCAAACCCGATTGCCGTAACCTCGGGCAATGGCAGCAGACCAAGCCCGGTGAATGTCAGGCCCATGGCCGTTGTCCCCAGTACGCCGCGCCAGACATGCCGAAGCGGCTTGTCGGCCCGCAGCCCACCTGACAGTTCGCCCCGCATGGCCAGCCAAGCAAAAATCACCGGGATGGCAAAAAATGAACGGAAGAAAACCGCCTCACCTGGCGGGACAAGGTCGGCGGTTGCTTTGACGATGGCGGCCATCGACACGAATAAGAAAATGGCGCTCAGCTTCAGCGAAATCGCCAGCAAAGGTCGATGCGAAGTTAACGAAGTGGCCATCCCCCAGCCATGCGCCTTTGTCAGCGGGAACGCAAGCTGGCGCCCACGGTTTCATAGCAGACAAGACCAACCAATGCTGGATCACGCAGCGGCCAAACAGGTTGAATGTGCACGATTGGAATGGCGCAGCGCCAAAGCCCGGGGCCTATGATTAGAAGACGGATCAGGCCCGGTGGCGGCCAAAGTTCAGGCGCATGTTGTCACTGCCAGCACCAGATAACTCAGTTTCACGCAAAGGGATTAACTTGTGCCCTGCTGACGTTCCACATAACTGCGCAGCTCTTCCGCCTCCTGTCGCGCATCGCGCAGGCCTTCCATGGCGGCTGTCAGCTCGGCTTCGGCCTGCGTTAGTTGATTGGTCAGTTCGGCTTCGCGCTGCTGCAGATAGGTAATTGCCTGATCGCGGGTTTCTTCAGCTTCATGCAGCTCCTGGCTCATCCGGTCCAGTTCTCCGATATCCCCAGCGCTGACGCGGGTGAACCGGTGTATCAGCCAGTTAGCAAACCAACCCAGCGCAAAGGCCACGAATAGGACGGCGGCGGTCCAGATGATAAACTCAGTTCTGTTCATCGGTGTTTTCCTCCGCCGCGTCGCTGTCTTGCTGTCCTGCGTTTTCTTCTGTCTGCGCGTCTGTGTCTTGATCAGCTGACGCCGCTTGTTCAAGCGTGGTTTCCTGTTCGGCCGACTGTTCCGGCAAGATCAGGTGAAATTCGATCCGACGGTTGGCTTCGCGGCCTGCTTCGGTCTTGTTGTCAGCGATGGGCTGGGTTTCGCCATAGCCGCGCGCCTCATAGCTGGCCGTTAGAACCCGGCGCGCGATCAGTTCGTTCAGGACCGAATTCGCGCGCGCCTGGCTCAGCTCCAGGTTCATGCTTTCACGCCCCTGGCTGTCGGTATGACCCTGAATTTCCAAAAGGATCTCGCCACAGTCCTTCAGGATGTCAGCAATCCGGTTCATCACACCAAGCGAGTCTTCGGCAATTGTGGCCGACCCCGGTTCAAACGCAATCTTGGCACCGGTTTGCACCGCCTGCAGCTGTTCCTGGCATTCTTCCGGCGTCGGCTTGATTTTTTCCGGTGGCGGCGGCGCGCGATAGGTGATGTCAAGACTGTAGAGCACCCCGTCGCCCAGCTTTCCCGACAGCAACCCGGCCACGGCGGCACGGGCGCCTTCGCGCTGTGTGACACCCCGCACCAGTACCTGATCGGGGGATACCGTGACAGACCCGTTGTTAAGATACGCTAACGCCTCCAACCCGACCAGAACCCGCTTTGGCCAGCTTTCCGGCATGTTTTCGACGACGCGCGCAGCCGTATAAACGTTTTCAGATCCAAAAGCGGATTTGGCGAAACTGTCTGCCATGTTGCGCAGGGTTTCATCACTCAGCCGCCCACGCAGCTGCACCAACCCCTCGGGGCTAAGCGTGGCAACAAATTCCGCCGGTAATTCGTCACCACCCGCCTCGGGCTGTGGCAGGATCGCATGTAGCGCGAACACTTCTGGCAAATCCGCCTCCAGTTCGCCTACGATCCGGTCAAACAGCGCCTGATCCGTGCCAGTGGCGGCGACCAACGTCACGTCCGCATCGGCATAGGTCACGGTGCCTTGCCCCAACCGGGCCAGTGCTGAGATTCCCATTTCAGCAGCGGTGCCCCAATGCGGGCTGGGCACACCCATGCCCACGGTACAGGTTTCCGGCCCTGTCAGACGCGCCGCGTCGCGGGCTGCTGTCAGGATACGATTGGCGGTGTCTTCGGTATCGGCGGAACAGGCATCAAACTGGCCCTGACCGTCTTCGATCAGGAACCGCAGGGTAAATGGCGTGATCACCGGGCGCGGAGCCGCGATTTTCAGGACCATGTTCAAACCCGGCGGAACCGCACGTTCCAGTTCAGTTTCCAGCTCGCGTTTCTCTTCCGCGCTTTCAGAAATGGCGGTGATTTCAATCTGGCCCGCATCCACGGAAATCTTCGACCGCGGCAATCGGCTCAGAACCGTCACGGCAAAGCCCAGAGCGTCTTCCCACCCGCGAGGCAAGGGGTAATCAGCCGATTCTAGCAAGTCAGCCACCCGATCTTCCCCGGTCCGGCGGCGCACTTCGGCAATCAACCCCTCCCGATCAGTGACGCGCGGAATCAGACCGATGATTGAAATGCCGCTGTCATTACGCAGGATTTCGGCAGAAAAGCGGGGAGGCGCGATGGCAGCCGTGGCTTCCACCTCCATCTGGTCCAGAATGCGGGCGGCATCCACCTGCCCACCAACAACGCTGACCGCGTTGAACCGCTGGGCTTCGGTCGGGGCGACACCGCTTAAGATCACCTGCAGCCCGTCTGCGCCCACTTCGACCCACAGCAGGTCATTTTCGTCCAGCGCCCGGCGCACAGCGATTTCAGAACTGTCTTCGACAGCCATGGCCGCAAAGCGCGCCGCAACGAGGCATAGTGCAGCCGCCAGAAGGAAGGCCGCCGAAACTGGCAAAAAAGAGGATAGCCGCATGATCTTTGCTAGTTTGCCCCGATGGTCTTTTTTACGTTCGCCTTTGCATGGGTTCAATCAGACCAGCAACGCGATAACAAGGCAGATGAGCGGAATAAGGCCAGTATCCCGGTTCGCACGAAATAATTGGAGCATTTTGGCTCCGTCAGACGGGTCGAACCCGCGCAATTGCCATGTCATGTGCCACCCCATCGCCCACGGCCCGGCCAGGGCCAGCACCAGCGCCATGATATTGCTACGCGGCATGCCTGCTTGAATGATCGCCATAGCCATCAGCGCAACAGTCCCGATGATAAAGTATTTTAGCCAACTGGCTGAGGCATCTCCAAACAGCCGGGCAGTGGATTTGACCCCGATAAGTGCATCGTCTTCTGTGTCTTGATGGGCATAGATTGTGTCGTAGAACAAGGTCCAAACGATCCCTGCCAAATACAGCAGGATGGCAGGCGACTGCACGTCACCAGTATGCGCGGCCCAGGCCAGCAAAGCGCCCCAGTTGAACGCCAGCCCCAGAAACACCTGCGGCCACCATGTGAACCGCTTGGCAAACGGATAGATCGCCACCAATACCAGTGACCCAATGCCCAGCAGGATCGCCACCCAATGAAATGTCAGCAGGATCCCAAAGGCCAGCAGCGCCTGCGCAACCATCCAGACAAAAGCCTGCCGCACACTGATCTGTCCAGACGGGATCGGACGGGACCGCGTGCGCTCAACCTGCGCGTCATATTCCCGATCGGCGATGTCGTTCCACGTACAGCCCGCACCACGCATCAACCACGCGCCCAAGGCGCAGCCAATTGCGATCCACGCATCTTCCCAACGCGGGGACTGGTCCCACAAGGTGGCCAAGGCCAACCCCCACCAACAGGGGATCAGCAGCAGCCACGTCCCGATGGGCCGATCGGCCCGGCTGAGCCGTAGATAGGGGCGCATCGGAGCAGGGGCCCAACGGTCCACCCAGTTGCCGTCTACGGCATCAGACACCTGTCCATCTGGTGTCGGGGAGCTGCCTTGCATATCTATGGTCCATGGCTGGGAAAATCCGACTCTTTGTAGATCATCCGCTGGCGGCCGGGCAATCGGTTCCGCTGTCGCGCGACCAAGCGCATTACCTATTTGGCGTTATGCGCCTGACGGCGGGCGATCCGGTGCTGCTGTTCAACGGTCAGGATGGCGAATGGTCCGCCGATGTCGCCAATGCAGGCAAGCGTGGCGGGACGCTGGCTGTCACCGCCCAGACCCGGCCTTTGCAGATGCCGCCCGACCTGTGGTTACTGTTTGCCCCGATCAAGAAGGCACGCACCGATTTCATCGTCGAAAAAGCGGCTGAAATGGGCGCTGCGCGCATCTTGCCCGTGCAGACTGCATTCACCAATCCTGAACGCATCCGGCAGGACCGGCTGCAGGCCCATGCCGTGGAAGCCGCCGAACAATGCGGCGGCACCTATGTGCCAGAGGTTTGCGCGTTGCAAAGGCTGGACAGGGTGCTGGCCGACTGGCCGCAAGGCAGACACATCCTGTTCTGCGACGAAGAACTTGCCGGGCAAGGCCCACAAATAACCGGCGAACGTGGGCCCTGGGCCGTCCTGATCGGCCCTGAGGGCGGGTTTTCGCAGGCTGAACGTATGCGCCTGAACGCCCTGCCGCAAGCGCACCCTGTAAGCCTGGGCCCACGGGTCTTGCGTGCGGATACGGCAGCGGTCGCCGCACTGACGCTCTGGCAGCAGGCGCTGGGGGACTGGCGATGAGCTTCATCCGACCCGAAGCACAGGCACACCTGTGGCGTATACGCGAATTGCTGGTGGCAGCGGCGGCCATTTTACTGGGGCTTTACTGGGTGCTTGGCCCCAAGGGTCTTTTGGGATGGATCGGTTGGCTGTTGATCGCAGCAGGCTTTGCGCTGGCGGTGGTGGGCCTGCGGCGTTTGCGGTTCGGTCAGACCGGGCGTGGCCCCGGTGTCGTGAAGGTGGACGAAGGGCAAATTGCCTATTTCGGGCCGCTCACCGGTGGGGCCGTGGCATTGTCGGAACTGACCCGGCTCAGCCTTGACCGTGCGGCGCAGCCTGCGCATTGGGTACTGGACCAACCCGGCTCTGACCCGTTGCATATTCCCGTGAACGCCGCCGGTGCTGATGTTCTGTTCGATACATTTGCCGCCCTTCCCAGCCTACGAACCGGCAGAATGTTGACGGAGCTCAATAGCACCTCCCGCACATCCGTTGTGCTCTGGCAAAAGTCTTCCCATCAGCCAGTGCACATGCGCCTGCATTGACACCCCCTGCATTTCATCGCACCTCTGAGCACGAAACGGGTCAACCATCGGAGCCTTGCCATGTCTATTCCCCAATCCGGCGGCGGTCCGATTGAGCACTATGAACAATTGGCCGAGTATCTGGCCGCTGGCTGCAAGCCGCGCGAAGACTGGCGTATCGGCACCGAGCACGAAAAATTTGGCTATTGCAAAGACACACACCGCCCGCTGCCCTACGCGGGCGAACGGTCCATTCTGGCAATCCTGGAAGGGCTGCGTGACGGGCACGGCTGGGCGCCACTGGAAGAAGGCGGCAACCTGATCGGGCTGACCAAGGATGGCGCAAACATCTCGCTCGAACCCGGTGGGCAGTTGGAGTTGAGTGGTGCGCCGCTGGAAACCATTCACGAAACTTGTGACGAGGTGAACGCACACCTGGCCGACGTTAAAAACATTGCCGACCGGATCGGCGTGGGTTTCATCGGGCTGGGCGCGGCGCCGGAATGGACCCACGAAGACATGCCGATGATGCCCAAGGGCCGCTACAAGCTTATGGACAGCTACATGCAAAAGGTCGGCACCATGGGCCGCGTTATGATGCGCCGGACCTGCACGGTGCAGGTCAACCTCGATTTCTCGTCTGAGGCGGACATGGTCAAGAAGATGCGCGTCGCAATAGCCATGCAGCCGATTGCCACTGCCCTGTTTTCCAACTCCCCTTTCTTCGAAGGCAAACCAAACGGGCACAAAAGCTGGAGGGCCCGGGTCTGGCGCGATCTGGACGCGGCTCGTACGGGCATGGTGCCGTTCGTGTTCGATGAAGGTTTCGGGTTCGACCGATGGGTGGAATACGCGCTCGATGTGCCAATGTATTTTGTATACCGCGATGGGGAATACATCGATGCGCTGGGCCAGTCATTCCGCGATTTCCTGAAAAGGGAGCTGCCCGCGCTGCCAGGGGAAACCCCGACGCTGAGCGACTGGGCCGATCACCTGACAACGCTGTTCCCTGAGGCGCGCGTTAAGAAGTTCATTGAAATGCGCGGCGCGGATGGGGGCCCGTGGCGGCGTCTGTGTGCTCTTCCAGCGTTTTGGGTTGGGCTGACCTATGACCAGACAGCACTGGATGCTGCTTGGGATATGGTCAAAGGCTGGGACACTGAAACGCGCGAAGCCTTGCGGGTTGCGGCCAGCCTGGATGGCATGGCGGCCAAGGTCGGAAATCTGTCGATGATCGATCTGGTGCGTGAGGCTGTCGCGATGTCTGAAGCCGGGCTGAAAGCCCGTGCGCGTCCCGGCGCTGGTGGCCTTATCCCCGACGAAACCCATTTCCTGAACGCGCTGAAAGACAGCATCGAGACCGGCCATTCGCCGGCCGATGAACTGCTGGACTGTTACAATGGGGCGTGGGACGGGGACCTGTCTCGCATCTACGGCGCATTCAGCTACTAAACCCTTTGCAGGGCGCGCGCCCTGACCTAACCCTGCTGCGCCTGACAGTCCCTGGCGTGTTTCAAAGCGTTGGCTGACCCATGCAGGTTTATATCCATCACATGGCCGTTCTGGCCATAAATGCTAATCACCCGCTTCTTCGCAATGTCATCCAGAAACGCACGATCGGTGAAAAAGATCCCGGCGCCCGGCACATTACCCAGCTGAAACCCCGTGGCCGTCGCCTCATAGCTTTGACCATCCAGATCAAAGCGCACCGGGTAGGTCTGGCCGCTCCGGATCTGGCCCCATTTGCGGTCAAATACGGTGACATCGCCGCGCGTGCTGGTGGCATCGTAGCTGATGCGCACCACACTGTTTTCGCTGACGATCCGCTGGATTAGACACCCGTTGCCCATCTGTGGATCCACCATGATGTTCCAGCCTTCGGTAAAGCCGAAATCGCGCAGGTCCTGTGCAGCGGCAAGGCCGGTCGTCAGCCCAGCCATGGCAAACGTCAGAATGAAATGGCGCAGCATCTATCAAACCTCCAACACGGTGGAGCCGGTGGTTTTCCGCGCTTCCAATGCCCGATGGGCATCTGCCACCTCGGCCAGCGGGAAACGCTGGTCGATGCGCATTTTCACCGCGCCGGACTGCATCTTGCCAAACAACATTGCTGCCATGTCCTGGCATGCTGCATGGTCAGCGATATGCGTAAACAGCGTTGGCCGGGTCACCTTGAGCGAGCCTTTGGGCCCGAGGACGCCCAGGCTGAAGGGCGGTACTGGTCCACTGGCGTTCCCGAACGACATCAGCATGCCGAGCGGTTTGAGCGAATCTAGCGAGCCTTCGAATGTGGTGGCCCCTACTCCGTCCATCACCGCATCGACACCACCAGTCAACTCGCGAACCTTCGGCGCGAAATCTTCGGCGTTGTAGTTGATGCAGTGATCGGCACCATATTCCAGCGCCAGCGCGCATTTGTCGTCCGACCCGGCCGTGCCGATCAGTGTAATGCCTTCGGATTTCGCCCACTGGCAGGCGATCAACCCAACGCCGCCAGCGGCGGCGTGGAACAGCACGGTATCGCCCGCCTTTAGTGGAGTGGTGCGATGGAACAGATACTGCACGGTCAGACCCTTGAGCATGGCCGCAGCCGCATCATCAAAAGACACGTCATCGGGCATCGGACAAACCTGCGCGGCGGGCATCACCCGCGCTTCGCAGTAGGCGCCCGGCGGGTTGGCGGCATAGGCAGCCCGGTCACCTGGCTTCAGATGTGTCACACCTTCACCCACGGCTTCCACGATACCGGCAGCTTCCATGCCCAGCGCATGGGGCAGCTCCATCGGGTAAAGCCCGGTGCGCTGGTAAACGTCGATAAAATTCAGACCGCAGGACTTGTGCGCAATCCGAATTTCGCCTGGGCCGGGCTCTCCGACCTCGCGGTCAACCAACTTGAATTCCTCCGGCCCGCCATGGGCTTCGATAATCGCTGTCAGTGCCATGTGTTTCCTCTCTATGTGCTGACCTTCAGCACGATCTTTCCAATATGTTCAGAGCTTTCCATCCGGGCATGCGCGCCCGCTGCATCCTCAAGCGGAAACTCGCTGTCCATCACCGGGGCGACGCGCCCCGCTTCCAGCAGAGGCCAGACCGCTTCGCGCAAGTCCTGCGCAATGCGGGCCTTGGCCAGATCGCTCTGCGGGCGAAGGGTTGAGCCCGTGATAGTCAGGCGCCGCACCATGATCTGCGCAAAATTCAGCTTTGCCTTGGGTGCTTTGAGGAACGCAATGTGCGCCATGCGCCCTTCCATCGCCATCGCCTTGACGTTGCGCGGGATGTAATCACCCCCGACCATGTCAAGGACCAGGTTCGCCCCACCTTCGCCTCGCATGATTTCAACAAAATCTTCTTGGCGGTAATTGATAGCCACTTCTGCCCCCAGATCGCGGCAAGCCTGGCATTTCTCGTCGGACCCGGCGGTGACGAAAACGCGGGCACCAAAGGCATTGGCCAATTGAATCGCAGTCGTGCCAATCCCACTAGAGCCGCCGTGGATAAGAATGCGTTCCCCCGCCTTGAGCCCGCCGCGCATGAATACGTTTGTCCAGACGGTAAAGAAGGTTTCCGGCAGGCAGGCGGCTTCTTTCATGCCCATGCCGGCTGGAACCGGCAAACAATGCGCGGCTGGGGTTGCGACATATTCCGCATAGCCACCACCAGGCAGCAGGCCGCAGACCTTGTCACCGACCTTGTATTCGCTCACCCCAGGACCAACGGCTGCCACTTCACCCGAAGCTTCCAGCCCTGGCAGGTCGCTGGCCCCCGGCGGCGGATTATAGGCCCCTGCGCGTTGCAAGGCGTCCGGGCGGTTCACCCCGGCATAAGCAACCTTCAGAACGACCTGCCCATGGCCGGGCTGTGGCACCGGTCGGTCGGTTAGGCGCAGGACCTCCGGGCCGCCAGGCTCGGAAATTTCTATCGCGCGCATCGTTTCTGTCATGATCGAAAATCCCCTGTTTCGAGCAACGCTATCATCGCAATCAGACGACAGGAATGCGGAAACAGCTCAAAAGTGCATAGGCTTATCTTGAGCCACGATGGCGCGTACCCGGCATACCCACATCACGGCGAGGTGCACGAATCTGGCCCATAACCCAGTTCGGCAAGGCGGCGAACGGCTTGAGTACCGGGTTGTCATTGACCTGTGCCTTGACCTTTTCGAACTTCATGACGTTTTCAATGCGCCGATCCAGAAACTCCCATGTGGCATGATGATCAGGACTGTCATCGCCCAGCCAGAAGAGCACCGTGCTGGAATAGACGCCACTGAGAATGGCGCGCTTCGAATACCAGTTTCCATCGGTGGAGGTGTCCCCCACCAGCGTCCAGATCTGGTCACAGGTTTCCCAAATCGCCCGAGCCCCGTCCAGCGCGTGATGTGGTAATGAAAACAATGTCATACCACAGCGAACGGCCTCCTTATCCTCCACGACTTCCAGTCGGGTGCGCACGGCAGTGATGATCCGTTCACGAATGCGCAAAGCATCGAAGTCCATGGCGGCCAGTCGGTCAGCCATCTCCCGGTCACCCCGGCGGTGATAGGCCAAAGCCAGATCGACCGCCCCGCGCGGACAAATCCCGCGCGCCAGACCTTCATCCAGCCCCGAATCGCGGATCGCGACCGCAAACGTTGCCTCGGACCAGCCGTCGAAAGCCACATGCAGCAGGGCCGCGTCCAACAGGGTGTCTGTACTTTCATAATCTGGCATATCGGTCTCTTTTCCCGTCGAATCCGTGTACTGGACAAGTTAGCACGCCCTTGCTATACGGCTACCTCCTGCAATTCCATGCAACTCCAGACAGAAAGGTGGTGAAAACCACATGCAGGTTAGTGTTCGCGACAACAATGTCGATCAAGCGCTGCGCGCACTTAAGAAGAAACTTCGGCGCGAGGGTGTGTTTCGTGAAATGAAGCTGAAGCAACATTTCGAGAAGCCGTCCGAAAAAAAGGCACGTGAGAAGGCAGAAGCGATCCGCCGCGCCCGCAAGCTGGCGCGCAAGAAGGCCCAGCGCGAAGGGCTGCTCTGAGCGGACCGCCTTTTGACGATCAAAAAAATTGGACGACCCCCGGAGCGCCGCTCGCGGGGGTTTTTCATTTTTTATAAGGAACAGAGCAAGGTTTTCGGGAGTGATTCACAAGACGTGCACTCTAGACCACCCATGTTCAGCCCCCCAGACAGCTTTTCGTATCGGTCGAAACCCTCCCAGTGATAGGATCTCTACAGGTCCGGCAAGACGTCATTGACCCGAGGCGGGACCGGAACCAAGCAATCTGGGCCAAGCTGGATGCAGACCAATCTGAACGCCGGGTTGACCGGTGTGACGACGCGCACCCAGCGCAAACGCCGGACGCTGAAACTGGTTGCGCGGATGCTTACGGTTTGGATCGAACTGCGATCCTGTTTGCGGATGTTGTAGGGTTGATGCCGCGCTCTGCACTGATGGCTCCAGAAAAGCTGGTGGGCTTTCTCAACCACATCTTTTCCACCTTCGATGAACCGGCGGACAACACGATCTGGAAAGGATCTAGACCGATGGCGACGTCTTTTATGGTCGCTGAGGGGTTGCCGACCCCGTGTATCGACCCGGTCCGGTGGAAACATGATGGCTGATTGGGTGGCGCGTGTGAGAGCGCGGTAAATTCTGCCCGATCTGCTTGTCCCCGGCCTGAGAAAACCGTTAAGTCCGGGGATGTAACACCCCGACAAAGGATAGTTGGATGACACTTGCCACGACACGGGCCCCGTCCCGGTCGCTCGGACTGGCGGCTGCATTGGCCACAGTGACGATCTGGGCCGCATTCATACTGGTGACCCGATTTGCGGTGCAGGGCAGCTTCACCGTGGAAGAAATCCTGGTGCTGCGGCTGGTTCCCGGCGCAATTGTAATGGTCCCCCTGATGTGGCGGCTGGGGGTGATGCCAACCGGGCAGCCACCTCTGCGTTCCGCGATGTTGATGTTTGGGGCCAGCGCAGCCTTTCCTTATGTCGTTTCCAAGGGACTGTCTTTTGCGCCGGCATCTGATGGTGGGGCACTGGCCCCCGGCATGTTGCCGTTTTGGACCGCGCTAGCGGCGTACTTCATGCTGGGCGAACGTGTCGGGCCGCGCCGCCGGCTGGGATTGGCCATGATCCTCGCCGGGGCAATAATTGTTAGCCTGTGGCAAATACTGGCCGGGGCCGAAGACGGGGCCTGGCGTGGGCATCTGATGTTCTTGACTGGCTCCGGGCTGTGGGCAGTCTATTCGGTTATTTTCCGACAAAGCGGGCTGAGCCCACAGCATGCGCTGGTGATCGGCCTTTTCTGGGGCACGGTTTCGGCCACCCCCTTGCTGTATTTGACGGGTCAGGTGCAGTTTGCCGATGCACTGCTGAGCGACATCATCATAATGACCGTGCTGCAGAGCTTTATCATCGGGATACTGGCGATGTATCTGTTTGGCTATGCCGTGCAGATCGTCGGCGCCGCCGAAGCCGCCGCCTTTGGCGCGCTGACCCCGATTCTGGCATTGCTCGGCGGGGCGTTGTTTCTGGGCGAACACATCACGCCAGTTAAGGTTGTCGGGGTGGTTTTGGTGGCGGTCGGAGTTTTCCTGGCCTCCGGGATATTAAGCCGGACGCAGCCTGCCAGCCCATCATAGGCTTCGTAACGAAGCAGGGCGGCACGTGCCGCCATAATCCAATTTCATTTCCCGTGCGTTCCGCCTAAACTGAGACAAAATCCGACACGGACAGGACCTGACCCGCCAGATCTTCCAGCAGGATTGTGCCACCGTCGTAGATGATCTCCAGATCGCCTGCATTGTCGCTGACGGCCATGCTGCCGATGCCGCCAGTGCTGATATGGATGGTGTTTTCAGTTTCCCAACTGTTAATGCTGTCGGTCCGGCGGTCGCCGGTGGTGATGTCGTTGGTGCCTGCATAGGTGTCGGTTTTTCTGATGCGCCCTATGCCTTCCATCACATTGGCGGTTTCTGCCGAGTTCCCTTTGCGTAAATCGATCCGTCCACTATCAAAAACGTCGACTTCGATCGTGTCGTTCTGGACCTTGAGAAAGCCATGGAAAAATTCGACTTCACCGCAAAACCGGTTTTGAGCCTCAGGTCATGGTCGCCTTCTCTGAGCTCGATCAGGTCAACATTTCCAGCGAGTTTGACCCACGCATCGCCGCGCGCATTTAACGAACCGACGTCGCGGCTGATGTTGAGCCCGGTATATTTTTCGGTCTCTATGGTACCAACATAACCCGAGCCGGTGTTCATAGTGTTTTTGTTGCCGTAGAGGTTGATGGGCCGAGTGTTAGCCAAACTGAGGGTGATGTTGTGGTCCCCATCGCCCCCGCCATTGATGTAACCAATACGCGTGGAGATCAGGTTCACCTCCCATGATTTCCCTGTTTGAGGTAATTGATGCGCCGACCGATATCAGCGTCGGAACCGGTCAGCGACATGGTGCTGTTCAGGTCATAGCCAGCAATACATTGGCTGAGATAGTCTAGAAATCCAGAACCAAAAGATCGCGCTCTGGCGGGTGTTCCATCCCCAGATTTGTGCATGACAGCGTTAATACCATCGACGGTAAAAGTTTCTGTGACCTTCGTATGTCCCACCGAAAAGAGCTCTGAAGTTAACGGGTAAACTGAAAAACTCCTTACTAGTGCGCACGCTTTGGCAGAGCTTGGTCCGCTGCAGAAAATGCCTCAATGTTGGACTACCAAGTTTGGATGACCCCGGCTGCGGTAACCCAGCCCGCGCAAATTCTGTCCCGGCGGTGCTGCTGGCGTTGCCCAGCGCACCGTGCAGGCCTATAACCCCGGCATTGTCACCCGGAGGCCGTGTATGTCGTTCACCCATCGTCATCTGCTTGGCATCGAACATCTCAGCCCAGTGGATATCGGGGCGATTCTGGATCTTGCAGAAACCTATGTGGATCTGAACCGCCGGACAGACAAACGGTCGGACGTGTTATCGGGGCTGACGCAGATCAACATGTTTTTTGAAAATTCGACCCGGACGCAGGCCAGTTTCGAACTGGCGGGCAAACGGTTGGGGGCGGATGTCATGAACATGGCGATGCAGGCCAGCTCGATCAAAAAGGGTGAAACGCTGATCGACACGGCGCTGACGCTGAACGCGATGCACCCGGATCTGTTGGTGGTTCGGCACCCGCATTCTGGCGCAGTGGATTTGTTGGCACAAAAAGTGAACTGCGCTGTGCTGAATGCCGGTGACGGGCGGCACGAACATCCCACGCAGGCGCTGCTGGACGCATTGACCATTCGGCGGGCCAAGGGGCGGCTGCACCGGCTGTCGATCGCGATTTGTGGCGACATTGCCCATTCGCGCGTGGCGCGGTCGAACATCCTGCTGCTGGGAAAGATGGAAAACCGCATGCGTTTGATCGGACCACCAACATTGATGCCGTCACAGGTGGCGGAGTTCGGCGTTGAGGTGTTCGACGATATGGAAAAGGGCCTTCAAGACGTGGACGTGGTGATGATGCTGCGTCTGCAGAGGGAACGGATGGATGGCGGGTTCATTCCGTCCGAACGCGAATATTATCACCGCTATGGGCTGGACGCAGAAAAACTGGCCCGCGCCAAGGACGACGCGATTGTCATGCATCCCGGACCGATGAACCGGGGGGTGGAGATTGACGGCACCATCGCCGACGACATCAACCGGTCGGTCATCCAGGAACAGGTGGAAATGGGCGTGGCCGTGCGGATGGCCGCAATGGAGCTGCTGGCGCGCAACCGACGCGCAGAGCTGGCGGCATGACCGCGCCTGCCGGTTGGGAAGGCATCCTGGACACAGGAGAAAAGATTCTGTGGCAGGGGCGGCCTGACGCGAAGATCGTGTTTCGCCCAGCCAATATTGCCACCTTCCTGTTCGGGCTGGTCTTTGCTGGGTTTGCGTTGTTCTGGATGATCATGGCCAGCGCGGCCGGCGGGTTTTTCTGGGCATTCGGGTTAATCCATTTTTCGGTTGGGCTGGGCCTGTCGTTTGGCGCGATTTTTTGGGGTGTCTTCGTGCGACGTTACACATGGTACACGCTGACCGACCGGCGGGCGTTTATCGCGACCGACATGCCCATCAGTCGCCGCAGCCTGAAGAGCTATCCAATCACAGGTGACACGGTTCTGGATTTTGCGCCGGGCAATCTGGCCTCGGTCTGGTTTTACGAAGAGGTGCGCCGAAACAAGAACACGAGCACCCGCAAGAAGATCGGGTTTGAACGGATCACGGACGGTGAAGAGGTGTATCGCATGTTCCGCAACATCCAGGAGCAGCAAAGATGATCGACCCGTTGATCGTACGCGCCGGGGAACGTGGGATGGTGCGGGTGTTCAGTCTGACCATCGAAGCTGGTGAAGCGCAGGCATTGAAGACGCCCCACGCGCTGGACGCGGCGCTGGGGGTCGAGGGGCTTGAGGCGGAGTTTGTCGAAGCCTTTCCGCTGAGCGACCTGGCAGGTATCGGGCTGCCGGATTACCTGACCGACGGGTGCGGCGTACCTGAAGCCGTGATCGAACCGGAACGCGAGCGGCTGGATGCGCTGGAGGGTCACGTCGTTGTGGTGTTGAGCAAGGCGTTCGGCGGGCAGGAGGCCCAGATTTCTCCAGCCGCGCAGCTGACGCTGGTCGGAGCTTATTCCGAAACGCCCACCGACTGGTCCAGCAGCGGGCCAATTGAAACCCAAAGCGCGCAGCCGGGCAGCGGTGTGGCCACTGCGCCCCGTGCCCGCCGGTCAAACGCCCGCCGAGTCGGTGCGGCTGTTTTCACGCTGTTTTTGGTGCTGATCGTTCTGATCTTTGCCCTTGTTGTTTTCTGAGCTGAACCCAAAGGCCCGCCGATGCGAGATATCCTGTTTTCCAACGCCCACCTGATCGATCCGGAGGCCGGTACCGTGCACCAAGGTCAGTTGCTGGTGCGCGATGGCCAGATCGCAGCACAGTTGGCGCCGGGCGATCTGGCGCCAGAGGCCGAGGAGGTGGATTGCGGTGGGCGAATGCTGGCGCCGGGGATCGTGGATATTGGCGTGAAGGTTTGCGAACCGGGGGAACGGCACAAAGAAAGCTTTCGGTCGGCCGGGCTGGCAGCCGCGGCGGGTGGTGTTACCACGATCGTGACCCGGCCCGATACCAGCCCCGCCATCGACAACCCTGAAACGCTAGAATTTGTGTCACGCCGCGCGGCAGAAACTGCACCCGTGAATGTACGTACCATGGCCGCACTGACCAAAGGGCGCGATGGGCGCGAGATGACGGAAATCGGCTTCCTTCTGGATGCCGGGGCGGTAGCATTTACCGATTGTGACCGCGTGATCGAAAACACCAAGGTATTCACCCGCGCGCTGACCTATGCACGGTCACTGGGAGCGCTGGTGGTGGCGCATCCTCAGGAACCGGGGTTGAGTCGTGGTGCAGCGGCCACGTCCGGCAAGTTTGCCAGCCTGCGGGGGCTGGCCGGTGTGTCACCCATGGCGGAACGGATTGGGCTGGACCGTGACATCGGGTTGGTAGAGATGACCGGCGCGCGCTATCATGCCGACCAGATCACCACCGCGCGCGCCCTGCCCGCGCTAGAACGGGCCAAGGGCAACGGGTATGACATCACCGCTGGCACATCCATCCACCATCTGACGCTGAATGAGCTGGATGTCGCCGATTACCGCACTTTCTTCAAGGTAAAGCCACCGCTAAGAGCGGAAGAGGACCGTGTGTCCACGGTGGACGCGGTGCGCAACGGCCTGATTGACATCATTTCGTCGATGCACACGCCGCAGGACGAGGAATCCAAGCGTTTGCCGTTTGAAGAGGCTGCGAGCGGTGCAGTGGCCTTGGAAACGCTGCTGCCTGCAGCGCTGCGGTTGTATCATGCGGATTCGCTGGACCTGGCCACACTGTTCCGAGCGATAGCGCTGAACCCAGCCCGGCGGCTAGGTTTGTCTGGCGGGCGGCTTTCTGTGGGTGCACCAGCAGATCTGGTGCTGTTTGATCCCAGTGCGCCATTTGTCATGGACCGGTTCAAGTTGCAGTCGAAATCCAAGAACACGCCGTTTGACGGTCAGCGGCTTCAGGGTAGGGTACTGGCGACGTATGTGGCAGGTCAAGAAGTGTACCGGAAATCCTGATGCCAGTTATTGAAAGCTCCCTGACGCAGCTGCTGCTGTGGGCGATCATCGGTTACGGGTTGGGGTCAATCCCATTTGGCATAGTGTCGGCACGGTTATTCGGGCTGGGCAACCTGCGCGTCATCGGGTCGGGCAATATAGGGGCAACCAATGTGCTGCGTACCGGCAAGAAGGCCGCAGCTGCGCTGACGTTGATTTTTGACGCGGGCAAGGGTGCTGTAGCGGTTTTTCTGGCGCGGGCCTTTGCGGGCGAGGACGCGGTGCAATTGGCGGGGCTGGCGGCCTTTGTCGGCCATTGTTTTCCTGTATGGCTGGGATTCAAAGGCGGCAAGGGCGTTGCCACGTTTCTGGGACTTTGGCTGGCACTGGCCTGGCCAGTTGGTGTGGCATGCTGCCTGACCTGGCTGGCGACAGCGGCAGTCACGCGGATTTCATCCATGAGCGCGCTGGTTGCAGCGGCGTCCAGCATCGTGTGGGCGGTTTTGCTGAGCTATACCGGTGGGGCCGTTCTGGCGGTACTGCTGAGCTTACTGGTGTTCTGGCGACATTCGGCCAACATTGCCCGTCTGCGCGCGGGTGAAGAGCCACGTATCGGCAAGAAATCTGGCAGCTGACGGTTATCCCCGCTGACAATCTGCCCTCTGAAAACAATTGTCTCCAGAAACCGCTCGGATCATGGCATACGTTTTGGCGTTGCTGCATGCGCCTTTTCTGGTGGCACTGCTGGGGGATCGGACGTCATGATTGACCCGACCTTGGGGTTGGATGCCTGATCCAGGCAGCTTATCAGGATGGTTCAGTCGTGCGGATCGGGTTCGACAGGAACGAAGGCATGGAGTACATCACCGCCTTTAACCATGCTTGGGGCGATATCGAAGCAGGCGCACAATATGATATCGAATTTGACCTGGACGGTGATGTGTTCACTGGGGTTGCAACGGGCATCTACCTGAATGACGTGCCCGACGCGGATATCTATTTCGACAACCCGGATTTCTTGTTCGCCATAGCCGAGAAATACACCCACGCTTTACAACGCGAATAGTGAGGTCATGGCAATCGATCTGGGCGGCACATATGTGGGACTGGAAGCAGCCATTCAATGCTAGGAAGAGGTGGGGTAGTTTGACACTGAAAAGCATGTTCCACGACGGGCACCGGGAACTGCAGGACCGGTTCGATGGTCGCCGCTTGTCCGATGCACTGGAAAAGCATCGGCGTTTGCCCGGGTTCCGGGATGAAGACAAGGCGTTTATCGAAGAGGCAGAGTTCTTTTTTCTCGCAACTGCGCACGGGGACAGTGTGGATTGCTCGTTCAAGGGCGGTCCGCGCGGGTTTGTCCGGGTAACGGGACCGAATGCGTTGGAATGGACCGATCTGGACGGCAATTCCATGTATCGCAGCATGGGAAACATTCTGCGGTCAGGCCGCGCCGGGCTTTTGTTTCTAAGGTTCGGGGATGATCCACGCCGATTGCGCGTCAACGGGTCCTGCAGACTGGTGGATACCGATACGCCCACCGGCACCAAGCTGACCGTGCACCTGACAGCAGAAGAGATATTCCCGAACTGCCCGCGCTATATCCCCGATCTGCAAAATGCGGCGGAATCGCCATTTTTGCCGGATGACACAGGGGCTGGGCGTAAACCAGAATGGAAAAGTTTTGATAGTCTGCGGGACGCTTTGCCGGAAAACGACCCCCATCGGACTTGAACCGGGTCAGTCGACCGGATGGAACAACGCATCTGTCAGAGTGCAATCACGCATGACATCCTGGCCGCAAGGTATCGGAGCCAGGTCGCGAGATAGGCAAATGCGCGCCTCCTGAATATGTCCATCTCGGCAGGTAACGGTTAGCCCGTCAGGTTCGATCTGCGGATTATCCTTAAGAAACGCCTGCTCCACCACACGTGCAGGCAGTTTCACCGACTGGTCCAGTTTGCGGAACACCGCAGGTCGGGTGATACGGCCATATGCCTCCCGCGACAGTGCAAAGTAGTTCGTCGCGCTAAGCCCGGTGCAGGTGCCATGTTTCTTCCATTGGTGCCACGCCAGACCAGACGTGCCCATAATATCGGCCATTTCAGCGGTCATGCCGCGGGACGGCGCGCGTTCAATCGTGCGGCAATAGGACGGGTAGCCGCGATGGAACTGAGGCCACAGACCATGGAGGATCCAGCCGTGATCTTCTTCGCATTGTTCGGACTGGCGGGCGTTGCCTTCCAACTGACACCAGTTCGGTGACCAGCTGAGCGACAGCACGTAATAATCAAATTCCCCTGCCTTTTCACCCTCGGCCAAGGCAGGCAGGGCTGTCAGCAGCCACATGATCATCCAACGCATTCAGCTCTTCCCTTCGTCGCCCAGCAAGACTATATACGCCCGCAGTTCCCCGACAACGGTAACCCGTCCCGGCGAAAACCGGGACAGCCTGCAGCCCAGGCGCGGGTGAAAACCGTGCGTTGTATAATTGCAAGGAGACGACTTATGGCAAAGCCTCTCATGGCCAAGGCAACCGCCGTCTGGCTAGTGGACAACACGACGATTTCGTTCAAGCAGATTGCCGATTTCGTTGGGCTGCACGAACTGGAAGTACAGGGCATCGCCGATGGTGACGTCGCTGCTGGCGTCAAGGGATTCGACCCCATCGCCAACAACCAGCTGACGCAGGAGGAAATTGATGCTGCAGAAAAAAGCCCACTGCACAAGCTGCAGCTGAAGTATAACCCTGCTGCCCAGGGCGAAGAGAAGCGCCGCGGACCGCGCTATACCCCACTGTCCAAACGGCAGGACCGTCCGGCATCGATCCTGTGGCTGGTCAAGTTCCATCCAGAGCTAACCGATGCGCAGATTTCCAAGTTGATCGGCACCACCAAGCCGACCATTCAGGCGATCCGCGAACGCACCCATTGGAACATCGCCAACATCCAACCGATTGATCCGGTAGCGCTGGGTCTGTGTAAACAGGGTGAGCTGGACGCTGTGGTCCAGAAGGCCGCCGCGAAGAAGGCCGCTGACGGCGAGCTGATGACAGACGATGAACGTCGCAAGTTGGTAAGCACCGAACAGTCGCTGGGTATGGAAGCCGAGCCCAAGATCCCGACCGCAATCGAGGGGCTGGAAACCTTCACCCTTGGCAACACCGAGGAAGACGGCGACAACGATGAGCCCGTCGTTGATGCAGACAGCTTCTTTAACCTGCCCGCCGGCGGAAGGGATGAGGACGAAGAGATTTAAGAGCGCTCTAGTCAGCCTCCAGACTAGAACCTAATGTGAGAGGATGGGCCGCCGCGCAGGCGGCCCGTCTGTCGGAGGCCTCCCATGAACCAATATGCCAACTCCAATCAGACGACCGGCAACCGCCCGGTCTGTGACCTGCGCAGCGATACGGTTACCCAGCCGGATGCCGCTATGCGGGCCGCTATGGCCAGCGCGGAGCTGGGCGATGATGTGTATGGCGAGGACCCGCAGATCAACCGGCTGGAATCCGAGCTGGCCGAAAGGCTGGGGAAAGAGGCCGGTCTGTTCCTGCCAACCGGCACGCAAAGCAACCTGACCGCACTGATGGCCCATTGTGGCCGCGGCGAGGAAGCGTTGGTGGGTCGCCCGTACCACGTTTATACGTACGAAGCGCAGGGGGCGTCGGTGCTGGCGTCTATCGCGCTGTGCCCTCTGCCTGTGCGGCCGGATGGCGGGCTGGACCCCGATGACATTCGGGATGCTGTGAAGGACGATGACTCCCACTTTGCTGTCACGCGGCTGGTCAGCCTGGAAAACACCCATAATGGCCGCGCTATCCCGCTAGAGGTCATGGCCGCCGCCGCGGGGACCGCGCGGGAGGCGGGACTGGGCGTACATTTGGATGGCGCCCGGTTTTTCAACGCGATCACCGCGCTTGGCTGCGCAGCGCCTAATCTGGCGGGACTGGCCGATACGGTTTCTGTTTGCCTGTCCAAAGGGCTGGGAACGCCTGCCGGCTCGGTTCTTGTGGGGACGCAGTATCTGATAAAGCGGGCGCGCCGGTGCCGTAAGATGCTAGGCGGCGGCATGCGCCAGTCCGGGATTCTGGCCGCAGCGGGGCTTTATGCGCTCGAGAACAACGTTGCGCGGCTCGCGGACGATCACGCGCGCGCGCAGCAATTTGCTGATTGGCTGCAGAGCCTTGGGGCCGGGTCGGTCACGCAAGACACCAACATGGTGTTCTTCACACCTGCCGATGGATCCAACGACGCACTGCGCAGCCACATGGCCGCCAAGGGCGTTGTAATTGGCGGAGGCAAAGGCGCGATCCGCATGGTTCTGCACAAGGATGTGGACGATGCCGCGCTGGACCGCGCCAGCGAAGGGCTCCGCAGCTTTTATGGCGGGTAGCGCCTAGATTTCCTTCCGCGCCCGCAAAGCGGCGGTGATGGTCCCGTCGTCGAGGTAATCCAGCTCCCCTCCAATCGGGACACCCTGCGCCAGCGAAGTTAGCCTGACCCGGCTGTCTAACTGGTCGGCGATGTAGTGCGCGGTGGTCTGACCATCAATCGTGGCGTTCAGGGCGAGTATGACCTCGGAAATCTCTTCCTCGCCCACCCGATCGATCAGACGGGGGATTCGCAGTTCTTCGGGCCCCACCGCGTCAAGCGCACTGAGTGTGCCACCCAGTACGTGATAGCGGCCCTTGAAGACCTGTGCGCGTTCCATAGCCCACAGGTCGGCCACGTCTTCGACCACGCACAGCTCAGCATTGGCGCGGGAGGGGTCCTTGCAGATGTCGCAGATATCCGACGTGCCCACATTGCCGCAATTCAGGCATTCCCGCGCCGTTGCCGCGACCTCTGCCATGGCTTCTGCCAAAGGCCCCAGCAGAACGGCGCGTTTACGGATCAGGTGCAACACAGCGCGGCGCGCCGACCGGGGGCCGAGTCCCGGCAGTTTGGCCATCAGGTCGATCAGACGTTCAATGCCGGTGCTGCTGCTCATGTCCTGCCCTGCTCACCTTGTCTGACGCGATTCTGTACGGAACCGGCAGACCGATCAACACCAGAGACCCGGTACTCTTCAGTTTTCGGATACCTCTGGGGTGAACGGCCAACGGCCACGGGGGCAGCGTCCCTTGCCCCGCTCCCAGCGATTGCTGAAGCCTGAAAAACCTCAGAACGGCAGCTTCATGTCCTTGGGCAGACCCATGCTTTCGGTGATCTTGCCCATTTCTTCCTGCGCCTTTGCCGAGGCCTTGCCCTGAGCATCCTTGATCGCGGCCAGGATCAGGTCTTCGACCACTTCCTTGTCGTCGGCATTGAAGATTGACGGGTCGATGTCCAGCGACTTCAGCTCACCCTTGCAAGAGCAAACGGCCTTGACCAAGCCCGCACCACTTTCGCCTTCCACGGTCATGGCGTGCATTTCTTCCTGCAGCTCAGCCATTTTTTGCTGCATTTCCTGCGCGGCCTTCATCATCTTGCCCATGTCGCCCAGACCACCCAGGCCGCCTAATCCTTTCAGCATGTCGCTGCTCCCATTCTTCAGGTTTGATAGGGTTGATACGGGCTCACCCGGCGCGGGGCAAGGTCAAGGCGCGCGGTTATTCCTTGGCCGGGCGCGGCGCAGTGTAGAGCACGGCGGCCACGCACAAGGTACAGGCAATCACAATGAACAGGGTCGGCGACCCGATGCAGCCTTCGGCCAGTGCCGCGCTGCGGATGCCGCCCGTGTCTACGAACGCAATCAGCGACACCCAGCCGGTCCATGCCACACAGACTGCAAGCGCGCCCCATTGGCTGCGGAACCGGATCGCCAGCGCCGTGACCAAAAGCAGGACCAAAGTGACAGGGTTGCTGAACAGCGCAATCGCTTCGCCCACCGCCGTAACTGGCGTACCATCCCATCCCGAGCGTTCCTTGTCGCAGACCTCGGCCCATACTGCTGTGGGGAGGGTGGCGAGCATCAATCCTCTTCGAAGGGATCCCATTCGTCCTCGACCTCTGGCAATGCTTCAACCTGCACTTCGGAGGCGATCTGCTCGGGTGTGCGGATGCCTTTGATCTTGGCGGTGGGAAAACGGGCGAGGACGGCCTGGACCATCGGGTGATCCTTGGCGGCAGCCTCCAGTGCGTATTTCTCCGCGTTCTGAACCTCATCAATGGTCTGGCCACCGCCATCGTTCACAATCGTAACGGCCCAACGGTTGCCTGTCCACATCTGCAACTGTCGTCCCAGCCGTTGAGACAGGTCGGCAGGCGCGTCATCGGTAGGTTGAAATTCGATTCGTCCAGGTTGGTAGCTGGCCAGCCGCAAACCAGTTTCTACCTCCCGCTGCAGGCGCATGTCCCGGTTGGCGCGGATCAGTTCATAGACATGTTCAAAGGTCGGATACCGCGCCAGCGCCATATCAGGGGCTTGCGCGGGGGCCGGGCTGGCCCCAGTTGCGGTAGTTGAGACCGCGCGCACACCGCCATTGCCGCCGCCGGGTGTGGAGGATGGGCGAGCAGGCACACTGCCGGAGGTGGGCGGGGCGTCCTGCAGTTTGCGCACCAATTCCTCCGGTGAGGGCAGGTCGGCGACATGGGTCAGGCGAATCACCGCCATTTCAGCGGCCATCATGGCATTGGGGGCGGCGGCGACCTCTTCCAGCGCTTTAAGCAGCATCTGCCACATGCGCGACAGAACGCGGATCGGCAGGGCTTCGGCCATCTGGCGGCCCCGTGCGCGTTCGTAAGAACTTATTGTGGGATCTTCAGCAGCATCAGGTGTGATTTTCACCACGCTGACCCAATGTGTGATCTCGGCCAGGTCGCGCAGCACAGCCAGCGGATCGGCCCCGTCAGCATATTGCGCGCTTAGTTCTGTCAGCGCTGCCGCGGCATCCCCCCGCAGGATCATATCGATCAGGTCCAATACGCGGCCCCGGTCCGCCAGTCCCAGCATGGAGCGCACCTGTTCGGCGGTGGTTTCAACCGCGCCATGCGAAATGGCCTGATCCAGCAACGAGGTCGCGTCCCGTGCAGAGCCTTCGGCCGCGCGCACGATTAGTGCCAGCGCATCTTCGGCGATCTGGGCATTTTCACTGGTGGCGATGCGTTGCAGCAGGCCGATCATGTCTTCGGGTTCGATCCGGCGCAAGTCAAACCGCTGGCAACGAGACAGCACCGTCACCGGGACCTTGCGGATCTCGGTAGTGGCGAAGATGAATTTTACATGTTCGGGCGGTTCTTCCAACGTCTTCAGCAGCGCGTTGAAAGCGCTGGTCGACAGCATGTGCACTTCGTCGATGATGTAGATTTTGTAGCGCGCTGATGCGGCCCGGTAGCGGACGGAATCGATGATTTCGCGGATGTCGTTCACACCCGTACGGCTGGCAGCGTCCATTTCCAGAACGTCCACATGCCGCCCTTCCATGATCGCCGTGCAATGTTCGCATTTCCCGCAGGGTTCGGTCGTAGGCCCGCCCTGCCCGTTCAGGCCGATACAATTCATCCCCTTGGCAATGATCCGCGCAGTGGTGGTTTTGCCGGTGCCTCGGATCCCAGTCATGATGAACGCCTGAGCGATGCGATCCGCCTCGAACGCGTTTTTCAGTGTCCGCACCATGGCATCCTGTCCGACGAGGTCGGCGAAGGTTTCAGGGCGGTATTTGCGGGCAAGCACCTGATAGACGGGCGAGTCGGTCATGAAAGCTCCGGTCGTGTGACCGGTCCAATCTATGCCCCGGCCCCACCTGCGCGCAACCGCTGCCGCACAAAACATCAGTTGCGTTTTCTAACCACCGGGTTTGTGCCGCTATTTTCCCAATCCGCTAATTTTTTGCCTGGCCAGTTTCTGGGCAGTATGGCCCTGCCGTTGCAGACCGGTATCTAAGAGATTGAACGCGTGATAACGATAGCCAGCAGGCTGGTGCATCTGCCAGAACGTTATGGCACGCCGGTCGGTGTGATTTCCTTTGACAACGATTCTGTCATCCCCCGGCATACAGCGCCGAGCTGGCGTCGTTTTATGACGTGCGGCTGATCACGCGGCACATGCTGGACGCGCGCGACTTTGGGCTGAAAGAAATTGGACGTCTGAGCGCCTTTACACGCAAAAACAATGTCGTTTGGCCAGAACTGAACTTGTAAGGGCGGATAAGGTGAGAGGCTGGACAACGACCCAAGCGGGGCTCGTTACGGCTGCTTCCTTCCGGATCTGACCGGGTTGGCGAGGTGCCTGCCCGCGCCAACCTCTCACAAGCGCATATAAGCGCCCTGCTCTGGTTTGGCAAGGTCGCGGCGCGGTCAGAGATGCAGCGTAAGCGTGAGGAAGCCAGCGATGTCGGTGGTGCCGGTGATCGGGTGCAGGTCCCGAATGTCCGACAACACTTCGGTGGCACGAGGGCCGGTTGGTAACAGCACTGGTGTACCACCAAGATCAGCGAACCGCCAAGGAAGGTCCCGGTAGGCCGCGGGGCCGGGTTGGGTAAGCTGACGTTCAACCGCTTCGCGCACGGGCGCATCCGGCAACGGCAATGGCTGAGCGTTGGCCAGAGCCTGGACGTTGCCACCACCGCTGGCCCGGTAGCTGGTCAGGAGAACGATAAACTTTTGGTCATCGCGCACAGGCTCGCCCTGCCATGAAAAGTCGCGAATGCGCTGGCCGTCCGTATCGTTGCGTGATCCGTCCGCGCGATAACGCGCGGGTTGAGAAACGTCGATCTGGTAATTCAGCCCAAAAAACGCGTCAAAACTATGGGGCGGCCAATCAACGTCCAGCAGTGGCTGGTTCTGACCACCAGGCACGATCCGGTGAAAGACGCTGGCCGACATTTCCATCCACGCCCGCAAGTCACGACCGTCTAGTTCAACTGTTCGCAGCAGGTTGGGAAACACCACAAGGTCATCCAAATGTCGCCGCAGCACCGGGCCTTTGGGCACGTCCACGTAATTGCCCGACCCGCCCCGGCCACCGCATTTGCCAGGCGCGACGGCAGCGATGACCGGTAGGTCCGGCGCATCGGGGCAGAGGATGGCAAAACAGGCGCGCTTGGCTTCAGCGATCTGCCGCAAATGCGCGTCGGGGCGGATCATGGAGAAGTAGCTGTGTAACCTTTCATCTGTGTGACCGGAGGGGCGGTTCATGATCTCCCGTGCCGTGGTATGCCAAGGTGCGAACAGGTCGCTGAGCGTGGGATCTTCGGTACAGGTAGCCCCGTCAGTTCTGCGCAAGCTGGGCGTAGCTTTATTTACCTGCCAAACACCAGCGGGATCGCGGGATAGGGTAAGGTCGATCTGCGCCAGTTGCGCACCCCCGGCTCCAGCCAGCGCAACAGGCGTGCCACCTGCGTCAGGCAACATGCCGCTAAAGGGCAAATGCGTGTGACCGGCGAGGATTGCCGTGACAGACGGCAGGCGGGACAGGGGCAGCACTGCGTTTTCCTGCCCCGGCCGGTGTTCCGCTTCGCCAATACCAGTATGCGCCAGAAGCAGGACAATATGGCACCCGTCCTGCCGAAGCTGTGAGGCGGCAGTTTCAACAGTTTCGGTCATGTCGGCGAAGGTGACCTCGCCCGCCAGCACATCGGTGTTCCACATGGCGGTTTGAGGCGGCAGGACGGAAAGGACACCCACCCGCAGCGGCCCTGCCGCAAGGATCGTGCACGGCTGAATATGTTCCAGCAACTCGGAATTGTTGTGCCGAAGGTTGGCGCAGAGAACGGGGCAATGTGCCTGCCGCGTCACTTGGGCCAGCAGCGCGGCGCCGCGGTCAAAATCATGGTTGCCCAGCCCCAGCGCGTCGTATTCAAGTTGTTCGAACGCTGTCATCAGCGGGTGTGGTTCACCTTGTTCGGCGGCGTCGCTGGCCATATCGCCCACAGCCGTACCTTGCAGCCCATCGCCATTGTCGAACAGAAGCACATACGCGCCCTCTGCAGTCGCTTCGGCCCGGGCAGCTGCGATTTGCGTGGCGATACGGGTCAGGGCACCGGATTTGAACGGCTGATCCTTGGCATAATCCCAGGCGCGCAAGTGCATGTGCAGGTCTGTCGTGGCCAGCAATCGCAGCTGGATGGAACATTCATGCATAGGTGGATTCTATTTTTATTTTAAGCGCCTTTAAATTGGTTGATATCTTAACTCTTCGCATCTGGGGAACAACCCCGCCACTGACAATTGTAAATCGGGTCCTGTCATGTCATGCCACCGGCAAGGCGCAGACGGAGGACCTGATGAAACATGCAGAAACGGTGACTTTCGGAGGGTCTGGGCTGGACCGTGCGGCCGAGCTGCGGGGCAACCGAGATGTTTTGCGATTTGTCCGTTCGGCCAGCGATACCGTTTCAATCTTGCTGTGGCGGGGCAAAGTTCTGGTCTGTGGTGAAAACCGGAGCCAGCTGGTGCGCCTGCCGATTTCCCACCCGATGATCAGCAATGGGCCTGAAGGCATTACCAAGGAACCCGTTCTGCTGGGGCGCGAAGATGGCGCGGCGATTTTTGCATCCGACATTTCCAGCTGGGAACCGAAGGATCTGGATACGGCGGCAATGGGCCAATTTCTGGATCCGTCGGAGCAGCACCACCCGGATTTTCCGGACGATCACTTGTTTGTTGAACTGCGTCGCCTTATGACATGGTTCACCCCGCGCGATGCAGAACTGGCAGCGACTGCCAAGGCCATTATCGGGTGGCATCAAACGCATAAGTTCTGCGCGAAATGCGGCGTGCCGAGCGATATTGACCAGGCCGGTTGGCAGCGCACCTGCCCCGCTTGTGGCGCGCATCATTTCCCACGCACCGACCCGGTGGTGATCATGCTGATCACCCGTGGGTCTTCGGTTTTGATGGGTCGGTCGCCAGGCTGGCCATCGGGCATGTTTTCGCTGCTGGCCGGATTTATTGAACCTGGCGAGACGCTGGAGGCCGCTGTGCGGCGCGAAGTTTGGGAAGAAGCGGGCATACGCGTAGGTGCTGTGAGTTACCTGGCCAGCCAGCCGTGGCCGTTTCCTGCCTCTCTGATGTTTGGGTGCGCGGGAGAGGCACTGGATACCGAGATCCGAATCGATCCCGAGGAGATCGAGGAAGCCCGGTGGGTCAGTCGAAATGATATGCTGAAAATATTCGCAGGTGAGCACCCGGAAATCAAACCCGCACGAAAAGGAGCAATTGCGCATTTTCTGCTGGAGAACTGGCTTGCGGACACGCTGGATTAACGTCAATTTTGACTGGAGAAAAGGCGGTCGAGAATGAAATTTTCTTCGGAGGAAGATATCGAAACTCCAATCGACCGGGTATTCGAACAGCTTACCAATTTCGAGATGTTTGAGCGCACGGCTATCCGCCGGGGTGTGGAGATTGAACGCGAGCGCGGCATCGCGCAGCCTGTGGTTGGCATGGCGTGGAAAGCCCGGTTCGAAATGCGCGGCAGATCCCGCGAAGCTCGGGTCGAGCTTACGCATCTGGACCGGCCGAACACGATGCGGTTCGATGCGATTGGCAAGGGGGTGGACGGCAGCTTTTTCATTGACCTGTTGCCCTTGTCGCCGCGCAGCACACGGATGTCCGTCGTGCTGGATATTGAACCCAAGACATTGTCAGCGCGGCTGCTTATTCAATCGATGAAGCTGGCCAAGACCAACCTGACCAAGCGGTTTCGCAAAAAGGTCTGGGAATTTGCCAAGACCTTGTGACGCGCCGTGATGCGGCGGAAGCTTAGCCCCTTTCATGGGCGGCAGGGTAGACGCCCAGAATTTCCAGCTTGGTCGTGAAATAGGACAGTTCATCCAGCGCCAGCTGCACACTGGGGTCGTCCGGGTGGCCCTCGATATCGGCATAAAATTGTGTGGCGGTAAAGGACCCGCCGACCATGTAACTTTCCAACTTGGTCATGTTCACGCCGTTGGTCGCAAACCCGCCCATCGCCTTGTACAACGCGGCCGGGATGTTGCGGACCTGAAAAACAAAGGTCGTGACCATGTCATCGCCACGGCGGGACAGGTCCATGTCACGGGACATAATGACAAACCGGGTAGTGTTGTGCCCGTGGTCTTCGATATCCTTGGCCAACACATCGAGCCCGTTGATCTGGGCCGCCAGCTCGGAAGCCAGCACGCCGGTGTCGGTGCTGTCGGCTTGCGCCAACTCAGCCGCGGCGCCGGCACTGTCAGCGGCTGCTATGCCGGAAATCCCGTGCTCGCGCAAAAAATTGGCGGATTGCGGCAGCAGGACCAGATGCGCGCGCACCTGTTTTATATCGTCCAGCGCGACGCCAGGTCGGGCCATTAGGCAGATTCGAACACGCACAAACGCTTCGTCAATAACGTGCAACCCGCTTTCAGGCAGCAGTCTGTGAATATCAGCCACCCGGCCATAGGTGGTGTTTTCGATCGGCAGCATGGCCAGATCGGCCTGTTTGCTGCGGACAGATTCGATCACGTCTTCGAAGGTTTTGCAGGGCATTGGCTCCATCTCTGGGCGGGCCTTGAGACAGGCTTCGTGGCTGTACGCGCCTGGATCTCCCTGGAATGCGATGCGTTTTGTCATATTTTTGTCCCGGATCAGGCCCGGTTGGGCGTTTGGTCGCGGTGTCTATATCTTGCCACCGCCAAGGGGAAGCCGTAGACACTCCGCGAATTGGATCAAATAGGCTCGCGATCAAAATGGACATGATGACTGCAACCAAAACCGTAGCTGCTCTGTGCGGCGCGCTTCTGGTCTTTCTTCTGGGTAAATGGATGGCTGAAACTATCTATCATGTAGATGGTCATGGTCAGCAGGCCTATGTAATTGAGGTCGAATCGGCTGACGATGACGAGGGCGAGACTGAAGAGGTTAGCTTTGCAGAGCTGATGGCCGCTGCTGACGTTGAAAAAGGCGCCAAGGTCTTCAAGAAATGCTCCGCTTGCCACAAGCTGGAAGAAGGCGCAAATGGCACAGGCCCGTATCTGTACGGCGTTGTTGGCCGGCCGATCGCGTCGGCAAACGGCTTTGGCTATTCCGGCCCGATGGCGGCGCATGGCGGCGACTGGACGCCTGAGGAGTTGGACGCGTTTTTGCTCAAACCGAGCGCATATATACCCGGCACCTCGATGAGCTTTGCCGGGCTGAAGAAAGTTCAGGACCGCGTCAACGTGATCGCTTATCTGGACAGTCTGGACGACTGAATTATTCAGCTGAATTCGTTGCAGGGCCGCGCAGTTGCGCGGCCTTTTACTTTGCTCGCGGGTGATCACATATTCTCGCCTTGCAGTTGGCGGTGGCGGACCTTTAGCCTACATCCGAACAAGGGGCCCGCCGTGAACCGGGCAAATTGAAGGAGCATGGAATGATCCGACACCGCCAAAGCACGCAGGCCCGCACACGGAATGTGCAAACCTTTGGTATGCACCTGGCCGCAGCGGTTCTGGTTCTGGCCGGTGGGGCCGCCTTGGTCCGCGCTGACGACGCGGTCATCGAAAGTCACGGGTATTCCTTTTACGGCGATCTGAAGTACGGGCCGGACTTTACCCACTATGACTTCGTAAATCCTGGTGCGCCGAAAGGCGGGGAGATTTCATTTTCCAGGTTGGGGACATTTGATTCGATGAACCCGTATACCGTCAAAGGCCGCGCCGGGGTATTGAGCTGGTCGATTTTCGAAAGCCTGATGGATGACGGCGCTGCGGATGTTTATGGCGAAGAATACGGGCGGCTGGCCCAACGGCTGGAATATGACGAAGGCAAGACTTGGGTCATTTTCTACATGCGGCCTGAAGCGCGGTTTTCCGATGGCACACCGGTGACAGCCCATGACGTTTTGTTTTCGCATAACCTGTTTTTGGAACAAGGCCTGCCATCCTACGCGTCAGCTGTAAAAAAACGCATCCCGAAAGCCGAGGTGATCGATGATCACACCATCAAGTTCTATTTCACCGAAGGCATTTCCCGCCGGTCGCTGATAGATCAGGTTGGCGGTGTACCGGTGTTTTCCAAGGCCTGGTACGAAAAAACTGGCGCCCGGTTGGATGAAGCGCGTCTGGAAACCTCGCCCGGTTCGGGTCCCTACATGATCGATACAGTCGATGTAAACCGGCGCATCATCTACAAACGCAACCCAGAGTATTGGGGCAACGACCTGCCGGTAAACGTAGGCCGCCACAACTTTGATACGATCCGGGTAGAATATTTTGGCGATGACGCCGCCGCGTTCGAAGGATTCAAGGCGGGGGAATACACCTTCCGGCAAGAAGGCGATTCCAAGAAATGGGCGACACAGTACGATTTTCCGAAAGTTCGGAATGGCCAGATCGTGAAGGCCGAATTGCCCGATGGCACACCACCCACGCCGTCAGGCATGGTGTTCAATCTTGGCCGTGCGATTCTGAAGGACAAGCGTGTGCGCGAAGCGCTGGCGCTTGGCTATAATTTCGAATGGACGAATGAGAGCCTGCAATACGGTCTTTTCAAACAGCGCGCGTCATTCACACAGGACACACCGTTGATGGCCACTGGCGTTCCAGACGAGGTCGAACTGGCGTTTCTGAAATCGCTGGGGGATGTTGTGCCGGCCGACATGCTGACGCTCGAAGCCCGGATGCCGCACAGCTCCAAACCCAAACGGTTAAATGATCGGCGCAATTTGCGCACCGCGATGAAGCTGCTGGACGAAGCAGGGTGGCCTGTGGGCGATGACGGTAAGCGGCGCAATGCGGCCGGAGAGCTGCTGACAGTGACCTTCCTATTCAATTCGTCACAGGAAGGCACGTTGAGCGCAGTGGTCGAAAACTACCTCAAAAACCTGACGCAGATGGGCGTGAACCCAAAGCTGGAGAAAGTGGACCCGTCGCAATACACGTTGCGTGAACGAGAACGTGATTATGACCTTGTTTTTGATGGTTATTCTGCGTTTTTGGGCGCTGGAACTGGGCTGATGCAGCGATATGGTACGTCCGAGACCGAGATCAATGTTTTCAACCCCGCTAATCTGGCCAGCCCGATGGTGGATGCAATCATCGACGCCGCGCTGAACGCAGAAAGCCGGGACGAAGAAAACCTGGCACTGCGCGCGTTAGATCGCGCGTTGCGTTATGAATTTTTCATGATTCCGATGTGGTACAATGACAGCTATTGGGTGGCCTACTATGATCAATACGCGCATCCAGACCCATTGCCGCCCTATGACCTCGGATGGCTAGATTTCTGGTGGTATGAGGCGGACAAGGGCAAAGCGCTCAAGGCTGCGGGCGCGCTGAGGTAACCGCCAAATGGGCGCTTATATTCTGCGACGGCTGTTGTTGATCATCCCCACTTTGCTGGGCATCATGATCGTTAACTTTGCGCTGGTACAGTTCGTGCCAGGCGGCCCAGTGGAACAGGCCATCGCACGGGCACAAGGTCAAGGCGACGTGTTTGGAGGGTTCGCGGGTACAGATGGCGAAAGCACACTGGATCAGGACGCGCCGCAGAATGACCAATATATTGGCGCACGGGGCCTGCCGCCTGAGTTCATCGAACAGCTGGAAAAGGAATTCGGCTTCGACAAGCCACCGCTGACACGGTTCCTGAACATGATGTGGAACTATGTGCGATTCGATTTCGGTACAAGCTATTTCAGGTCCGAACGGGTGGTTGATCTGGTGATCGACAAGATGCCTGTGTCCATCACGCTGGGCCTTTGGTCCACTTTGATCGCATATCTGGTTTCAATCCCGCTGGGCATGCGCAAGGCGGTACGGGACGGGTCACGGTTTGACACTTGGACCAGCGGCGTGATCATCATGGCGTATGCCATCCCCGGGTTCCTGTTTGCGATCCTGCTGCTGGTGTTGTTCGCGGGTGGATCTTATTGGCAGATTTTCCCACTGCGAGGCCTGACATCAGACAATTGGGAAGATCTGAGTCTGCTGGGCAAGATCGGGGATTACTTCTGGCACATCACGTTGCCAGTGATAGCATCGACCATTTCAGCCTTCGCCACCCTGACATTGCTGACCAAGAACAGTTTTCTGGACGAGATCAAGAAGCACTACGTTATGACCGCCCGCGCCAAGGGGTTGGATGAAAACCAAGTGCTGTATGGCCATGTGTTCCGGAACGCTATGCTGATCGTGATTGCCGGGTTTCCAGCGGTTTTCATCGGCGTGTTCTTTGGCGGATCGGTGATTATTGAAACGATCTTCTCGCTCGATGGTTTGGGGCGGCTGGGCTATGAAGCCGCAGTGGCGCGGGATTACCCGATCGTGTTTGGCACGCTGTTTGTATTTGGTTTGATCGGCCTGCTGGTCGGGATCCTGAGCGATCTGATGTACGTGATCGTGGACCCGCGCATCGACTTTGAAAAGAGGGAGGGCTAAGCCATGGCGATGTCCCCCCTGAACCAGCGGCGTTGGCGCAATTTCTGCAAAAACCGTCGGGCCTATTGGTCGCTATGGATTTTTACCGTGCTGTTCGGGCTGAGCCTGTTTGCGGAGTTCCTGGCGAACGACAAACCAATACTCGTGCGGTACCAGGGCGAGTTCTATACGCCGATCTGGAAGTTTTATCCTGAGACGGCCTTTGGCGGCGATTTTCAGACCGAAGCCGCTTATGCCGACCCAGAGGTCAAATGCCTTATTGCCACCGGGGGCATGGATCTGTGTTTCGATGACCCCGAAGGGTATATCGAAGATGCCGCCGATGGTATGATCGAGGGGGAAGGGATCATTCGCGGCTGGGCGATCTGGCCACCGATCCCATATTCCTATGACACGCCTGTAGACCGACCAGGTGCCGCGCCTTTGCCGCCCAACAGCCAAAACTTGCTGGGCACGGATGACTCCAAACGCGATGTTCTGGCGCGGGTCATATATGGCTTCCGCCTGTCGATCCTCTTCACGCTGATCGTGACAACAGTCAGCAGCCTGATCGGCATCACAGCCGGCGCGATACAAGGCTTTTTCGGGGGCTGGATAGACCTGATTTTCCAGCGGATCATTGAAATCTGGTCCGGGATCCCGTCGCTTTACATCATCATCATAATGTTCGCGATCCTCGGTCGGTCCGCGTGGTTGTTGGCGGTTCTGATGATTGCCTTTGGCTGGATGGCCTTGGTGGGCGTGGTGCGTGCGGAATTTCTGCGTGCACGGAACCTCGAATATGTCCGGGCGGCCCGTGCGCTCGGGGTGGGCAATATGACCATCATGTTCCGCCATATGCTGCCCAATGCCATGGTGGCGACGCTGACCTTCATGCCCTTTATCGTAACCGGAACGATTGGCGGCCTCGCATCGCTAGATTTTCTGGGCTTTGGCCTACCGTCTTCCGCCCCATCGCTGGGGGAACTAACGCTGCAAGCGAAACGCAACCTGCATGCGGGATGGTTGGCGTTTTCTGCCTTTTTCACCTTTGCGATCATGCTTTCGCTGCTGGTGTTCATTTTCGAAGGCGTGCGTGATGCCTTTGACCCGAGAAAGACGTTTTCATGACCGCGCTTCTCGACGTCGATAACCTATCGGTTTCTTTCCGGCAGGATGGTCGCGTGATTCAGGCAGTGCGCGGGGTGTCCTTTACCGTGGATCGGGGGGAAACCGTGGCGCTGGTGGGCGAAAGTGGATCCGGCAAATCAGTGACCGCGCTGTCCACAGTTTCGCTGCTGAGCAATGCGTCTGTGACCGGGTCGGTCACCTATGACGGCAAGCAGATGATCGGTGCCGATGAAAGCATGCTGCGGCAAGTGCGCGGCAATGACATCAGTTTTATCTTTCAGGAACCGATGACATCGCTGAACCCGCTGCACACAATCCGCAAGCAATTGGCGGAATCGCTGGCCTTGCATCAGGGGTTGGTAGACGCGGCTGCGGATGACCGGATCATCGAACTGTTGACCAAGGTTGGCATTCGGGATGCAGAAACCCGGCTCGACGCAAATCCACACCAGTTGTCGGGCGGGCAACGGCAGCGGGTGATGATCGCCATGGCACTGGCCAACAAACCGGACATCCTGATCGCGGATGAGCCCACCACCGCGCTGGACGTGACCATTCAGGCGCAGATTCTGGACCTGTTGGCAGAGCTTAAGGCCAGCGAAGGCATGGGGTTGCTGTTTATCACCCATGATCTGGGTGTTGTCCGGCGGATTGCAGACAAGGTCTGTGTCATGCAGCAAGGGGAGATTGTGGAATCCGGTCCAACGGCAGAGATCTTTGCTAATCCCAAGCACCCCTATACCCGCAAGCTGTTGGCGGCGGAACCATCCGGGCAGCCTGACGCGATCCCGAAGGATGCGCCGGAAATGGTGCGCGCAGATCACCTGAAGGTCTGGTTCCCAATCCAGCGTGGCCTGCTCAAGCGAACCGTGGGCCACGTTAAGGCGGTGAATGACGCGAATTTCAGTGTTCGTACCGGGGAAACATTGGGCATCGTTGGCGAAAGCGGGTCGGGCAAGACAACATTGGCGCTGGCGATTATGCGGCTGATTGCATCCGAGGGCGGTATCAGCTTTCGCGGGGCTGACGTACGGTCGTGGTCCACACGGGAGCTGCGGCGCTTGCGCAAGGATATGCAGATCGTGTTTCAGGACCCGTTCGGGTCACTGAGCCCGCGCATGTCCTGTTTCCAGATCATTGCCGAAGGCCTGGCGATCCACCAGATCGATGCCCATCGCGACACGCGCGAACTGGTGGCAGAGGTGATGGTGGAAACGGGGTTGGACCCGGACACGATGGATCGTTATCCGCATGAATTTTCTGGCGGCCAACGCCAGCGTATCGCGATCGCCCGCGCCATGGTGCTGAGGCCCAAGCTGTTGGTGCTGGATGAACCTACCTCCGCCCTAGACATGACCGTGCAGGTGCAGATCGTGGACCTGCTGCGCGACCTGCAGAAGAAATACGGGCTGACCTACCTGTTTATCTCGCACGATCTGAAAGTCGTGCGGGCGATGTCGCACAAGGTGATCGTGATGAAACAGGGTGACGTGGTTGAGATGGGGACTGCCGACGATATCTTTTGCAACCCGCAGCAGGACTATACTCGGACCCTGCTGGCGGCGGTGAGCTGACGCATGATTTGTGTCAAATAACTTGTCTGCAACTCGGTTTTCCTGCTGAACGACGGTAAGGTAGTTTCACCGATGTATCCAGAAACGCGTTTCCCTCGGGCGACGTTTTCGAGGTGCTGCAGTCAGCAAACGGCACGGAATATCATTTTGTCTTGTGCACCGTAGACCACGATAATGAAAGCCTAGTTTACCACAAAGCCTATTCCGGCCTGCATGACGTTTCTGCGCCCCTGACACTGATCTAAAGCGTTTCGACATTAACCTGGGACATAACCGGCAGCCTTGAAGTAATTCCAGCACTGTTCCGGGTAGTAGAGATCACAGATGGCCCCGATAGCTTCGAAGACTTCTGTGAATGTTCTTGCCCCGATCCGCCGCAGGTA
>JAEPNQ010000155.1 GCA_017643305.1 Marinibacterium sp. | reverse complement strand
GTGGCTGGGGCAGGGCATGACCTACAACGCCGCGCGCTATTCCTGGCCTGACATCACGCTTAACGAAGCGCAGGCAGACAAGATTACGCATCACCTGAACGCCGCTGGCGTGGATGAAAACCACCGCATGCTGGATATTGTCTGTGGCTGTGGCTGTGGCTGTGGCTGTGGCTGTGGCTGTGGCTGTGGCTGTGGCTGTGGCTGTGGCTGTGGCACCTTGCTGAACGCAGGCATGCGCGACCGGGGTGCGGGAGAAGCTATAGCCCTGACGCTTAGGCCCTTGTCGTGGGATTGTATCTAAGGCCTGGGCCTGCCGAATGTGAGCGCGCGTTTGCAGACTTACGAAGCGTATAAGCCTTACGCGCCTTTTGACTCCACCGTCAGCGTGGGTGAGTTCGAACATTTCGCCAAGCCGGGCATGCGCCGCAGAGAACGGATGGAGGTTTATGACGGCCTGTTCCGCCGTTGTGCGCCATGACTGCGGCCTGACGGGCGTTTTTCGCTACTGACAATGACATGGGGGATGCAGGCGGGGTGGAGCGTGACATGATCCGCATCCACCTAATTTTCCGCGAAAGCGACCTGCCGTAGATCCTCGAGGTAATCGAAACAGCGCATCCGTATCTGGAACTGGTGGGCATGGAAAACCGGCCCAACGATTACGAATTAACGCTGGCCGCTTGGGCCCGCGGACTGAAAACCGACAAGAACGCTGCGACCGAGATTGTTGGCCGGGAACGGTATGATTTCTCCGAACGGAGCTGTACGGGCGGGTCTCTGCTGTACCGGCGGCGCCGGTTCTACCTGTGCCGGTTCACCTTCCAGCAGACCGTAGCTCAACGACACCAGCGTGCTCACCGATGCAACAATGCCCATCCGCCGGAAATAGCAGGATGCGTCATGGTTGAGTTCTTCGCTGCGCTGCAATACGGCTGGCCACGCCCACCGCGTAGGGGGACAGCAGCGTTTTCAGCATCCGCATGTCCGGCTGGCATAGGTCACCCGGCTGTCCACCCGCCATCGACCAGCAGCGATGTTCCGGTCACCAGAGCCGAGGCCTCGGAGGCCAGATACAAGACCGCGCCCATAATGTCTTCGATCTCACCCACACGGCCGAGTTTGATTTTGTCTTCGATCCAGCGCAGGCGCTCGGGATTGGAGAAGGTGGGTTCCGTCAAAGGTGTGCGGATGAAGGTGGGTGCGATGGCATTGATGCGGATACCCAGCGGTCCCCATTCGATGGCCATGGATTTGATCATGCCCTCCAGCCCCCATTTGCTGGCGCAGTACACCGTGCGATCCGACCCGCCCACATGGCCCATCTGGGACGAGATATGGATAATGGACCCGGTCCGACCGGCATCGCGCAACGCCTTGGCGGCCCATGCGGACAGGAAATAGGCCGACCGCAGGTTCAGTCCCATCACCGCGTCATAGCTATCGGGCGAGGTATCGAAAGCCGGGCCAAGCTGCGCTGTTCCGGCAGAATTCACGACCACGTCAAAGCAGCGCATGTTCAGCAGTGGCTCCAGCGCTGACAGGTCGCCCTGATCCAGTGAGATGGTTTCGGCTGACCAGCCATGGGCCTGCATTTCGGCACAACTGGCCTCCAACCGGTCGCGCCCGCGCGCGGCCATCACCACATGCGCGCCGTTGGCAGCCAGCGCCGTGGCGCAGCCCAGGCCTATGCCGGAACTGGCGCCGGTTACCAGGGCGGTCTTGCTGTTCAGGTCGAAGCTGGGCGGTTTAGGCAGTGCCATGATCAGACCCGGGCCAGGCCGTTGGTGGGCATCTGGAAGAAGATGAAATGGGGCATAAGAGAGCCTTGCAAGGATCGAAGCAGGAAATTCGCTTTTCGACTTCCCACAAACACCGGTGAAACATCAAGTTTTGTTTTCCCGCTCCCGCGTGGCTTGTGACATAGCGAACATTTCGATGTCCAAAATTTGCGCGTCTGTCCGGCTTGAGATCACTGGCAAAACTGGCATTCTGCAATGCGGGAGGGTCAGGCATGAATGAACATTTACAATCGATCCGTGATGGGGTGGAGACGGTCTGCCGCGATTTTGGAGATGACTACTGGCTTGCCCGGGACGAAGATGGGGTCTATCCGCATGAATTTCACACTGCACTGGCGCAGGGCGGCTGGCTGGGAATCACCATGCCCGAAGAATACGGCGGGTCCGGGCTGGGCGTGACCGAAGCCACGGTGATGATGCACACCATCGCCAAGCAGGGCGCGATGACAGCCGCCAGCGCAGTGCATATCAACATGTTTGGTCCGCATCCCATTGTTCTTTATGGTACGAACGCGCAGAAACAGGCATGGCTGCCGCCGCTGATTGCGGGTGAGCACAAGGTCAGCTTTGGGGTAACGGAACCCGATGCTGGGCTTGATACAACGTCGATCTCCACTTTCGCGCGGCGGGTCGATGGCGGCTGGATCGTGCGGGGTCGTAAGATCTGGAACACGACAGCGCAGGTCGCCGACCGGATCATGTTGCTGGCCCGCACGACGCCCCAGGATGATATCGCCCGGCGCACAGACGGCCTGTCGCTGTTCTACACCCAATTCGATCGCGACCGGATCGAGGTGAAGCGTATTCCAAAAATGGGCCGCAAGGCGGTGGACTCGAACATGTTGTTCTTTGATGATCTGTTCATTCCCGACGGCGACCTGATTGGCGACGAAGGGCGTGGTTTCGGCTATATTCTGCAGGCGATGAACCCCGAACGCATCCTGATCGGGGCCGAAGGCGTGGGCATCGGGCAGGATGCGCTGCGCCGGGCGGCGGGTTATGCGGTGGAGCGCGAGGTGTTTGGCCGCCCGATCGGTCAGAACCAAGCGATCCAGCACCCGCTGGCGGAAAACTGGATGGAGCTGGAGGCCGCCTGGCTGATGGCGATGAAGGCGGCAGAGCTCTATGACAGCGGCGCGCCCTGTGGGGCGGAGGCAAATGCCACCAAGTTTCTTGGTGGGCGCGCGGGCTATAATGCCTGCCTGCAATCGGTGATGACCCACGGTGGCATGGGCTATGCCAAGGAATACCACGTGGAGCGGCTGTTGCGCGAAGCGATGATCTGCCGTCTGGTCCCGGTCAGCGAACAGCTCATTTCCTCTTTCATCGGGGAACGGGTGCTGGGCCTGCCCAGATCTTACTAAGGGGACCGATATGAACGTCGACGAAGTTCTGAATTTCGCTTTCCCGGACGGGGAGATCTCCTATTCCCAACGGGACGTGATGCTCTATGCGCTCGGACTGGGCCTAGGCCGGAACGACTTGCAGTTCGTGTATGAAAAGGACCTTCAGGTGCTACCGCCCTTTGCAATGGTCGCGGGCCACCCCGGCAGCTGGATGGCCACGCCCGCGCTGGGCGTGGATTACGTGCGCCTG
>JAEPNQ010000124.1 GCA_017643305.1 Marinibacterium sp. | reverse complement strand
GGTCGTCCCGGTCGAGGGAGGTGAGGATCGTCACCGCAAGGATTTTCATGCCGGATTTTTCTGCCCCGATCTTGGCTGCGCGCACCACATGTGGGTCGCCCTGAACGGTCAGGAAATCCAGATCGAACTGCGCCAGCCCCCGCACGGCGGATTCGACCGTGGCGGAAATATCGAACAGTTTCATGTCAAGAAAGACCCGCTTGCCGTGATCGTGTTTCAGTTCATTGGCCAAGGCCAGCCCGCCACCAGTAAGCATGCCCAGCCCGATCTTGTAGAAGCTCACCGCATCGCCGATGAGGCTGGCCAACTCAAGTCCGGCAATGGCGTTGGGGACATCGAGGGCGACAATCAGGCGGTCATCGGACATGGGGGCTCCCGTTGGGTTGAATGAATGCGGTGAAGTGCGGGCAAACGGATGCTCTATATCGCTGGACATGGCGCCCGTCCAGCGTGAAGGCGGCCCGGGGCTAAAGCAGGGGGCTTCACCCCCCGGACCCCCGGGAGTATTTGATCAAAGATGTGGGATGGTTCTGGGATATCCGGGCCGTGGCCCTTTCAGTATAGACGCGAAATCCGGATTTTACCCCCTTGTAGGGCGCGCGCCGCCTCCCCAAATCAGATGCAAGGCTCAGAACGGGACGTGCCGCCAAGCCGGGCGTTTCATGAACAGGGCGCTTGAAAAGGAGAAAACCATGGACTTGACCAAGTTCACGGAGCGGGCCCGCGGATTCATGCAGGCCGCCCAGACTATTGCGGTGCGGGAAAACCACCAGCGCCTTGCTCCCGAACATATTTTGAAAGCCCTGATGGACGACGATGAGGGTATGGCCAGCAATCTGATCCAGCGGTCGGGCGGTGCGCCTGTGCGCGTGGTCGAAGCGCTGGAAGCGGCGATTGCCAAGATCCCGCAGGTCAGCGGCGATGCTGGCCAAATTTATCTGGACGGCCAGACCGCCAAGGTGCTGGCTGAGGCGGAAAAGATTGCCGACAAGGCTGGCGACAGTTTTGTGCCCGTCGAACGCATCTTGATGGCGCTGGCCATGGTGAAATCCGGCGCCAAGGATGCGCTGGATGCCGGGGCCGTGACCGCACAGAAGCTGAACGAAGCGATCAATGACATCCGCAAAGGCCGAACTGCAGACAGTGCGACGGCTGAAGAAGGGTATGACGCGCTGAAGAAATACGCTCGCGACCTGACCGAAGCGGCGCGCGAAGGCAAGATCGACCCGATCATCGGCCGCGACGATGAAATCCGCCGTGCCATGCAGGTGCTGAGCCGACGGACCAAGAATAACCCGGTTCTGATCGGCGAACCCGGCGTGGGTAAAACCGCGATTGCCGAAGGCATGGCGCTACGCATCGTGAACGGCGACGTGCCCGAAAGCCTGCGCGAAAAGAAGTTGCTGGCGCTGGATATGGGCGCGCTGATTGCTGGCGCAAAATATCGCGGTGAATTTGAAGAGCGTCTGAAATCCGTGCTGACCGAAGTGACCGAGGCCGCGGGTGAGATCATCCTTTTCATCGACGAAATGCACACGCTGGTTGGCGCTGGCAAAACCGATGGCGCGATGGACGCCGCAAATCTGATAAAACCGGCGCTGGCGCGGGGTGAGTTGCACTGTATTGGCGCGACCACGCTGGACGAGTACCGCAAATATGTGGAAAAAGACGCGGCTCTGGCCCGTCGGTTCCAGCCGGTGATTGTGCAGGAACCGACTGTGGAAGACACTATTTCTATCCTGCGTGGCATTAAGGAAAAGTATGAACTCCACCACGGCGTGCGCATTTCGGACAGCGCGCTGGTTTCTGCTGCGACGCTGAGCCATCGCTATATCACCGACCGGTTCCTGCCGGACAAGGCCATCGACTTGGTGGATGAAGCGGCGAGCCGTCTGCGTATGGAGGTGGACAGCAAGCCCGAAGAACTGGACGCGTTGGATCGGCAGATCTTGCAAATGCAGATCGAGGTTGAGGCGCTGAAGCTGGAAGATGATGTGGCCTCCAAGGACCGGCTGGAAAATCTGCAAAAAGATCTGGCGGACCTGCAAGAACAATCCGCGGAAATGACCGCCCAATGGCAGGCCGAGCGCGACAAGCTGGCCGGTGCCCGCGATCTTAAGGAACAGCTGGACCACGCCCGCGCCGAATTGGATATCGCCAAACGGCAAGGCAATCTGGGCCGGGCCGGGGAGCTGTCTTATGGCGTGATCCCGGATCTGGAAAAGAAACTGTCCGAAGCCGAAAACCGCGAAGACAGCGGCATGATGGTGGAAGAGGCCGTGCGTCCCGAACAGGTGGCTGACGTGGTCGAACGCTGGACGGGTATCCCGACCTCGCGCATGCTGGAAGGCGAACGTGAAAAGCTGCTGCGCATGGAAGACGACCTGCACAAGCGGGTGATCGGCCAGAACGCGGCGGTTACGGCTGTGTCAAACGCGGTACGCCGGGCGCGCGCGGGTCTGAATGACGAAAACCGCCCGTTGGGCAGTTTCCTGTTCCTTGGGCCGACCGGTGTGGGCAAGACCGAATTGACAAAGGCGGTTGCCAATTTCCTGTTTGACGACGACAACGCGATGGTCCGCATCGATATGTCCGAGTTCATGGAAAAACACGCGGTCGCTCGTCTGATTGGTGCGCCTCCAGGCTATGTTGGCTATGACGAAGGCGGGGTTCTGACCGAAGCTGTGCGTCGCCGTCCGTATCAGGTGGTGTTGTTTGACGAGGTCGAAAAGGCGCATCCGGATGTCTTCAACGTGCTGTTACAGGTGCTTGACGACGGTGTGCTGACCGATGGCCAGGGCCGCACTGTGGATTTCAAGCAGACGCTGATTGTGCTGACCTCCAACCTTGGGTCGCAGGCGCTGAGCCAGCTGCCCGAAGGTGCGGACAGCGCGCATGCTCGGCGCGACGTGATGGATGCGGTCAGGGCGCATTTCCGGCCCGAATTTCTGAACCGTCTGGATGAAACTATCATCTTCGACCGGCTGGGTCGCGTTGACATGGACGGGATCGTGGATATCCAGCTGGGTCGCCTGCAGAAACGTCTGGCTCAGCGCAAGATCGTGCTGGAAATGGACGCAGAGGCCAAGACTTGGCTGGCAGACGAAGGTTATGATCCTGTGTTTGGCGCACGTCCGCTCAAGCGAGTGATCCAACGCGCCCTACAGGACCCGCTGGCCGAAATGTTGCTGGCCGGAGACGTGATGGATGGTGCAACTGTACCGGTTAGCGCTAGTGCAGATGGTTTGGTAATCGGCGACCGCATTGCCAGCTCCAACCGAGCCCGCCCGGGTGATGCCGTGGTGCACTAACCAACGGATCCCATGATGAGGGAAAGCCCGCCATCTAAGGCGGGCTTTTTCTTATGGCCCGAACACCACGTCGTCAAAGGCATCCTTCGGCGTGTATGTGACAAGTCCGTCTTCGGCAAAACTCGCGCTGGCCAGCGTTGCAACGGCCACAGCAGACAGAATCAAGTGCATATACTCCCCTTCAACCATGCACACGTGCTTGATTGCAGCATGTTTCGGGCACAGTCTGCACAAAAGGTATCAGGCGCGCCTTGCGCCATGTCAAAGGGTTGGAGCACGTCCAATGGAATTCACGATCCGGGCCTTGCAGCTTTTGTCGCTAACCTTCGTGGCAATCGTTGGTATTGCTGCGTTGCTGATCGTGGTGTTTTTCATCGCGGATCGGCTGCAAACGGGGGACGCGATCCGGCGAAATTACCCGGTGATCGGGCGGTTCCGATATCTGTTTTCGGCGCTTGGGGAGTTTTTCCGTCAGTATTTCTTTGCGATGGACCGTGAAGAATTGCCGTTCAATCGCGCGCAGCGGGAATGGGTCGACCGTGCCGCGCAGGGGCATGACAATACTGTGGCCTTTGGGTCCACCCGAAATCTCAGCGTGACAGGGACGCCGATATTCGTGAACGCGCCTTTCCCGCCGTTGGACGACCAGTTTGCCAGTTCAGAACCTTTGGTGATCGGGCCAGGCGCGCGCAAACCCTATGCTGCGCCGTCCTTCTTCAATATCTCGGGGATGAGCTTTGGCGCCCTGTCGCGCCCCGCGATCCAGGCGTTAAGCCGGGGCGCGAAAGACGCAAATATTTGGTTGAACACTGGCGAAGGCGGGCTCAGCCCATTCCACCTCGAAGGTGGTTGCGACATCGTCTACCAGATCGGAACGGCGAAATATGGTGTGCGCGATGCCGAGGGCAAGCTGAGTGATGAAAAACTGCGGACCATTGCAGATCATGACGCGGTGCGCATGTTTGAAATCAAGCTGGCGCAGGGTGCCAAGCCCGGCAAGGGTGGTATCCTGCCCGGTGCCAAGGTCACGCCCGAGATTGCCGCGATCCGCGGGATTGAGGAGGGCAAGGACAGCCTGTCGCCCAACCGGCATCTAGACATCGCGAATTTCGGTGATCTGCTGCGTGTCATTCGCCATGTACGGGAGGTGACGGGCAAACCCGTCGGCATCAAGACCGTGGTTGGTGGCACCTTGCCTTTGGAAGACTTGTTTCGCACCATTGCCGAACATGGGGAAGAAGACGCGCCTGATTTCATCACCATAGATGGCGGCGAAGGCGGTACCGGCGCTGCGCCCATGCCGCTGATGGATCTGGTGGGCATGTCGGTGCGCGAAGCCCTGCCGCTGGTTGCGGATCTGCGCGATGCCTATGGGTTGAAATCCCGCATCCGGCTGATTGCCAGCGGCAAGCTGGTCAATCCCGGTGATCTGGCATGGGCGCTGGCGGCGGGCGCAGATTTCGTGACCTCTGCGCGCGGCTTCATGTTCTCGCTGGGCTGCATCCAGGCGTTGAAATGCAACAAGAATACCTGCCCCACTGGAATCACAACTCATAACCCGCGCTATCACAAGGGGCTGGTCGTGGAACAAAAACACAAACGGGTGGCCCGCTACGCGAAAGAGATCATTCATGAGGTTGAAACCATCGCGCATTCTGTTGGTGTCTCGGAACCGCGCCTGATGCGGCGGCATCACGTGCGGCTGGTGCAGGATACGGGCGGCAGTATCCCGATGAATGAACTTTACCCGCGCCCCGATATGAGCAGCGCATTGCAGCAAGGTTGACCACTCTCATCGCATACCTGCGGGCGCGGGCCTTCCAACGGGGTCTAACGCTATCGGAATTTCGCAGGCTGGGGCTGGCGGCAAAATCTGCGTCCCAGGCGCGGTCGTTTGTAGGAGGATACGGGGCCGCCCGACTGGCGCTGCGGATCAATCGCATGTCCAACCGCCGCGGGCTGGTGGCCGACAAGCTATTGTTTGGGGCAACACTGGCCGGAGCGGGCCTGCGCGGGGCGGAGATACATGCCGTGTTCGGTCGCCCCGGGCCGCCCGGTATCCGACAGATTCAGGCCGCGGATGACTTGCGCGCCATGCTGAACGAATTGGAAGACCTGCCGCTGTTCGGCAAACCGCTGATGGGCCAGCGCGAAGGCGGAGAGATTGCCATTTTCGGCTACGATGATCAGACGGACGAGATCCTGACCGTCGATGGCGACCCTGTCCCATTGCCTGAATTCTGGACCATGCTGCAGGATCACCACTGCGCAGGCGGCTACCTGTTTCAGCCGTTTCTTAAACAGCACCCAGATCTGGTCCACCGGGTCGGGCCAGTGCTGGCAACGGTGAGAGTGGTCACATTATATAACGGCGACGCTGCGCAGCTATATCGTGCGTTCTGGAAGGTGCCGATGGGAGACGGTGTTACGGACCACCCCCGCGCTGGGAATGCAGCGGCGGCGGTGGATCTGAAGAGCGGACGCATTGGCTCGGTTTACAGCGATCCCACCGGCAATCGGCAGCGGCTCGAGACCCACCCTGATACTGGTGCCGTACTGGATGCGCTGTACATACCGCACTGGCCAAAGGTCTGCGATCTGGTGCTGCAGGCCAGCGGTTTGTTTTATGGCCTGCCCCTGATTGGCTGGGACGTGGCCATTTGCCCGGAGGGCCCGGTGATCGTTGAGGCGAACACGAACCCGTTGCTGGAGCTGCCCCAGTATCTTGATGGTACGGGCGCGCTGGCAGGGCCGGGGGGTGACGAGCTGCGCAAACTGCTGCGCCGGTCCGACCGCGCAAGGCGTAAAGGGCGGCTGGCGCGTCGGCGTCGGCGGTGGGATCTGGTGCGCGGGCGGCTGGGATTGAAACGTTCACCGACGCAATTGTGAGATCAAGAGATTTGGGTTCACGGCCAGATACCGCTACATCTGCAATCATCCAATATGTCCGGAGACACCTATGGCCCATCGCTGGAAAAACGATCTGACCCGCGCAGATGTCACACCCTACAGCTCTTATATGAATCGCCGCCAGCTCCTGGCTGGTGGCGCGGCACTGGGGCTGGGGGCCATAGCTGGGCCGGGCATGGCCGCCACGGATCTGGAGCCCAACAGCTGGGAAGAGATCACCACATACAATAACTTCTATGAATTCGGCACCGGCAAGGACGATCCTGCGCGCCATGCCCACCAGATGACAACCACGCCATGGTCCATCGAAATCGGAAGGCTGGTGGACCGGCCCGGCACTTATGACTTTGCCGACATCATATCTGAAATGACAATCGAAGAGCGCATCTACCGGTTCCGCTGTGTCGAAGCATGGTCGATGGTAGTGCCTTGGAACGGGTTCGAACTGGCCGACCTACTGAATATGGCGGGGGTTAAGGACGGTGCGAAATATGTGGCCTTCGAAACCTTGCTGCGAGCGGAAGAAATGCCGGGCCTGCGGTATCCGGTGATCGAATGGCCGTATGTCGAAGGTCTGCGCCTCGACGAAGCCATGCACCCGTTGACCATGATGGCTACTGGCATCTACGGCAGACCCATCCCGAAACAGAACGGCGCGCCGATCCGGTTGGTGGTGCCGTGGAAATACGGGTTCAAATCCATCAAGTCGATTGTGAAGATCACCCTCACTGAGGACGAACCGCCCACCAGCTGGAACAAGTACAGCGCGCGAGAATACGGGTTCTATTCCAACGTGAACCCCAACGTTAACCATCCACGGTGGAGCCAGGCTGAAGAACGCCGCATCGGCGGTGGCCTCTTTGCCAAGAAAGAGCCGACCCTGATGTTCAACGGATATGAGGCCGAAGTGGCCGCGCTGTATGACGGTATGGATCTGGCCAAGTTCCATTAAATCGATCGCGCCGGCCCTCGGTGGGCCGGTGTCGCTTCCTTTGGCACTTCTGAAACATTTCCGATTTCTTTGTGACAGGACGTGGTTTGTTCGTGACCCGCGCCATATTTAGATCGTGCACATGAAAGACTGGACACAGATCATAAACGGATGGGCCCGCCGCGTGCCGACATGGCCACTGTATATACTGTGCCTTCTCCCTGCGCCTTGGCTGTTTTGGTTGGGGCTGACTGGCGGCCTTGGGGTCGAACCCATCAAGGAACTGGAACATGAATATGGAGAACTTGCGTTGCAGTTCCTCTTGGCCGGTCTGTGCATCACCCCATTGCGCCGGTTCGCAGGGCTCAACTTGCTAAAGTTTCGCCGCATGCTGGGGCTCGCTGCCTATACATATGTATCGCTGCACCTGCTGGTCTGGCTGCTGCTGGACGTGGGTGCGCTGGACCGCATCCTGCAGGATATCGCAAAGCGCCCCTATATAACAGTGGGTATGCTGGCGTTTGTTCTGCTGACCCCGCTGGCGATCACATCTAATACTCTTTCCATACGTCGTCTGGGCGCTGCGGCATGGCGGCGGGTACACTGGTTGGTCTATCCGTCCGTTCTGCTGGGTGCGTTACACTATGTGATGCTGTCCAAGGGTTGGCAGATGGAACCGCTTATCTATCTGCTGGTGATCGTGGCGCTTTTGTCCCTGCGAGTCCAGTTTCGGCGTCGAGTGAACACCGCCTGATCCGCGCTTCACCTGATTCAGGATGCTATTGCCATGAGTCGCTCGGTGACTCGGGGAGCGATTTAGCTGATCTGGGGATATTCTTGGGGACAAGTCTGTGAGTATCACAATATCTGGTAGGATATGCTCCGGTGAGTCGTGCGTGCTGCCCAGCGATTCTGCTGGCGCTAACGCTGCAGTGTAGGTGTCTGTAAGTTCTTCACATCACAAACCATTGATATTTATAAATTTTCCAAAAGTGTCAAAAAAAGATCACGTTTCTCAAAAAAAGGGCTTGCGGCTCACCAGCCCAATACGTAAACACCCCCTCACCGGCGGCGCTGAGGCGTACAACGGAACGCCAGACGGAACAACGGAGCGAAGCTCTAGAGTGAAGCGAGGCAAAAAACTTTGAGGTAACTGAGGCGGGGCGCGCCAGAGAGAAAGGGCGCATCCAGCCGATTTTGTCTCTACGCTATTTGAAACTGTTATATCTGAAGAGATATGTGGGCGGTTTGGTTCTTTCGATGGATCAAATCAAAGCATATCAAACTACCTAGGGTGATGATCTGATCAGATCCCGATGATGGATAGTCAGCTTCACTGTTTGTACGGCTTTCGGTTTCTTATGAAACCAGAAGCACAACAAACAGAGACAGTCCTGATCTTAGCCGATCAGGAATGATGTGCAGAGGTTCGAACGTCAAGGATAAGCTGGCAACAGCTTTTCAACTTGAGAGTTTGATCCTGGCTCAGAACGAACGCTGGCGGCAGGCCTAACACATGCAAGTCGAGCGCACCTTCGGGTGAGCGGCGGACGGGTTAGTAACGCGTGGGAACGTGCCCAGATCTAAGGAATAGCCACTGGAAACGGTGAGTAATACCTTATACGCCCTT
>JAEPNQ010000054.1 GCA_017643305.1 Marinibacterium sp. | reverse complement strand
GTATGAAAACCTAGTCGGCCGGGCCGACCGCATCATGTTCTCAGCCGCTGGACGGTCGATGCTATTCTTCTGGGATTGGCGCGGTGGTCGGTTCTTCAAGAGGATCGAGTGAAGCAGTCACGCGAGCTTTCCGACTTTCAGGACCGGATCGGTTACAGCTTTTCCGATCCTGGCCTGTTGCGACGCGCGCTGACGCATAACTCTTTGGCCAGCGATACGCGGCCAAACAACCAGCGGTTGGAGTTTCTGGGTGACCGGGTTCTGAATCTTGCTATTGCTGAGGCGCTGCTGGCGCAGGATCAATCCGCCGACGAAGGTACGTTAGCACCCCGCTACAACGCGCTTGTGCGCAAAGAAACCTGTGCCGATGTTGCCCGTACGATGGACCTTGGCGCGGTGCTGCGGCTGGGGCGCGGCGAACAGAACACGGGCGGCCGTCGCAAGAACGCCATTCTCGGCGATGCGATGGAGGCGGTGCTAGCCGCGATCTATCTCGACGGTGGGCTGGATGCCGCGCGCAAGGTGATCCTGCAGCATTGGGGTGACAAGCTGATCAATGTCGAAGCCCAAGCGCGCGATGCCAAAACCGCATTGCAGGAATGGGTACAGGCGCGGGGTGAACCCCCGCCGCGCTATGTAGAAATTGCCCGAGATGGTCCCGACCACGCGCCCCGGTTTACCATCGCTGCACGGCTGGCCTCCGGCGCAGAGGCGCATGCCGAAGGCGGATCGAAACGCGAAGCAGAACAGGCAGCCGCCAATCTCCTGCTGAAATGTCTGGAGAAACAGACATGACCACTCAGGATGGACCCACCAAAGCCGGGTTTGTTGCTCTGATCGGGGAACCGAACGCGGGCAAATCCACGCTGCTCAATCGCATGGTCGGGGCCAAGGTTTCGATCGTGACGCACAAGGTGCAGACCACCCGCGCACGTATCCGGGGCGTAGTGCTGGAAGGCGATGCGCAGATCGTGTTCGTGGACACGCCCGGTCTGTTTCGTCCGCGTCGAAGGCTGGACCGCGCCATGGTCGCCGCCGCTTGGGGCGGAGCTGCAGACGCTGATGTGATCGTCCTGCTAGTAGAGGCGCACCGAGGCCTGACCGATGGTGTCGCCAACATTCTGAACGGGTTACCGCAGGTGGCCGGTGAACGCAAAGTCGCGCTGGCCATCAACAAAATCGACAAGGTCCAGGCTGAAGAGCTGCTGGGCCTCAGCGAGAAGCTGAACGCCGAGTTTCCCTTCGCTGAAACCTTCATGATCTCGGCCGAGCGTGGACACGGCGTAGACGACCTGCGCAAATGGCTGGCCGGTGAAATGCCTGACAGCCCGTGGCTCTACCCCGAAGACCAGATCGCCGATCTGCCCCTACGCATGATCGCGGCGGAAATGACCCGTGAAAAGCTGACCCTGCGCCTGCATCAGGAACTGCCGTACCAGTTGACCGTCGAGACGGAGAGCTGGGAAGAACGGCCCGATGGCTCCGCCCGTATAGATCAGGTCATCTATGTGTCCCGCGACGGCCATAAGGGCATTGTGCTGGGCAAGAAAGGCGAAACGATCAAGGCCGTCAGCCGGGCCGCGCGCGAAGAGTTGGAGAAATTCCTCGAACGCAAAGTACACCTCTTCACCCGGGTGCTTGTGCGCGAAAAGTGGATGGACGATGCGGAGCGGTATTCGGAAATGGGACTGGACTTCAAGGATGGCGCTTAGGCAGGCCACGCTGCTGGTGCAACGACCATGCGTTTAACGGCCCGCATCTGGGTGGATGCCTATCTTACGCGCCTGCGCCTGATGGATATCCCGGCCTTTGTTGTGTCCCATGGCGATGACACAGCAGGTGCGGTTATGGTGAAACTCAACACACTGAACGGTCAGGCCACAGCGTTCCAGCGTAGTTTTGATCTGATGTCCGGCGCGCGCACCTGGGTAGAACTTGCGGCTGGGGACGAAACCGATGTGGACAACGCAATCGCCAAGCAGTGCGGCTTTGACCCGGACCTGTGGGTTATTGAGGTCGAAGACCGCAAGGGCCGCCATTTGCTGGGTGAAGACGGGCTGGACTGAACCGGCGCGTCATCGCGATAATCAGCACTCCAAACAGCCAGAACACTCCGCCCAACCCGACGCACCACAAGATCACCTTGGGCCAGCCAATGAGTGGCGGGTCGATGAAGAAGTATGGGTGCCGTCCGTCAATCTCTCCCCGAAGTAGCGCATATGCCATGTACAGCGCGGGCCAGATCAGCCACAGCTTTGCATGCCAGTATTGCAATCCCGACTTTGGACCGGTCGTCAGCCACCAGATCACCACGGTGATTGGTACAATCGTGTGCAACGCCTGATCCGACCACCAGCGCAGCCCCTGCAGATCGCGCGCGAGGAGACCGTGATAGACGACCCCGACAATGGCAATCCAATAGGCAAGCGCCGTGCTCCACACCGGGCTGGCCCGCGCGGTAAGCACAATCCAGGTAAAGCCAGTAGCCACCAGCAGTGTGGTCAGAATGGTAAAGTATCGCGCCTGACGCCACAGCTCGGTAGAGATGTCCCGGTCGGGGAAGCGGGTCCGCGCCTCGCACAAGTAGAACACAAAGGCACCCGCCGCGATGATTGCTACAATCGCGGCTGGCAAACGGGGCGTGGGGTATTTGGTTGGGGCCTGCATGCGCCGGACGGTGGAACAGGTGACGAGCCCAGGCAAGCGCCACCTTGCCACCCGGCGTATCCACGCCGATAGTCGCGCCATGGAATGGACCGACCATGGTATCTTGCTGACCGTCCGGCCGCATGGCGAAACTGCGGCGATCATCGACGTATTCACAGAAGACCACGGCAGGCATTCAGGCATCGTGCGCGGCGGGACCAGCCGGAAACTTGCCCCGGTCCTGCAGCCCGGTGCGCAGGTGCAGGTGGAATGGCGCGCGCGCTTGGAAGACCATCTGGGCACTTACCAAGTGGAACCTGTCCGCAGTCGGGCAGCGGTGGCTATGGGCGACCGGCTGGCCCTGGCCGGGCTCAACGCGGTGGTGGGGCTGGTATCCTTCTGCCTGCCGGAACGGCAGGCCCACGTCGTGTTCTATACACGCACGGAACGCCTGCTGGACCTGTTGGGCCAGACCGAGATCTGGCCACTAGCCTATCTGCACTGGGAACGCGATTTGCTGGAGGAACTGGGTTATGGTCTGGACCTTTCCGTCTGTGCCGTGACAGGCCAGACGGATGGGCTGACCTATGTCTCGCCCCGCACAGGCCGGGCCGTGTCAGCGAAGGGGGCGGGGGAATGGGTGGACCGTTTGCTGCCTCTGCCCCCTTGTCTGCGGGGTGAAGGTACTGCTCCAGATGTTGAAATAGCCGCCGGATTCCAGACAACAGGCCATTTTCTGGAGCATCGGGTGGCGGCAGAATTGGCGCATAAACCTCTTCCCGAGGTTCGTGCCCGGTTTATAGACGCGTTCACTCGGCGGCTTTGAACACCAACTCCGCTCCGTTGCCAGATATGATCAGTGTATCGTTTAGAACCTCGGACTGGGTCGCCCCGGTCAGGGCCAGCAAGTAACGGGTTTCGGTTGGCGTTTTCTCGCATGTGCGGTTGCTGGTTTCGATCGCCTCGGTGTCGAACCACGGATACGGCGCGATCATTTCGGCGGCATAAGTCACACAGACCGCCTGTCCGGCGATCCGGCCCGGGGTGGGAACGGTTAGAGTAATGGGCACGGACACTGCCTCGCCATTGAGCTCTGACAGTACCCAAACACGATCCGCCGCACCATATTTGTTAAAGGTTTCGTCACCGACACAGCCGGCGGTGGATAGCAGGGTCAGGGCAAGGAACAGTCGCATAGTTTGGGCATACCGGAGCATTCGCCTCATGCGAAGCGGGCTGCTGTAAATGTGATGGAAGCAGCCCGGGTGTCGGACAAAGAAAAACCGGGGGAGTGGCCCCCGGTTCCAAATGTTCAGATTGTGGGCGCCTTAACCCAGCAAACGCCGCGCGATCACCTGAGCCTGAATTTCCGCCGCACCTTCAAAGATGTTCAGAATACGGGCGTCACACAGCACACGGCTGATCTTGTATTCCAGTGCAAAGCCGTTGCCACCATGAACCTGCAGACCGTTATCCGCAGCGGCCCATGCCACGCGTGCGCCCAGCAGCTTGGCCATCCCGGCTTCCAGGTCGCAGCGGCGACCATGGTCTTTTTCCCAAGCAGAATAATATGTCAGTTGCCGTGTGATCATGATCTCAACTGCCATCATCGCCAGTTTTCCGGCTACGCGTGGGTATTCGATCAGTGATTTGCCAAATTGCTTGCGGTCCTGGGCGTATTGCAGGGCGATGTCCAACGCGGATTGCGCCACACCAATCGCGCGGGCGGCGGTCTGGATACGGGCGGATTCGAAGGTTTCCATCAGCTGTTTGAAGCCTTTGCCTTCCTCGCCCCCCAGTAGGTTTTCACCCTTTACGTGGAAGTTATCGAAACCTAGCTCGTACTCTTTCATCCCGCGATAACCCAGGACCTCGATCTCGCCACCGGTCATGCCTTCGGTCGGGAACGGGTTTTCATCCGTGCCGGGTGTCTTTTCTGCCAGGAACATTGACAGGCCGCGATAATCTGTAGTCTCCGGGTCGGTCCGGGCCAGCAAGGTCATCACATGGGTACGTGCTGCGTGGGTGATCCACGTCTTGTTGCCGGTGATTTTGTAGTCGTCCCCGTCCTTGACCGCGCGGGTTCGAAGGCTTCCCAGGTCGGACCCGGTGTTGGGTTCCGTAAACACCGCAGTCGGCAGGATTTCCCCGCTGGCAATCTTCGGCAGCCATTTTTCTTTCTGTTCGTCTGTACCGCCGCAGATGATCAACTCCGCAGCGATGTCGGACCGGGTACCAAGGCTGCCGACGCCGATGTAACCGCGCGACAATTCTTCGGAAACCACCACCATGGAGGCCTTGGACAGGCCGAAACCACCCAGTTCTTCTGGAATGGTCAACCCGAACACGCCCATTTCGGCCAGTTCGTCGATGACCTCCATGGGGATCAGTTCGTCTTTCAGGTGCCAGTCATGTGCATGGGGTTCGACCTTGTCGACGACATAGCGGCGGAACTGATCGCGGATCATTTCCAGCTCTTCGTCCAGCCCGCTGGCGCCAAAGGTCGCATTCGCAGTCTGTTCCTGGATCAACTCCACCAGCCGCATCCTCGCAGCTTGGCTATTTGCGGAATGGGTCAGCGTCATGACGGAGGGTTCCATCAGTGCGCGCATGTCTTCCTGGGTCAACCCGAGGTCCTGCAGGCGAATGATTTCGCCTTGGCTCATGGGGATGCCGCCATAGATCTGCCAGAGGTATTCACCAAAAGCGATTTGGTGGATCAGCTGTTCGATTTCACCAAAGTTGCCGCTGTCTTGCAGTCGTTCGGCCCAGCCCTGCATCTGGGTCAGGCTTTGGGCGTACGTCGCCAGCCATGCCAGCCCATGCGCAGCGCTCTGGTTGGCTTCCAGTAGCGCGCCGGAAAAGCGGCCGTTCTCGCTGACCATGTCGCGCACCTTGTCAATGGCGGTCGCCAGGATGGCGTCGACCGGAGCAATTGCAGCTTTGGTCAGTGTCAGCAGATCAGGCAGCAAAACAGTCTGTTCCATGAGCATGTCTTGTCCGTCGTGGGCCATGAATCACCTCCTTTTCCCGGTCTGTCCGGTCCTAGTCACTTTGCACCTGCAGCGCAACTTAAATTCGTTTTAAGGTTCGTCAATGTTCAAAAATTGCGCGGATGTCGCAGGGGCTGTGCCAGCGTCTGGACCTTGGTCCAGTTCAATCCATGTGGGCCAACGCCGTCCAGAACGCCACACCTGTCGCGATGGCGTCATCGTTGAAGTCATATTTTGCGTTATGCAACGGCATGGCATGTGCCCCTGTCGTCCCATTGCCCATCAGGATGAAGGCACCGGGGCGGTGGCGCAGGAACTCCGCGAAATCTTCCGAAGTGCCAAACCGACCTTGGGATGTGTCAACCGCACCGACCTGCCCCGCAGCCGCAGCGACTGTTTCGACATGGGCGGCATCGTTGATCAGTGGCTGGAACGATGTGCTGTAGCCTACCTCTGCGCTGGCCCCGTGGGTCACTGCGACCCCATCGGCAATCGCGCGCATGCGGGTCTGGATAGTGTCAGAGACCTCTTGCGCATACCCACGACAGTCGCCACGCAAAGTCACGTGGCTGGGCAGGATGTTTCGCGCGCCATCGGTGATGAATTCGGTCACCGACACCACCGCATGGTCCCGCCCGGCAATCGAGCGCGATACGATGGTTTGCAGTTCCATCACAAGGGCTGCCCCGGTGACAAGGGGATCCACACCAATCTCTGGCATTGACGCATGGCCGCCGCGCCCGGTGATTCGGATTTCGAAATTGTCTTCGAAGGCAAAAAACGGTCCGGGACCGGTCAGAAATTGCCCAACCTCCGCGCCGGGCCAGTTATGCAGGCCGTAGACGGCGCGCATCGGAAACCTGTCAAACAGACCGTCGTCCACCATCGCCCGCGCACCGGTGCCGTTTTCTTCATCCGGCTGAAAGATGAAATGCACGGTCCGCTCCAATGCGGTATCTTCGGCCAGCGCCAGCGCGGCCCCCAGCAACATGGTCGTGTGCCCGTCATGGCCGCAACCATGGAACACGCCGAAGTTTTGGGATTGGTATGGCAGCCCGGTGTCTTCGGTGATGGGAAGAGCATCCATATCAGCGCGGAACCCGATGGCGTCGTTGTCGGACCCGCGTCGCAGGGTGGCGACCACGCCGTGCCCGCCGACACCTTGCGTGACCTCCAGCCCGGCGGCCTTAAGCATATCGGCCACCTTAGCAGCGGTACGGGGCAACTCGATTCCGGTTTCAGGATTGGCATGCAGGTCCCGCCGGAATGCGATCAGGTCAACCGGCATCAACGGCCCCTTCCGACAGGATCACCAATGGCGATTTCGCTGATCCGCGCAGGGCGGCAGCAAGCCCGGCCGCTCCGCACGGGGTGGTTCCAAACCCAGCTTCGGCTGCGGCTTGAACGGCGGCCTGAGCCTCCTCCTCGCTGACGGTTTCAAAGGCATTGGCGGTTTGGCGCAGGCTTTCAAACGCCAGCATGGATGGCGTCTTGCAGTCGAGCCGCCCCATGTCCGACACGGGGCCCTCCACGGTGCAAACCTCACCCACCGCCACGCTGGCTTTCAGGCACGCAGCGGCTTCTGGCTCCACCACGGTGATCTTTGGCTGAACGTCCCAGTTGCGGCGGATCATTTCGGCAATCGCGGCGGCGAACCCGCCAACCCCCGCCTGCAGATACACGTGATCGGGCCATGTGCCTGCATCGCGCAGCGTATCGCGCATTTCTTCGGCGATGATTGTATAGCCCTCCATCACCAAACTTGGAGGTTCGGTGTAGCCGGGCCAGGACCCGTCCGCCAGATGGATGGCTCCGGTTCGTGCCGCATCGTCCACGGCGGCGGCTACGCTTTCTTCGTATGTCTCACCCGCGCGCACCACCTCGGCCCCGCGCCCGCGTAGACGCTCAGCAAAGGCTTCATCCACCGTTTCAGCCAGATAGATCCGTGCCTGCACGCCAAAGAGTTGCGCCCCGGCAGCAACCGACATTCCATGGTTCCCCGCGCTCGCGCAGACAAAGGTCATGGCTGAGGCGGCGGTCTTGGTGTCTTCCGACACAAAATCCTCCGGCGCGATTTGTTGGCCTAATCCCGCCTCGATCAGCCGTGCCACGGCGTAAACGCCCCCCAGCGCTTTGAACGCGCCAAGTCGCATGCGGTGGGTTTCGTCTTTGACCCACATATCCCTGCCCGCAATCGCGGTGCGGGCGAGCGATGTGGCAATATAGGCGGGGCAGGCGCGCAGCAGGTCCAGAGGACCGGCGGGGTCAACATTCAGTGTTCTTGTCATGCCTTGTTGTACGCCAGTTTCTGGCCCGCGCAAGTCGCGTTTCTGCATGCTGCCAAATACAAAAAGCCTGGCGCCGGCGGGGCGTCCGGGCTTTTGAAATGTCATGCGGTTGCAGGTCAGCCAATGGCGACGGCCTTCACGTCATCATCAATGTGCGGAACATACTGTTCGAAGTTGTCCGCGAACATCTGCACCAGCTTGTTTGCCTGTGCGTCATAGCCCTGCGGGTCGCCCCAGGTGCGGCGCGGGTCCAGCAGAACCTCTGGCACGCCCGGTACGCTGACCGGCACGTCAAAGCCAAAGTTCGGGTCCTTGCGGAATTCAGCATTTGCAAGCGAGCCTTCCAGCGCGGCGGTCAGCAGCGCGCGGGTCGCTTTGATCGGCATGCGGTTGCCGGTGCCGAATGCGCCGCCGGTCCAGCCGGTGTTCACCAGCCAGCAGGTCGCACCATGCTGGGCGATTTTTTCGCGTAGCAGGTTGCCGTACACTTCGGGCCGACGCGGCATGAACGGCGCGCCGAAACAGGTGGAGAAGGTCGGCTCGGGCTCGGTTACGCCGCGCTCGGTTCCGGCCACCTTGGCGGTAAAACCTGACAAGAAGTGGTACATCGCCTGCGCCGGACTCAGCCGGGCGATTGGCGGCAGCACGCCAAACGCATCACAGGTCAGCATGATGATGTTCTTTGGATGCCCGCCCAGACCGGTGGAGGAGGCGTTGGAAATCGCTTCCAGTGGATAGGCACAACGCATGTTCGCTGTCAGGCTATCGTCGTCGTAATCCAGCTCAAACGTTTCGTGGTCATAGATCATGTTTTCGATGACCGTCGCGAATTTGGTGGTTGTTGCGAAAATCTCCGGCTCGGCCTCTGGGTCCAGACCGATGGTCTTGGCATAACAGCCGCCTTCGAAGTTGAAGGTGCCGCGTTTCGACCAGCCATGTTCGTCATCACCAATCAGCGTTCGGTCGGGATCGGCGCTGAGCGTCGTTTTGCCAGTGCCGCTGAGGCCAAAGAACACAGCGGTGTCCACCGGATTGCCATGGGCGTGGTTGGCCGAGCAGTGCATCGGCATCACGCCTTTTTCCGGCAGCGTGTAATTGAGCAGCGAAAAGACGGATTTCTTGTTCTCACCAGCGTATTCGGTGCCGCCGATCAGGATCAGCTTGCGATCGAAATTCATTGCGATGACTGTGTTGGACCGGCAATTGTGGCGTTCCGGGTCTGCTTTGAAGCTCGGGCAGTTGATCACGGTGTAATCTGCAACGAAATCATCAAGGTCCTCTCGGTCCGGACGGCGCAGCAGGTGGCGGATGAATAGGCCGTGCCAGGCAAGCTCGGTCACCATACGTACGTTGATCGCATGTGCGGGATCCGCACCAGCGACAAGGTCCTGAACCGAATAATCGCGACCTTTCATATGCTCTAGCATATCAGAATAGAGCGTATCGAAGCCGTCAGGCGACATGGCGCCGTTATTGTCCCACCAGATCGTGTCAACAACGCTGTCGGTTTTGACCACGTGCTTGTCTTTTGGGGACCGACCAGTGAATTTGCCAGTGCTCACCAGCAACGTGCCACCACGGCCCAACCGACCTTCGCCGCGCTGCAGGGCCAGATCGACCAGCGCAGGTTCCATCAGGTTATAGTAGACCTCGCCGAGCCCCACTATTCCCTGGTCTTCAAGGCGGAACTTTGGGTTAACCCGTCCGGTCGTCATGGTTTTTTCTCCTGTAGCCATGTTGGCTTGCACGGTGAATCTGCGCGATGCGGAATTGCTCGAGCGCTGCAATTTCGCGTCATATCATGGGATTCTGGAGGATGAACAGGTCGGTATGACGCAGTTAGCGCCACCATGGCAAAGGTTAGCGCAACCAGTGCCCGGGCCGATGAAGGAATGACAAAAACTGTGGGAATTCAGCCATTGCTAAGAATTTTTGTGGCTCAATCAGAGCCATTCGAATGGCGATTCGCAGTTAAGGATTGATTCGGAATGGCAAAACAGCGACCAATACGCGAAAAGCAGGTACAAATTAATAAAAGCGGGCAGCACAAGGGCATTCATTATGTCAAAAATTGCGTTGGTTGACGACTACAGGAATATCCTGACGTCAGTATCGATGACTCTAGAAGCTGAAGGGTTCGAGGTCGAAACCTATAACGACGGTCAGGCCGCGTTGGATGCGTTTAACAAGAAACTGCCGGACATGGCTGTTCTGGACATCAAGATGCCCCGGATGGACGGCATGGATCTGCTCCAGCGTCTTCGTCAGAAAACTTCGATGCCGGTGATCTTCCTGACCTCCAAGGATGACGAAATTGACGAGGTGCTGGGCCTGCGGATGGGCGCGGACGATTACGTCATAAAACCGTTTTCACAGCGTCTGCTGGTAGAACGCATCCGAGCGCTCTTGCGCCGGCAAGAGGCGGTTGCAGGCGACGCAACCGGCGCCGGTCCAGAAACCAAGGTAATGGTGCGCGGCCAGTTGCGGATGGACCCGCTGCGGCATGCCGTGACCTGGAAGGGTGTCGATGTATCGCTGACGGTCACTGAATTCCTTCTGCTACAGGCCCTGGCCCAGCGGCCCGGATTCGTCAAAAGCCGCGACCAGTTGATGGACGTGGCCTATGACGATCAGGTCTATGTCGACGTCCGTACAATCGACAGCCACATCAAGCGCCTGCGCAAGAAGATGCGCGGCGCAGATGAGGAGTTTTCAGCAATCGAAACCCTCTACGGCATCGGTTACCGGTATAACGAAGAGTAGTCCTGGACATGAGCTTCGCTGACCGGTCGTTTGCACCGGATCCAAACTCATCAGGACAGGCCGGGGATGTTGTGCTGGGCGATGATTGGGTCGCACCAGAGAGCACCGTCGAACAGGAGATGCGCGTCAAACGGGCGCGCCGCGGACTATTGTCGCTGAAGGCGTCGCCGCTGACCCGCAAAATCATCATGTTCAACTTGGTGGCGCTGAACCTTTTGGTCGGTGGCATCCTGTACCTGAACTATTCGCGCGACCGGCTGGCCGCACAACGCGCGCAGTCGCTGGCCAACGAGGCATTGCTGGTTGCGGATGTTTTCGAAGCCCAGTTGCCGTCGGTCGGGCCCATCAACATGGCGGCGGGCGATGGCATTGACGTCGTCAGGACGCTGGACCTTATGAGCCTGCATAATGGGGCTACCGTGCAGGTCTATGACATCAGCTCTGCGCTAATCGGGCAGGCCGTCGGGCGTTTTGGGACGGGTCAGAATACCATCCCGCAGAACCCCACGATCATCACGGATATTCTTTCGGCCATCTGGGGTGGCGTGTCCGGCCTTATTTCGCACAACGCCGCGACGGAGGCGCTGGAGCCTCTGGAAACCCAAGTCTTTCGCATGGTCCCCGGCGCAATTGACAGCGGCATTCAGGTCGAAACTGGTCTGATTACCGATGGTGGTCGGGTCTTCGCTGCGGTCGTGCCGATTTTGCGCGCCGATAACGCTGTGGGCGCGGTGGCTGTCATTAGTTCCGCTGGTGAGATTGACGCGCTGATCCGAAATGAACGCGAGCGCGTGCTGCAGATGTTCCTGGTCGCGATCCTGGTATCCATCGTGTTGAGCCTTGTTCTTGCCTCCACCATTGCCAACCCCCTGTCCGACCTTGCCGAAGCGACGGAGTTGGGTCGGGACCGCAACGCGCGCAAGATGAACCCAGGGCGCATCCGAATTCCAGACTTGACTGCGCGGCCGGATGAAATCGGACGGCTCAGCGCCGCGTTGCGCGGCATGGTTGCCGCGCTTTACAACCGGATCGATGGAAACGAACAATTCGCTGCTGACGTTGCGCATGAAATCAAGAACCCGCTCGCCAGCTTACGGTCCGCCGTGGGCACCCTGCGCATGGTCAAGCGCGAAGACCAGCGCGAAAAGCTGCTGGACGTGATTGAACATGACGTTCGGCGTCTGGACCGGCTGGTTAGTGATATCTCCAACGCATCGCGCCTGGACTCGGAATTGGTCAAGGAGGAAGAAGAAGAATTCAACCTTCTGGAAATGCTTGATAATCTGAACCAGTATCTGGGTGAAGATGCACGCTCCAAGGGGATAGATTATATTACTGACATGCCCAATGATCCGGTTGTGATCCACGGGCTGGAGCCGCGGCTGGCGCAGGTGTTCGTGAACTTGATCACCAACGCGATTTCGTTCTGCGAAGATGGCGATGCCATACGCGTCTGGGTGCGGCGGAGCGACAACCGCGTGCTGGTCGTAGTGGAAGACACCGGACCAGGCATCCCGGATGAGGCGTTGACCAAGATCTTCAAGCGCTTCTATTCACAGCGTCCCGAAGAGTATTTCGGCAACAACTCCGGGTTGGGGCTGGCGATTTCCAAACAGATCATCGAAGCGCATGGCGGTGTGATCTGGGCAGAAAATATTCGCCCGACCGAAGCCAATGTCACATCGGAACCGTTGGGCGCCCGGTTTGTGGTGGGTATGCCGGTCTGATCCTATGATCGCCGTGACCAGCGAAGGTGACCACAGTGCCGTTTCGGTGGTCTTACACGCCAGTTGCGTCGCGGTGGAAGGCCGTGCAGTCCTGATCATAGGCTGTTCCGGAAGCGGGAAGTCTTCACTGGCTCTGAGCCTGATGGCCTATGGGGCCACTCTGGTGGCTGATGACCGGACGATTGTGGACCGCGAAGGCCCTGCGTTGGTTGCCAGCGCCCCTTCAACCATTCATGGACTGATCGAAGCAAGAGGTGTCGGGTTGCTCTCAGCCGAGACAGTTGCCAGTGCCCAGTTAATGTTGGTCGTCGATTTGGACCAGCTTGAAAGTGACCGTCTACCGGAAGATCGCAAAACAACACTGCTGGGTTGCGACTTGCCCTTGCTTCACAAGGTCGAGAGCCCGCATTTTCCAACTGCGGTTCTGCAATATCTGAAAATGGGCAAAAAGGCAGAAGTGCGATGACGAGTGAACTGCATAAAAGCCGTCTAGTGCTGGTGACCGGCCCGGCGGGGGCTGGGCGCACGACGGCGATTAAGGTGCTTGAGGACCTCAATTTTGAGGTCATCGATAACCTGCCGCTGGCGTTCTGGCCCCGACTGCTGGACGGGCCGCAACTGGACCAGTCCATGGCGCTGGGCATCGATACGCGCAACCGAGATTTTTCAGCGACCGGGCTTCTGGGCCAGCTCGACAAACTGGTGGAGCGGTCTGGGCTGGAGGTCAACCTGCTCTACCTCGATTGCCGGGCAGAAATCCTGCTGCATAGGTTCTCCGAAACCCGCCGCCGCCATCCTCTGGCCCCCGCGGAAAGTACGGAGACCGGCGTACAGAGAGAACTGAACCTGCTCAACCCCATTCGTGACAGGGCTGATGTGCTGATCGACACGTCGGATTTGAATGTACACCAACTGCGGGCTGAGATTGAACGTTGGTTCGCTCCGGACGGCGCACGGCCGCTGGCGGTGTCAATTGTGTCTTTTTCCTTCAAACGTGGACTGCCGCGCGGGACCGATATGCTGTTTGATTGCCGGTTTCTAACCAATCCGTACTGGAACCCGGCCCTTCGCGCCAATGATGGGCGCAGCGAAGACGTCCAAGCTTATGTGCGGGGAGATGCCCGCTTCACCCCATTTTTTGACCGTGTTCTCGACCTGACGCGCTTGCTGTTGCCCGCTTATGTGGAGGAAGGCAAATCGCACCTGTCCATAGGTTTCGGCTGTACCGGTGGTCGGCACCGTTCCGTCACATTGGCCGAAACCTTGGCCAAGGCCCTTGCGGATGACGGAATGCAGGTGTCTATAAGGCACCGGGAACTGGAACAGTTGTAAAATGGGTGAGGCGCGCGCTTGATCGGCATTGTCATAGTGGCACATGGCGGATTGGCCCGGGAGTACTTGGCCGCGATCGAGCATGTGATCGGGCGGCAGGACGGGCTTGTTGCGGTGTCGATTGCACCGGATGATGACCGCGCGGCCAAGCAGAGCGAGATTTGCGCAGTCGCTGATGATGTTGACCAGGGGGATGGCGTGGTGGTGGTGACCGACCTTTTTGGCGGGTCGCCGTCCAACCTTTCCCTGCGTGCATGCGCCCCAGACAACCGCCGCATTCTTTATGGTGCAAACTTGCCAGCGCTGTTAAAACTCGCCAAGTCCCGCCAACTACCGGTGGCTGATGCGGTGCACGGTGCAATGGAAGCGGGCCGTAAGTATATCAATACGCAAAATGTAAGTCTGGACTTACAGGACGGCCCAGAATGACGAAACGCTTCCTAAGAATTGTGAACGAAAAAGGCCTGCATGCCCGCGCATCCGCGAAGCTCGTGGAAGTTGTGGAAAGCTTTAATGCCGCTGCGGAAGTATCTAGAGACGGGTTGAGTGCGCCGGGTGACAGTATTATGGGCTTATTGATGTTGGCTGCCTCGAAAGGCACGATGATCGAGGTCGAAACGTCCGGTCCGGATGCGATGCCTTTGGCGGATGCAATCGAAGCACTGGTGGCTGATAAATTCGGTGAAGGGTTCTGACCGGCAGGGTCGGTCGGGACAGAAACAGGGGTCGCGAATTGGTAGATACCGTTCAGAACAGCAGTAACCGCGCCCGCTCTGCGCCAGAGACCGACACGATCGAGGTTTATGATCGCCGCACGCTGACCTATGCCAATTCCTTTGATGACGCCTGGACTGGTTTTGCTATCCGCGCCATCGAATGGATGACCGGCAAGCTGACCATCCTGCGGATGGTGAACAAGTTTGAAAAGAACAATGCCAAGTATCGTGGGCAGGAATTCTGGCGCGGCGCCCTGGATACGATGGGCATTGATCTGCTAACTCCCGAAGAACAGCTGGCGAATATTCCCAAGGAAGGCCCTGTGATAGTCGTGGCAAACCACCCGCACGGCATGGTCGATGGCATGATCTTTGCTGACCTGATCGGCCGCGTCCGGCAGGATTACCGTATTCTGACGCGGTCGGTTCTGACCGGGCTGGATGAGGCTGCGACGTCATTCATGATCCCCGTGCCGTTTCCGCACGACCCGGACGCGCAGCGTAAGATGGTCGAAATGCGCGCCAACGCGATGGATTTCCTAGCCGCAGGTGGGGTTGTGGCGCTGTTTCCGTCGGGTGTGGTGATGTCATCGGACAGCTGGTGGGGTCCCCCGATCGAACGGGAATGGAACGTGTTCACCGCCAAGCTGATCCGGAAGTCCGGCGCAAGGGTGGTCCCACTTTACTATCCGGGCCGCAATTCGCGCGCTTACCAGATCGCTTGCCAGGTGTCGCCGATCCTGCGCCAGGGTCTCTTGCTGCATGAGATTGTGCGCAGCTGCAACAAGCCGCAGGCGCCGGTCGTGGGAAAACCGTTGACCGAAGAACAGATGGCGCCGCTGCAGACCGATCCGCGCGGGTTCATGGCGTGGCTGCGCCAGCACACTCTGGATCTGGGTAAAGCGCAGACCCAGTAATTAAACGGGCAGGGTGGTCAGCATGGGGAAATGAGCCCCAACTCCGTCCAGAATGAATTCAAAGGCGATGGCGGCAATAAGCAGCCCCATCACCTTGTTGAAAATCAGCGTCACATTGGGCGTAAAAAACCGGTTCGACGCAACGGCCAAGCGCAAGGTCAGGAACACCACTACTGACACCATGGCCATAACTGCCACCATCAGGAAATTATGTATGGCCCCTTCGTACTCTGCGGCAAAGAGGACCACTGCGCTCAGCACACCGGGACCTGCGAGGATGGGGATGGTCAGCGGCACGATTCCCAACGCAATAATAGATCCGTGCCCATCTTTGGTCCCGTCCCCGTCAGATGGCGTGCTGCGCATCATGTCCAGCGCGATCAGCAAGAGCAGGAAGCCGCCAGCGACCTGAAACGCGCTGATCTCGATCCCGAAAACCGACAGTATGCTTTCCCCGGCGAACACAAAAATCGATGTGGTCACAAAGAACCCAATGGCCCCAATGCGGGCGACAGTTTTCTTGTCCTCAACGGACCGGTCGCTGATGATACCCAAAAACAGCGGTACGACGTCCGGTGGTGAAACCAGCGCGAACACACCGATGAAGATTTGTAGATATTCGGGAAACGGGATACTCATCACACACCTCCAACCCTAACGTGTCGGAACCGGAGCATCGCTCCTGTAATCATAGAACCCGCGCTGCGTCTTGCGGCCCAGCCACCCGGCTTCGACATATTTGGTCAACAATGGGCAGGGCCGGTATTTGGTATCGGCCAGCCCGTCATGTAGCACGTTCATGATGGCCAGGCACGTGTCCAATCCGATGAAATCGGCCAGCTCCAGTGGACCCATCGGATGGTTGGCCCCCAGTTTGAGCGACTGGTCGATGGATTGTACGGACCCGACCCCTTCGTATAGCGTATAGACCGCTTCGTTTATCATCGGCATCAGGATGCGATTGACGATGAAGGCCGGGAAATCTTCGGCGCTGGCGGCGGTTTTGCCCAAGCGGTCGACTACGCCTTTGCAGGTGGCAAATGTTTCTTCGTCGGTGGCGATGCCGCGGATCAGTTCCACCAGTTGCATCACCGGTACGGGGTTCATGAAATGGAAACCCATGAACCGTTCCGGCCGGTCCGTACGGCTAGCCAGACGCGTAATCGAGATGGACGATGTGTTCGACGTCAGGATCGTGTGCGGCTGAATATGCGGTAGCAGATCTTCGAAGATCGCCTGCTTGATGGTTTCCCGTTCCGTGGCCGCTTCGATCACCAGATCTGTGCCGCCAATATCAGCCAGTTGCAGGGTTGTGCGGATCCGGCCTGTGGCGGTGTTTTTTTCGTCTTCGGTTATCAGCCCACGACCCACTTGACGGGCCATGTTCTTTTCAATCTTGGACGTAGCACCATCCAACGCCTCCTGCGACACATCGCTGAGAACGACCTCATAACCGGCAAGCGACATCACATGCGCAATCCCGTTGCCCATTTGCCCGGCGCCGATCACGCCAACTGAACGTATATCCATGCCCGATCCCTTTTTCTGGTTCTGGGTCACCATACCGGGGCTCATCCGAAGGCATCAAGTGGGCGAGATTCCTAAATTTTACTTCCAATTGAGACCTTAGGGAATTCGCAACACCTACGGGCGAGATTGCGGGTGGGTGAAAAAGTGGTGGTGTGATGAGCATTGAGCGTAATGGCGCAAGCGCGCCGGATTATTTTCGTAGTCGATATGGCAATTCCCGACTTCTCTTTCGTGGGCCAAAACGAAGTTTGGATAAGCCATACATTCTGTTTCTGGGTGGCAGTACGACCTACGGCAAATTCATGCACCAGCCGTATCCGGGGTTGGTCGAAACCTATTTGTCGCAGGATTGTTTGAACTTGGGGTGTCTGAACGCCGGCATTGACAGTTTTCTGCATGATCCGGACGTATTGAGCATTGCGAATTCGGCGGAAATGACGGTGCTGGAATTGCCCGGCGCGCACAACCTGTCCAACCGGTTTTACCGCGTGCATCCCCGAAGCAATGACCGGTTTCTTGGTGCGTCTCCTCTGTTGCAGTCGGTATATCGCGAGGTCGATTTCACTGAGTTCAATTTCAACAAGCATATGCTGGGGCATCTGCAGGTCGTGTCACCGGTCCGGTTTGAAGCGGTCCGAGACGAATTGCGTCAGGCTTGGCTTGCGCGGATGCGGCTGTTGCTGGGAACGATCCGCAGCAATGTTGTGCTGCTTTGGCTACGTACGCCAGCTATCGCGGGTGGCATTGGGCTGGAACCTTTAATGGTGTCATCCGACATGGTGGCGGATTTGGTGGATGATGCGTTAGAAACTGTTTGCATAGACCTGCCAGACATTGGCCAGCCGGAGGATATGGAGGGCATGGTCTTTGACCAGATGGAAGCCCCAGCGGCGCGTCACACACCCGGCCCGGCTAGCCACGAGCGGATTGCCCGAAGGTTGGCAGAAACGCTGGGCGAGCAGATGTAAAAACGGCCCGCCGGAAGGCGTGCCGTTCACAATCTCAAAACCGGTTGGGTATTAGCCCAGCTTTTCAGTCAGCTCAGGAACCGCATCGAAAAGATCCGCAACCAGGCCGAAATCAGCAACCTGGAAAATTGGTGCTTCTTCGTCCTTGTTGATCGCTACGATCACCTTGGAGTCTTTCATTCCGGCCAGGTGCTGAATCGCGCCCGAGATGCCAACGGCAACGTACAGATCCGGCGCAACGACTTTGCCGGTCTGACCCACCTGCCAATCGTTCGGGGCATAGCCCGAATCGACCGCGGCCCGCGATGCGCCCACCGCCGCGCCAAGCTCATCGGCCAGTTTTTCGATCAGGGCAAAGTCTTCCTCCGACCCAACGCCACGGCCGCCAGACACGACGATGCCCGCGCTGGTCAGCTCCGGGCGGTCGCTTTCGGCAACCTTGTCTTCGACCCATTCGGACAAGCCCGGATTTTCCGCAGCGGACACGGTTTCCACCGCAGCGGAACCGCTTTCACCAGCTGCGTCAAAGGTCGAGGTCCGGACCGTGATGACCTTGGTCGCGTCCGTAGATTTCACGGTCTGGATCGCGTTACCTGCATAGATCGGACGTTCGAACGTGTGGGCGTCAACCACGCCGGACACATCCGACAGGATCATCACGTCGAGAAGAGCGGCCACGCGCGGCATCACGTTTTTCGCGTCGGTCGTTGCCGGGGCAACGATGTGCGAATAGTCACCAGCCAGCGACACGATCAGCGCCGCAGTACTTTCCGCTAGACGGTGACCCAGCGATGCGTCCTCGGCGACCAGAACCTTGGCAACACCGTCGATCTTGGCAGCCGCTTCGCCGGCCGCAGCAGCGGAACCGCCGGCACACAGAACGGTGACATCACCCAGCGCCTTGGCCGCTGTTACGGCCTTGGAGGTGGCGTCCAGCGACAGTTCGCCGTCAGAAACTTCAGCAAGAAGAAGAATAGCCATTATACAGCCCCCACGTCTTTGAGTTTTTCGACCAGTTCATCAACCGAGCCAACGACGATGCCTGCGGCACGTTCGGCCGGTTCTTCGGTCTTCAAAATTTCCAGGCGCGGCGCGACATCAACGCCGTAATCCGCGGCGGTCTTTTCATCCAGCGGCTTTTTCTTGGCCTTCATGATGTTCGGCAGCGACGCATAGCGCGGCTCGTTTAGGCGAAGGTCAACAGTCACGATGGCAGGCATTTTGACGCTGATCGTTTGCAGACCGCCGTCAACTTCGCGGGTGACCTTGGCGGTTTCGCCCTCAATCTCCAGAGCAGAAGCAAAGGTGCCCTGGCTCCAACCCAGAAGTGCAGACAGCATCTGGCCGGTTGCGTTCATGTCGTTGTCGATGGCCTGCTTGCCGGCCAGAACCAGACCCGGCTGTTCTTCTTCCACGATCTTGGCGAGGATCTTGGCAACGGTCAGTGGCTCAATATCGGTGTGAACATCGTCAGCGGCAACAACCAAAATTGCGCGATCGGCACCCATGGCCAGAGCGGTCCGCAGGGTTTCCTGCGCCTGCTTGACACCGATGGACACGGCAACGATCTCGTCGGCCTGACCGGCTTCCTTCAAACGAATGGCCTGTTCTACGGCAATTTCGTCGAACGGGTTCATCGACATCTTCACGTTGGCCAGATCTACGCCGCTCCCATCCGCTTTCACACGGACTTTCACATTGTAGTCAATCACGCGCTTGACAGGTACCAGTACCTTCATTGGCGGTCTCTCCTCATTGAAATTCGAGCCGCAACGCGACTCAGTCGGTAATCATCACGGCAGTAGATAGCCGTGCTGTTGCGATGGAAACAGGACAAAATCGCCGTATTGGCGCCCACGGACGTCGGGTTTTTTGCCGCAAAGCCGTATTTCGCTACGTCCAAATTCACAAAATTGCTCAGCGGTTGGCACCAGGCACCCACAGAACATCCGATTTTCCGCCATCATTGGCCAGTCGGGCTGCGACAAAAAACCAGTCGCTCAGTCGGTTGAGATAGCGGATCGCCTGCGCATTGACGTCTTCGGAACCCGCCAGTTCCACGCACAACCGTTCGGCCCGCCGGGCGACCGTGCGGCAGACATGCAGATGCGCCGAAAGAGCGGACCCACCCGGCAGAACGAAACTGCGCAGCGGCTCCAGTGCTGCGTTCATGTCGTCGATTTCGGCCTCGATGCGGTCCACTTGTGCGACAACCAAGCGCAGTGGGGGGTATTCGGCTTCGGTGTCTTTTTCCATTTCCGGACGGCACAGGTCAGCGCCAAGGTCGAACAGGTCATTCTGGATCGCGGCAAGTTGGTCGGCCAACGCGTTTTCGGCTTCCAGCCGGGCTACGCCGACAAAAGAATTCAGTTCATCCACTGTTCCGTAAGCCGTGACGCGGGCGGAGTATTTGGCCACGCGGGACCCGTCGCCTAAAGCGGTTTCGCCTGTGTCGCCAGTACGGGTGTAAATCTTGTTCAGCACAACCATCACTGAGGCCCTCCTTGCGACCGCAGCCAGATGAACAACAGGATCAGGCAGATCGCCACGAATTGCGCCGCAATTCGCAGCTGCATCATCTTGTTTCCGTACTTCTTGTTGAACGCGCCGCCTTTGGCAAAACCGCCGATGCCGATCAACAGGATCACCACGACCGCTGCCATTGCAACAATGACGATGGTGAGCAAGACATCACCGCCCATATTCACTCCCTCCTTCGGGTTTTTCGGTGATCTAATGCCGCGCGCGACAAAAGCGAACCGCTTTATTGTCGCGTCAAATGCGGCGCAGAATCCGATCGACGCCGCGCGTGGACAAGATCCGGCGCAGAAACGCGGTAAAGTAGGTGGGGAAGGTCACGTAATACCGGGGTGCGGGGCGGGGGGCCTCCAATGCTTTGACCAATTTGGCCGTTACAGCAGAAGCGGGCAGTTCGAATGTATCTGGACCGCTGTCGTTGTACATGCGTTTAACCAGTCCGTTTTCATATTCGGCCCGGCGAGGTGAATTCTGCCAATCGATATATTTTTCAAACCAAGGAATGCCATTTTCTCGGAACTTGGTCGTGATCGGGCCGGGTTCGATCAGGACAATCTCCACTCCCGTGCCTTCCATCTCCAACCGCATCGTATCGCTCAGAGCTTCGATCGCGTGTTTCGTGGCGGCATAGGCCCCCCGGTAGCGCATGTAGATCAGGCCCAGGGTTGAGGAGCATTGCACAATCCGCCCGGCGCCTTGCGCCCGCATAACCGGTATGATCTGGCGGGTAAGGTCGTGCCAGCCGAAAACGTTGGCTTCGAATATCGCGCGCAAACCTTCAACGGGCAGGTCTTCGACCGCGCCAGACAGCGGGTGCGCCCCGTTGTTGAACAACGCGTGCAATTGCCCGCCGGTTGCAGCCAGTACCTCGGCCAGTCCTCTGCGGATCGTATCCGGGTCGGTGTAGTCGATGCGCGGGCTACCGAACCCTTCGGCAATCAGCCGGTCACAATCTTTTTGCTGGCGGCAACTCGCAAACACCCGCCAACCGCGCGTCCGCAGCGTCTGCGCAGCGTCATAGCCGATGCCGGAGGAACAACCTGTTATAAGAATGCTTTTGGACATCTAGGGAACACCTTTTCGTTCTCCCGATGTTGTGAAGCGGAAATGCGTCGGGATCAATTGGCAGGTTTGCCTACAAACCGGGCCGCCATCCAACCAATGCGGTTGTCGCCCACCTTGCGCAGTTGGACCCAACCATGGCCGAGGTCATCCAGAACTTCGACCTTGTCGTCGTAAAACAAAGTGCCGATGACAGGATAGGTCGTGCCCGGCCCCTGGCGCATGTTCACGCGGCTGCCGGTCACCTCACGGATTTCAACTGGGTCGGCCGCTGCTTCCGGCTGCTCTATCATGGGAGAGTTGGTCGGCGTCGTGCCAACCCCCGGGTCCAAAAACACGGACTGTGGGAAGGCGTCGGAGCCATCTGCGAGGGAGACCAATTGTACGCTGTCGTCTTCGGCATCGCTTGTCGGCTGGTGGAACCGGAAGGCAAGGCTGGGTTGCGGCGCAGATGCCTGCGGGGTTTCAGCCGTTTCGGCGGCGGGGGTAGCGACCGGCTTCACATGTACGACCTTGGGTGCATCTATGACGACGGCAACTTTCACCGGGTCGGGAACAGTCACATCGTCCCCTGCGCGCAAGCGCAGGTTTTCTGTCTGGGCGGTTTCGAAGTCTTCAGACGACTTGCGCGGTTCGAAATCCGAGCCGCCGCTCAGTTCATAAAAGGCAAAGCCCATGAACAGAAATGTGATCAATACAAAGCGCATCTCGCGCCCTCCGAAAAGAAAATCAAACTGCAAACCGGCCGCAGACATGACCGGTGCAAAACTCTTAATAAATCACAGAACGATTCGCGGCAGGGGGGAAAGTGAGGTTTTCCACCTCATTTCGATCTGATAGGCGCTTCCGACCACACTTCGCTTTACCCAGACATTTGCCCCGCGTATCACATCATCTATGACTGACCTGGTAGACGACCCCAACATGAAGCAGCCGGACAGTGGCGAAACCGCTGAACCGCTGCGCCGCGCCATCGGCGAGCGCTATCTGACTTATGCGCTTTCCACGATCATGCATCGCGCGCTGCCTGATGCGAGAGACGGGCTGAAACCCGTCCACAGGCGCATATTGTACGCAATGCGGCGACTGCGGTTGACAGCCAGTGGCGGGTTTCTGAAGTCTGCTAAGATCTCCGGCGATACGATGGGGGACTTCCACCCACATGGAGACATGGCCATTTACGATGCGATGGCCCGACTCGCCCAAGACTTCAACGTGCGCTACCCGCTGGTCGACGGGCAGGGCAATTTCGGCAATATCGACGGTGATAACCCCGCTGCCTCCCGCTACACTGAAGCGCGCATGACCATCGTCGCCGAGGCGATGTTGAACGGTCTGGACGAAAACGCCGTTGATTTCCGGGATAATTACGATGGCCGCCTGCAGGAACCGGTGGTTCTGCCGGCGGAATTTCCCAATCTGTTGGCCAATGGGGCCGCCGGGATCGCGGTGGGCATGGCCACCAACATTCCGCCCCATAACATTGGTGAGCTTTGCGATGCTTGTCTGCATCTGATCAAAACGCCTGATGCCCGCGATGACACACTGCTGAAATACGTGCCGGGACCCGATTTCCCGACTGGCGGCGTGATTGTGGAATCAGCTGAAAACATCGCCCAAGCCTATCGCACCGGACGCGGCGGGTTCCGCGTGCGCTGCGCTTGGGAGGTGGAGAAGCTCGACCGTGGCCAATGGCAGGTCGTGGTCACCGAGATCCCATATCAGGTTCAGAAATCCAAGCTGATCGAAAAGATCGCAGAACTGATCCAGACCAAGAAAATCCCGATCCTCGCAGACGTCCGAGATGAAAGCGCGGACGATATTCGCGTCGTGCTGGAGCCAAAGTCGAAGAATGTCGATGTTGACGTGATGATGAACATGCTGTTCCGCAACTGTGACCTGGAGGTCCGGTTTTCGCTGAACATGAACGTTCTGATCGACGGCGTGACGCCCAAAGTCTGCTCGATGAAAGAAGTGCTGCGCGCCTTCCTCGATCACCGGCAGGAGGTGTTGATCCGCCGGTCGCGCCATAGGTTGGGCAAGATCGACCATCGGCTGGAAGTGCTCGAAGGCTTCATCATCGCCTTTCTGAACCTCGACCGTGTGATCGACATTATCCGTTATGATGAAGACCCCAAGGCCGCGATGATGCGCGAAGACTGGAGCCGGAGTTTCGTCCGCGCGACTTCCGAAGCCGACTACCAGTCGCCCCCGCCGGGCGAAGGCGAACTGAGCGAGCTGCAGACTGACGCCATACTGAATATGCGCCTGCGCAGCTTGCGGCGGCTGGAGGAATTGGAGCTGCTGCGCGAACAGTCCGAATTGATGGAAGAGCGCGCCCAGATCGAAGACTTGCTGGAAAGCGAAGACATGCAATGGGCACGTATTGCCGAGCAGCTCCGAAAAACGCGCAAGACTTTTGGCAAGGATTACCCCGGTGGCGCACGTCGCACCCGGCTGGAAGAAGCGGGTGAAGTGCAGGATGTCCCGCTTGAGGCGATGATCGAACGCGAACCGATAACGGTGGTCTGTTCGCGCATGGGCTGGATCCGGGCCATGACCGGGCATATCGACCTGAACCGCGAACTGAAATTCCGCGATGGAGATGGTCCACGGTTTGTCTTCCACGCCGAAACCACCGACCGGCTGGTGCTGTTCGGTTCAAACGGGCGGTTCTATACGCTTAGCGTCTCCAACCTGCCCGGTGGGCGGGGTATGGGAGAACCGGTGCGATTGATGGTCGACCTTCCGAACGAAGCAGACATCGTCGACCTGATCGTGCATGTGCCCGAACGGCGCTTGCTGATCGCGTCGACGGACGGCAACGGATTCGTGGTGCCTGAAAGCGATATCATCGCGCAGACAAGGGCGGGTAAACAGGCCCTGAACCTGACGGCTGAAGCTGTGGCCAAGATCTGTGATCCGGTGAAAGGCGACCATGTTGCCGTAGTGTCCGAGAACGGAAAATTCTTGGTGTTTCCGGTTGCCGAACTGCCGGAGATGACCCGGGGCAAAGGCGTGCGACTGCAGAAATACAACATGGCCCGCGGCCGCCAGGGCACGCTGGAACTCGATGGTGGTCTGTCTGACCTCACCACCTTTGCCTGGGTCGATGGACTCAGCTGGGAAATGAGCGGCGGGAGGATCAGGCACGAACCCGACATGGCCGAATGGCTGGGCAAACGTGCAGGCGTGGGCAAGAAACCGCCCTACGGCTTTCCAAAATCCAACCGATTCAAATAAACGCGATGCCCCATTCTATCGGTGATTTGATGCCGGTTGCCTCTCCGAAGGTTTGCACCAAAGCCCGCTCTGGTCTATGGGCGTTGAAATGGTCCCGATGAGGTTGCGTATGATCCGTGCATTTTTTGCAGCTCTGGCTCTGGTCGCTTTGGCGTCCTGTTCGCCGAAGAACCTGAACGAGCCTCCGCCCGATCTTGGGGATTTTGCCCTTGGCCACAACATTGTTGTTGCTTCGAAAATGCAAAAAGGTCCGGTATCCCGTTATGCAACAGAGGATGAATGGGTCAATGCGCTTAAATCTGCCGTTGATGACCGATTTGGCCGTTACGATGGCGACAAGCTTTATCATTTCGGTATCAGCGTCGAAGGGTACATGCTGGCCCCCAAGGGTGTACCGCTGGTTTATACGCCGAAATCTGCGCTCATTATCAATGTCACGATTTGGGATGATGCACGCAATCGCAAGCTAAATTCAAAACCGTTCCAATTGACTGCGTTTGAGGACACAAACGAAGACTCGCTTGTCATCGGGTCCGGATGGGGCCGCACCAAGCAACAACAGCTTGATGGGTTAAGCTACAACGCCATTTATGCGATTGAAAAATGGCTCCTCGAAAATCACCAAAACTATCAATGGTTTGTTCCGGGTGGCTCTCCTTCAGAACCGCCGGAGAAAGAGGGTCCAGTTGTTGCCGGTGGGCAATAGAGGCGAAGAGCCCAACTGCCGCTTGATTTTCTGACGTAAAGCCAATATCGCGCGCATCGGTAACCTGGTCCTGAGGGACCCAAACGGAAGAAGGCGCCGGAGACATGGCAAAGGAAAAGTTTGAGCGGACGAAGCCGCATGTGAACATTGGGACTGTTGGTCATGTTGACCACGGCAAGACGACGTTGACGGCGGCGATTACGAAGTATTTCGGTGACTTTAAGGCGTATGACCAGATTGATGGTGCGCCGGAAGAGAAGGCCCGTGGTATCACGATTTCGACGGCGCATGTGGAATACGAGACGGAGAACCGTCACTATGCGCACGTGGATTGCCCTGGGCACGCGGATTATGTGAAGAACATGATCACCGGTGCGGCGCAGATGGACGGCGCGATTCTGGTATGTTCGGCGGCCGATGGCCCGATGCCACAGACGCGTGAGCACATTCTGCTGGGCCGCCAGGTCGGCATCCCGTCCTTCGTGGTTTACATGAACAAGGTTGACCAGGTTGACGACGAAGAGCTGCTGGAGCTGGTGGAAATGGAAATCCGCGAGCTGCTGGACAACTACGAGTACCCGGGCGATGACATCCCGATCGTGAAGGGTTCTGCCCTGGCGGCGCTGGAAGGTCGTGATGACGCGATTGGCGAGGCCTCGATCCGCGAGTTGATGGCAGCGGTTGACGATTACATCCCGACGCCGGAGCGTGCGGTTGACCAGCCGTTCCTGATGCCGATCGAAGACGTGTTCTCGATCTCGGGCCGTGGCACGGTTGTGACTGGTCGTGTGGAGCGTGGCGTGATCAACGTGGGCGACGAAATCGAAATCGTCGGCATCCGCGACACTAGCAAGACGACCTGCACGGGCGTTGAGATGTTCCGCAAGCTGCTGGATCGCGGTGAAGCGGGCGACAACATCGGCGCGCTGCTGCGTGGTGTTGACCGTGAAGGTGTTGAGCGTGGCCAGGTGCTGTGCAAGCCGGGCTCTGTGACCCCTCACACCAAGTTCGAAGCCGAGGCCTACATCCTGACCAAGGAAGAAGGTGGTCGTCACACGCCGTTCTTCGGGAACTACCGTCCGCAGTTTTACTTCCGGACGACGGACGTGACCGGGACGGTTACGTTGCCGCAAGGCACCGAGATGGTGATGCCGGGCGACAACCTGAAGTTCGACGTTGAACTGATTGCACCGATTGCGATGGAAAACGGCCTGCGTTTTGCCATCCGCGAAGGCGGCCGGACGGTTGGCGCCGGTGTTGTGTCCAAAATTATCGAATAATTTTGGACTGGGCGGAGAGCGGCTGCCCCGGCACCGCCACCCCGCCCCCACGAGACCAAGGCGCCTGAGATTGTTCGATGCAATAATCTCAGGCGCCAAAAAAACAAGTGTGCGGGGTTGATCCTGCGCGTTTGTTTTTTTTTAAGTTGCAAACCACAATTCGCCCGAGTTCGCAGCGATGATGCTGGGGCAGTGGAATGCGTCCGTCCTACCGGGTCGGGAAGTAATGCGCGCCTAAGAGCATTGTGCAGAATAGCCCTTGCCCGCCGCCGGTTTCTCGCCTATCCCAAGCGCCATCCTAGGGGTATAGCTCAGTTGGTAGAGCGACGGTCTCCAAAACCGTAGGTCGCGGGTTCGAACCCTGCTGCCCCTGCCAGATAAATCAATGACTTAGATCCAGAGCTGCCTGCCGGTGCAATTTTTTTTGTGCGTTTTTTTGTGTGCTATTCAAAAAAGAATCCAGAACCTGATTCCATTGCGTGCAGTCGCATGAAACGGTTTGTGCCTTGTCACTTACTTTTCCCTCGCACCTGCTTGCCAACACAACCTTTTCGATATGGAAAGCAAGTGTTCTATCCGTCGTCAGAATCTTACCTCCAACGCGCGCAGATTCATGCTGTGTTCTGCTTGATTTGCAATTTTTACGTCATTGCCACGGAATCTAATCTTCCACCGTCTTTGGCCTTGTGTGCATGGCAAATATGACTGTATACGCATCAGCGGAGACGTGGCCGAGTGGTCGAAGGCGCTCCCCTGCTAAGGGAGTAGGCGGGAAACCGTCTCGAGGGTTCGAATCCCTTCGTCTCCGCCACTAAATTTCTGTAAGCTTTTGTTTATAAAATGATTTATGTGATCAACGCCTTCTTCAGATACAAATTCGGATAAACTTTTCGTGACCCATGCGGCAGCTGCCCCAATCGCACAAAACCAAGGTGGCAAATTCGCCACCTTGCGCCATCGCATCATCCTGGGCAATCAGGTTAGCGATCGGACCTCGTTGGAAATCACAACGAGGTTCCAACCGCGCTGATTATTGAAAGCCAAGCTAAGTCACGCCTCGCCGATGAATATGACGCGGCCCAGGCGCGGGGTGAGGTCGCAGGACTGGGTGCGAACCAGCATCGCGATGAGGGTGTTGTCGTGTCCAACACCCTCGGCCTTGAGCCTCCCCAACTGAACTGGTCCACCGCTATGTTTAGGAAACGGAGGACCGAGAATGGCAAACAGGCGACCCAAGCCCGAAGAGATTGTCTCGAAGTTACGACAGGTTGAGGTGCTGATGGGACAGGGCATGTCCCG
>JAEPNQ010000093.1 GCA_017643305.1 Marinibacterium sp. | reverse complement strand
GTGCGCGCTGATCACGCCGGGTCTGAAAGTCTGCATGCCGGACAATTATGCAAAACCGGTATCCCGGACGCCGCTCGGGAAGAGTTGTTTCAATTGATGCCAGACCTGCGGAGCTGCAACAACGCATATGGACCGACGGCAAGGCCTGTGGCGCGGGTGCAGGAAACGCGAATGCTGAAACCGGTTTAACCCAGCTGTTGCTGGCCTTATGAAGGCGCTGCAAGCAATCCTGGGAACACCATGCTGAAAACCCGTATCATACCCTGCCTTGACGTCGCGGATGGCCGCGTGGTCAAGGGCGTGAACTTTGTCGATCTGGTGGATGCGGGCGATCCGGTGGATGCAGCCCGCGTCTATGATGCAGCGGGGGCGGATGAACTGTGCTTTCTCGATATCCATGCGACCCATGAAAATCGGGGCACCATGTTTGACGTGGTCCAGCGTACGGCAGAGCAATGTTACATCCCGCTGACCGTGGGCGGGGGCGTGCGCAGCATCGGCGATGTACGGGATCTGCTGTTAGCGGGCGCGGACAAGGTCAGCTTCAACTCGGCTGCCGTGGCGCGGCCGGATGTGATTGCCGAAGCAGCTGATCAATTTGGCAGCCAGTGCATTGTTTGTGCCATCGACGCTAAGACGGTGGAGCCAGGCAAGTGGGAAATCTTTACACATGGAGGTCGCAAGCCCACGGGTATCGACGCGGTGAAATTTGCCCGGCTGGTCACAGCCAAGGGCGCGGGTGAAATTCTGCTGACCTCTATGGACCGGGATGGCACGCGCGCGGGGTTTAACCTGCCGCTGACCCGGGCGATTGCGGATGAGGTGGATGTGCCGGTGATCGCCTCGGGCGGGGTCGGCACATTGCAGCATCTGGTGGACGGAGTGGTCCAAGGCGGCGCAAGCGCGGTTTTGGCGGCATCGATTTTCCACTTTGGCGACTATTCGATCCGCGAGGCCAAGGAATACATGGTTCACGCAGGCATTCCAATGAGGTTGGCATGAGCATTCTCAACGATCTGGAGGCGGTGATCGCATCCCGCAAGACCGCCGATCCCGACACAAGCTGGACCGCCAAACTGCTGGCCAAGGGACCGGAGAAATGCGCCGAGAAATTTGGCGAAGAGGCGGTCGAGGCCATCATCGAGGCGGTGAAGGGCGACCGGGAGAAACTGGCAGCAGAGGCCGCAGATGTGCTCTACCACCTGCTGGTCATGCTGGCTGCGCGGGACGTAGCGCTGGAGGACGTCCTGGCAGAGCTCACCCGGAGGCAGGGCATGAGCGGGATCCAGGAAAAGGCCAGCCGCTGACACGGACAATTTACTCTTCGATGCGCGTTGAACCGCACCGCAGGGCGCGCTTGCAATCCCTTTAGAAATGGTTTGGCTCTAGGTACCCCAGAGGTGGAGCCTCGAAGAGATTATCCCCGTGTTGAACCCAGCCTTGCGCAGTTCTTCGAACAGGCGCTGGTGTTCGATCTTCGGACAGCGGTTCTGGATCACCGTGACGCCACGCGCTGTGGCCTTGGCGGCAGCTTCCGCATTTTTCACGCCGATCTGCATCCAAATGGTCTTCAGGTTTGGAAACACCTCCAGCGCTTCGTCCACGATGGGCGGGACCGCTTCAGAACGGCGGAAAATATCCACCATATCGACCGGCGCATCGATATCACGCAGGCTGGCGACCACCAGTTTGCCCGCCAGCACCTGCCCTTCCGCCACCGGGTTGACCGGATAGATGTCGTACCCTTTCAACGACAGGTAGCGGGCCACGTAGTTGCTGGGCCGAACCGGGTTCAGTGACACCCCCACCATTGCGATGGAGCGGGTGTGGGACAGAACAGTGCGTAAATGTGTATCGGAATAATTAAGCATGGCGTTGCATACCCTGCCCCACCCAAGAAAAAAAGCGCTCAAGGGAAACCTTGAGCGCAGTGACGGAACGGGGGACAGTGAAGCGACCAGTCGGAGGTTCCTGCTCCGAGGCCACTTTAGTGAAATGGGTATGATTTTCAGAGAAAAAAGGCCGCTCGCGGCAATGTGATCACGCCAGTATCAGTCGCGCAGCACCGAAGGCCAGTTGCCATTCGCCAGCGCCACATTTCCGGCCGCGCCTTGCGACCAGACGTCCCGAACGCCGGTGCTGTGGATCAGGTAAAGCCGACCATCATGGATGACCCACGCGTCGGGTTTGGTCGGGCTTAGCACACCGCGTGCCACGCTATACGCACAGTAACCACCGTATTGCGGCGCATAAGCTCTTGGGTTTGCTTCGAATTTCGCCTGGTTCTCACTTGACGAAAACCGCCAGACGGCGCGTTTCCAGACGATTGTGTATTCCAACTTGCCACGCACCGCGCGGCCTACGGTGAAATAGGCCACCGGGTCGTAGCCGGAGATCGCCGCACCCTCGGCGGAATAGACCATCGGGCTATCCGCGCGAGTGGTCCCGGTCAAGGCCAGCGCAAAGAGGACTGATGTGACTATCAGACGGATCACGGATCTGAAGACCGCAGTTGTTGAAATCCTGCATAAGATGCACAGCCTGCAGGTAAAATCCAACCCCGGCCACGGTTATGTGAAGGGAGTTTCAATCCGCGTGGGGATTTGCTGCACTTCGCGAATCTCAGTCGAAGATGTCTTCGATCGTGTCGAACGCTTCTTCCAGAAATTTGCCAAATGTGAATTTACGCGATTTCTTCTTTTTCGGCTTCTGGGAGCGCGGTTTACCAGACTTCCGGGGTCGGTCATGCAGGATTTCCCGGTCGCCAGTGCGATCTTTGGGCAACATCTTGAGGTCATGCAACGGCGCGCCGCAGCCCGAACACGACAGTTCATGCCGGTGCTTGCCGGTCAGCACCAGTGCAGCGCGGGTGCCGCAATAACAACAGGTGGCAATCTTGGTCGGGTATCCCATCACATCCTCTATCGCGGCGGTAGAGATGCATATAGGGCAATAGCCGCCGCATTGGAGACGTTGAGCGAACCGAAGCTGCCTGCTGCGTCGATCCGCACAAGGGCATCTACCACATCGCGGGTTTTAGCCCGCAGTCCCGGCCCTTCGGCTCCCAAAACCAGCGCAGTGGGTCGGTCAGCGCGTCCGGCCAGCGCCGCTTCGATGGTAATGTCGGCCTCGCCATCAAGACCCAGCACGAAATAACCCATGTCCTGCAGTTCGCGAATGGCATCGGCCAGGTTGCGCACGCGCAGATAGGGTTGGCGTTCCAGCGCGCCGCTGGCACTTTTTGCCAGCGCTCCGGTTTCTGGTGCGGCGTGATGGCGTGGGCCGATCACGGCAGAGGCGCCCAGCACCTCGGCCGAGCGCAGGATTGCGCCGACATTGTGCGGGTCGGTGACGCGGTCCAGCATCAGCACCCGTTGCGGCGCAGGGCCCAGCACGACGTCTTCCAAACGGCCCCAGTCCAGCGGGCGTACCTCCAGCGCGGCCCCCTGATGCACGGAAGCTGGATCAATCGGGGCGGTAAAGCGGCGGGCATCGGCAATCTCCGGCTCGATCCCCGCCGTGGCGATGGCATCGGCCAGCCGGTCGCAGGCGTTTTGCGTCACGATCAGTCGCAGCTTTTCGCGTCGGGCATTCACCAGCGCGTCACGCACCGCATGCAGGCCAAACAGCCAGACCGTCTGGGCCGCTTCGGCCTTACGCACCTGTTCCTTTTGAATGACCCATTTGGGTTTTTTCATCTGTTTCGCCTCACGTCGCGCCCTTCCGCGAAGGGCTGGAATTTCCTGTTGACGCCTATTGAGTGCGCTTGTAATCACGCCTCCACGGCAGACGCAATGCGCTGCCTGTGGGCGACAGGCCGCAAGGTGTGGCAGGGGACTGTAACTCCCTCGCGGAGACGCACGCCTGGTTCGATTCCAGGGTCGCCCACCACCCAGCCTCTACAGAACCGTGACTTCCAAGCCCTTTCCGGGAAGTAACTGTTTTTCCATGAGTAACTAGAGATCGTGACGGCAGAGGCCTCACATTTCATCCCTGGTCCAGGTTATTTTAGCACGATATCACCAGAAGTCTTGGCAGGGCAAATGCGGGTGATGCCTTGGTGCGCACTCGGAGTCACTATTGATGCGGAAGACCCACATTCTTCCTCTGGTCCTGCCAATCCAGCGGCAGGTTCGGCATGCTCCTCAGGATTTTTGTGGTCAGGTTTGCAGGCCGACGCCTTTCAAGAATAGTCACAGAGATATCCGGCGCCAACCATACAGCGGGCTGTATACGGCCCGCTTCGACGTCACTGAGCAACTGCTTGAGGCCCGGGCTATCCATTGTTCCTCCAGAGAACCCGCCATCGTCATAACGATCGGAGAGTTCGGCCCACTCCTCATTCTTCTGGCTAAGGACATAGGCCGCACAGACCTCGCCTTGCGCATCCAGTGAGTTGAAGTCCTGCTCCAGCACTTCCTTGGTCGACTTGCGCGTGTAGATTGTACAGCGCTAACGGATCACAGGCGCGTTCTCTCACGTAATCCAAAGAACTATGGCCTGTTGCGATTGGTCCCGGTTATGGCCCGCGAGTTCCAGACGTGCGCGGATGGCCAAATCTTCTACAGCCTGCGCGACGCGCAAACCCTGATGAACAATGCCGTGAAAGACGAGTAGCCTTAGGCCGTGGCGATCTTTTTCTTCGGATCGTAAAAGGGGCGTTCCACGATCGTTGCGCATGTCGGAGCCGGCTTGGTGACAACCTCAACCTCTGCGCCAATATTGGCATACTCGGCGTTGACCATCGCCAGCGCGATATTCTTTTTAAGTCGCGGCGAGTAGACCGCTGATGTCACCTTGCCGATCGCCTTGCAGCCAACGTTGATCTGCCAGAAAGTAGTGTTTGGGCCGGTAAGCGGGTCGCCGTCGATCACGAGGCCGACCTGCTGGCGCTTAGGGCCTTCTTCCTTAATGCAGCGCAGCGCTGCTTTGCCGATGAAGTCGGCGTCCATGTCCAAGTTCACAAGACGGTCCAAGCCGAGTTCGTAGGGGTTGGTGTGGATGTCGGCATCGGCATGGTACGATAGCATTCCACCCTCAATCCGGCGGATCGATGATGTGTGCCCAGGCTTGAGGCCATGCTGCATGCCTGCAGCCATGATCCGTTCCCAAAGCTGATCGCCTTTGGACCCATCCCGCAAGTAAAGCTCATAGCCCAATTCACTTGACCAGCCTGTGCGCGAGACAATCAGCGGGATGCCATCCAGATCCAACTCACGCAGCCAGTAGTACTTCAGGCCCATGATATCTTCGCCAAAGAGCTGTTGCATGATCAGACCCGAGTTCGGCCCTTGAAGCTGGAGCGGAGAGACATCAGGCTCGCAGATCGACACGTCCATACCCGAATGCACGGCCACGCCCTGCGCCCAAAGCAAGATGTCGCTGTCAGCCAAAGATATCCAGAAGTGGTTTTCCGCAAGGCGCAGAAGGATTGGATCGTTCAGGATGCCGCCCTCTGCGTTGGTGATCAGGATGTACTTGCACTGGCCAACAGCCATCTTCGACAAATCACGCGGGGTCAGCATCTGGACAAATTTCGCAGCGTCCGGCCCAGTGATCTCGACCTGGCGCTCGACGGCCACATCACACAGGATCGCCTCGTTTACGAGATTCCAGAAGTTCTGCTCCGGATCACCAAAATCACGGGGAATATACATATGGTTGTAAACAGAAAACCCCTTGGCGCCCCAGCGAACTGTCGCATCAAAATAAGGGGATTTGCGAATTTGCGTGCCGAATCCAAAGCCGTCTGATTGTGTCATGTTTTCGCCCTCGTAGCAGCTGGTCTGGCAGACCCATGAAGTTGTTGGATCTGACAGAGACATAGTTCGAAAAACTTGAAAATCTTGAACTTTATAAAGCGCGTTCACAAGCTAAACGGCCTAATAAACCGGTGTTTTTCAGACTGTTCAGGGTGCACATATTTCTCATGATCTGTTTGCGACAAGTTTTGCCAGATTTGGTTGTCTCATCTTTGCATGCCGCAGCGCGATTTAAGTCATGTAGCGGTCGATTTGCAGATCGGCTGACGGCATCTTTTCCATCATCACTTGACCCATTGATTTCGGAGCGATGTGATGAAGCACGGCTCGAAAAACAAGCGATAAACATTTCTGATCTATTCTGGTTAACAGATGCGCGGATGGTACGGTTCGCGCGCTACTTTTCGACGAGCTCCGATCCCAGAAGCGCTGCCTCAGCAAGTCTCCTGATCTGGTGCTCATATTCTGTTTGCGACCATCCACATTCGCGTACCAAACGTTCCCAGTTTTCAACCGACAAAAGCGTCCACAACAGATCTGTTGCAACTTCCCCGTCTAGATCAGACTTCAGCATTTTGTCTGCAATCAAAGCCTGAACTGCTGCTGCACACCCATGCCTGACGGCTTGCATCCGGTCGTCCCATGCCGCTGCTGCCTCGGCATCGCTGTCGCGCATACTGCGCAAGGCAAAAGACAGGCCATGGATTTCGGGAATATAGCTCCCCCATACTTTGATGAAAGAAACGAGCCGATCAGCGCCAGAAGAGGCTGCCCTGCTATCGGCAAGTCGCGCGTCCATGTTTTTGACAGAATCGATATGCCGAGTCGTTGCGATCAGAAGCTCTGCTCGCTTGGGAAAATGCAGGTAGAGCGCTTGCCGGCTGATGCCGGCTGCCTTGGCAATATCGCTCATGCGAACTCTTTTATCCCCAGATTCCAATAGGTTCCAGGTGCAATCGAGGATTCGGATGCGGGTATCGGATGAGTTTCTTGACATCGCGTAAAGGTAGCGGCTATTTACACCGTGTCAACTTGACACTGTGTCAATTAAACGGCCGGGATCAACCTAGAAAGGAAAACAACTATGAAAGTTATCGTATTTGGTGCCACAGGGACTGTTGGACGTCTCGCTGTCGAAGACCTGCTCAAGGCTGGCCACACCGTTACCGCCTTTGCCCGTTCACCCCAGAAACTCAACTTGAGCGACGCTAAGCTGCGCCTCGTCTCTGGCGACGCGATGAAGCTCTCGGACGTGACAGACGCCATGGCGGGGCAAGAGGCTGTCGTCGTGACCCTTGGCGCTGGGATGTCGCGCAAAAGCAAAATTCGCTCGCAAGGTACGATGAACGTCATCAAGGCCATGCAGACCCACGGGGTCCGTCGCCTCATCGCTCAGTCAACCTTGGGTGCGCGCGACAGCTGGCCCACGCTTAACTTCTGGTGGAAGCGCGTAATGTTCGGTGCCCTGCTTGCCCCTGTGTTCCGCGATCACGAACTGCAGGAGCAACTGGTCGAAGCAAGTGGTCTGGACTGGACCATCGTCCGCCCTGGTGCCTTCACCGACAAAACCACCGAACGCCCGGTCACCGAGGATGTCCCAAACACGTCCCGTGGTCTTGACCTGAAGATTGCCCGCAGCGAGTTGGCCCGTTTCCTGACGCGTCAGCTTTCCGACGGCCAGTACATTGGCCGGGCCGTTGGCCTGTCGAGCTGAGGAGTAGGGATCATGGAATGGATATTGATGATCGCCGGTCTTACCGGGGCGCTGGTTGCCGGAGTGTTTCTCGGCTTCTCGGATTTCATCATGCGGGGGCTGGCACAAGCCCCTGCATCCCAAGGGGCGGCAGGCATGATTGGGCTCAACCGAACAGTCTATCGGTCCGTCTTTATGGTGCTGTTGCTCGGGTTGGTGCCGGTGTCGGGTGCTCTTGGTCTCCTGGCGGTCTGGCAACTTCAAGGCGCGGCACAGGTGCTGACTTTTGGCGGGGCCGCGGTTTACCTGATTGGTGTATTGGCCGTAACTGGTATGGGCAATGTTCCGATGAACAAGCACCTTGACGCATTGGATGGCCAGCTACGTGAAACCGCGGACTATTGGCCGCACTATGCGCAGCGATGGACACAGCTGAACCACGCAAGAACTGCTGGCTCGGCACTGGCGGCAGTTTGCTGGCTGGCAGCTGCAATGATCGTCTAAGGCGGGGCGGATAGGCGTGAATTCCTATCCGCTGTGTCGACTGACAAAACGGCAACTTTGTCCCGCAACCCGATCATAGCTAGGTTTTTCGCCAGTGGCGGCTCACGGTCGAAGCTGCCGATGGCACAGGATCGATTTATACATCCAGAGCCTAACTGCGCTCATGCCGGCCCACCAAAAAGCCTGCACATAATCGTGGGTCCTTTCAACAAAACGGAGCTAAGACCTATTCGTGCCCACAGCAACGGGCCAAATTAGTCTCCAGCTATTACAAAACCGCCAAGAGCTTCCATGTTTTTGTAGACATCGCGCCCATCTGCTTTCTGCCAAAATGACCTGGTAAACTGCCAAGAAAACGATCAGTTTTTAATCGAGTGGCTGAGTTTAAATGTCGTGTAGACCAAACTCTTGGTTTCGGCGTTGCGACCACCGTTGTTTGCGTTGGCAGCTGCCTGCCCCAATTCCGCAAAATGAAATCCGTTTGCATCGATCTTGCGTATCCAAATACACGATTGGAGGATTGGGATGCTACGGATAATCACGCTTTGCAGCTTGTTGTTAATGGGCGAACAGGCGCGGGCTCTTGAACTGGACGCACCGTTTGGCTCGATCGACGGGGGAACGTTGTCGTTGTCAGAATGGCACGGCCAACCTGTTCTGGTGGTCAATACGGCATCCCAATGTGCATTCACCCGTCAGTACCGAGGGCTTCAAGACCTTTACGACCGGTATCGAAACCGTGGACTGGTCGTCGTTGCGGTCCCGTCGGATGACTTCAAACAGGAACTGGCGAGCAACGAAGAAGTGCGCGATTTCTGCGAGCTGCAATATGGCATCGATATGCCCATGAGCGTCATAACTCGCGTGACCGGTCCCGATGCTCACCCATTCTTCCGGTCTTTGCAAACGGAAGAAGGCTTCACGCCAAAGTGGAATTTCAACAAGGTTTTGATCGGTCCCGAAGGCACCGTTGTCAAAACATATGGGTCGACGGTGCATCCACTCTCTCCGTCTGTTACGCGGGAGATCGAGGCGCTCCTGAAATGAGAGCGGAGACCAACACCGGATCACAACACCTGGTCAGTTCAGGGTGATAAGACCTTTGTGAACGAGCGAACGGCTTCTGCAACGAAACCCGACGCGATCTTTTTTGAGATCAGCTTTCGCCTGACCTAACGTCTTTGAGAACGGAAGCTTCCTTAACCGAGGTCGTCTTGATGGCAGAGGCCGCACAATAGACGAGCAATCTGCGGCATCGCTGAAGAAGCTCGCCTTTCCGCAAAGCCTAGGCTGAAAGCCCCAGATCGGCCAACACGCGCGGGATTTTCTTTTTAAATCCGAAGAACCCTTTCGTCGCGTACGGCCAAGCAAGATCGTCATAACCACGGCGGATTTGGCGCAAGTCAATGCCAGCTTCTTGCAACGTCCCCTTAGCGCGCTGGAGGTTTGAAGCCACCGGCCCAACCGGGGCGTAGCTTGTCACCACGGTATCTGTCTGGGCTTGGTTCGCGGCTTCGATGATCTGCGTCGCCCAGTCGTTAGAGGAAACCGGTTGTTTGCCTAAACATCCGACCCGGTCCAATGCATCGGCCACCGCACCTTGTGCGAAGTTTGCCGCAAGCGGGCTGAACTCAAGCGGGGACCGCGCTTTGGTTGCAACAAGGCCCAGATATCCAGCAGGTGGACGCGGCAACAGGCTCTCGGGGCTGCAATCCTCTTCCGTTATGAGCAGCAGAAAGTCGCCATCGGGGAATTCGTATGCGACTGGTATCGACCGAATCGGATGATCCTGATCTTCACTGAGAGGTTCGATGGCGTTGGCCAACTGGTATTCGGGCCGATACCGCCCTTCCGTGTATTTGGCGATGTTCGAGACGCGGGCCTGGTAGGCCTTGCCCTTGGTGTGCAGGCCCGCAACCCAGCGCCAGCTCAGCGTGTTTGACGCCGGATCCCCATCCAGGAGATGCCGCAGAAAGAAGTCAGCGCCGAGTTGCCAGGGAAGCCGTAGTGTGAAAATCCAGATCGACGCGAACCACATCCGCGCATGATTGTGCAGGTAACCGGTCGCGGCCAGTTCCTGCGCCCATTGGTCGAACCCGTCGATACCGGTGCGTCCGGTGACTGCTGCCTGGTAGGCGTTCGCCATCGCGCCGTGTTGGTCCATCCGCTTCAGAGCGGCCCGTAAGCCTGTTTGGTATGATGTCCATACGGTGGGTCGCTGTTCAAGCCATCCTTTGAAATACGTGCGCCAGAAGACCTGTTGGATGAACTTCTCGGCCGCAGACGGCGTATGGCGCGCAAGCGTCGCTCGCAGCACCTCTTCTTCGGCAATCAGCTTATGGCGGATCCAAGGCGACAGAGCGGAGACGTTGATGCGTTGATCCGGCCCAAAATCGTAATTTCGCTGACGCGCGTAATGTTGACCAGCCCGGCTGTTGAAACGGTCTAGCCGGGCGAGGCCGGCGGCCCGCGTCGGCTGAAAATCAACCGTTTCTGGGGCGCGCTCCAACCCGGGAAGTGTCTCGGGCCCATTCATGACGCCCGCCTACACCGCTCTGAGCAGTAGCGTACATTATCCCAGACCTTGGCCCATTTCTTGCGCCAGACAAACGGGCGCTGACAGTGGGCACAAATCTTGGTGGGAAGCTCGGATTTCTTGCGCATCTTCATCGGTTAGGTCTCAAACGGAAGAGAAAGCTGAGAGGACTGAGGATTGCCCGTCTGCGTTGAACGGCGGCCTCGGTTCGGTATGCCGCTTTTTCGGCTGCCGTGCTTGGTCTGGATAGAGGCGGCCTGCGCGCGAAATTTAGAATTGCCGCGCACGGCCCAGACTTTCTGGCGCGCTTCCTTGGCGGCAGCCAGGTGGTCGATTATTGGTCTTGGGTATGCGCGGCCCAAAATGGCATCAGCATTTTCGGCCATCCAAGGCTCTTGCAGGTGACGGTCAGGTATAGCGGCAAGCTCGGGCACCCAGCGGCGTGTAAACGCGCCGGTCGGGTCCTGATCGTGCCCCTGCTTGACCGGATTGTGGATACGCACCGTGTTGATACCCGTAGTGCCCGATTGCATTTGAACCTGGCTCCAATGGATGCCCGGCTCATAGTCCGTGAAAAGGCGCGCCAACTCCAATCCCGGCGCCCTCCAATCCAGCCAGAGATGATAACTCGCGGTCGCCATGACCATCGCCCGCATCCGAAAATTCAGCCAACCGGTGGCGCGCAGCGACCGCATGCAGGCGTCAACAAAAGGCAGTCCAGTTTCCCCACGCGCCCAGGCTTGCAAACGCTCGCTGTCCGGGGCGGAAGGCCGGATGCCGTCATACCCCTTGTGCAGGTTCTCGAATTCAATCCGGGGCTCGTCTTCGAGTTTCTGAATGAAATGGCAGTGCCAGTGAAGCCGGCCTGTAAATGACGAAAGCGACCCGCGCCATTGCGACTTGGCCCGGCCGGACTGCGCCTTGAGGTCCCGCTGCCGGGCCCATGTTGCTTGCGCGGCCTCGCGCATCGACAAGGTGCCCCACGCAAGATGCGGGGACAAACGCGAACAGGCCTCCGCACCCTGCAGCGGCGAAGACATAGCCGTGCGATAGGTCTCTCCCCGAACGTGCAGGAATGATTGAAGGCGCTCAACCGCCGCCTCCCGCCCGCCAGGTTGCCTGTCTACTGGCCGATCCGTTGGAAGGCCAAGATCCCTTGCCGACGGAATGGCCCCCAACTCGGATGAGACTGCTTTGAGGACTGGCTTGCTGGTGATCGGCTCTGCCATCAGGCTATCCCACGATTTTGCCCATCCATCGCGCGTACGGAGGCGACGCTGCACGCCGTGGTTTTGGAGCTCGCACCATGCAACCCCTACTGCGCGACACCATGCAGCAACACGGCGATCGCGCTGGTAAGTCCATGCGTTGCCAGTTTCCTCGTGGGACCAAAGGCTCGAGATAGGGTTGTGGTCGTTTATGTTTTTGAGGACCCCGGTTATCTCACCCGTTCGGACGATTAGGGGCTGGCCGCACCGTCTAAGATCTTCTCGCAGTTCAACAAGCGATTCCGCGACAAAGTCCCATTGGCGGCCGGAGGCATCGCTCAGGTTCCAGTACTCGGGCTCAACAACATAAAGGGGCAGAGTTGCTCCGCGCTCGCAAGCTCGGAACAGCGCACTATGATCCAAGACTCTCAAATCCCGTTTGAACCAAACGACTTGCACTTCAATTCCCGTCGCAATCTTGCATTGTATGGCGACCTAGGTCGAATTTGTGCGACTTCCCGCCTCCAACCTTATAAAAATGAATTGGTCACCGCGCTTAAGCCGTAGGTAGAGCGACTGTTTGACGCGCTGCACGTCCAGTCCGCAGCGTTCCACGTATTACGCTCAAAGGAGAAAATAAATGTCTCAAACTGCTGAGCAGAAGACCCTGCTGATTGTCGAAGACGATGACGCGTTGCGCAGACGCCTGGAGGTCGCGATGAAAAAGCGCGGCTTCGAAACTTGCGCGGGTTCAAGTGTTGCTGAAGCCAAAGGACTGATCGACGCCCAGACGCCGGATTTTGCAATTGTCGACCTGCGGCTGCTGGACGGCAGTGGACTGGACGTCATCGCGGAACTCGAAAAAAAGCACCCGGACGCACGCGCGATTGTGCTGACCGGCTATGGCGACATTCCGACAGCAGTTGCGGCGGTCAGGCATGGAGCGGTCGACTACGTGGCAAAGCCGGCAACGGCGGATGAAATCGTGGACGTGCTAATGACCCCGCCAGGCGAAGCTACGCCCGCCCCCAAGAATCCGATTGAACCCGGGGCCGCACGCCTGAGCCATATAGAGCACGTCCTTCATCAAGAGGGTGAAAACATCTCGCGGGCGGCGCATTTGCTGAACATGCATCGCCGTACTCTACAGCGCGTTCTGCAGCGCCGTAGAATGGTTTCAGATGAAGCGCGTTGAGAAGGATCTCATCTTTATGAGGGCGGAGCTGGCAAAGCTGGTCGACGAAAGCGCAGAGCCTAAGCCGACTGTTTACTTTGACGGGTCCTGTCCACTTTGCACCGCCGAAATCAGTCATTATGCCTCCCGACCGGGAGGCGACGACTTGACCTTTGTTGACGTGTCTGCGGCCAACGCAGAACTCGGCCCCGACCTCTCAGCACAGGATGCGATGAGCAGGTTTCACGTGCGGCTGGCTGACGGGCGGCTGTTATCTGGCGCGCGGGCGTTCGTCGTGATCTGGCAAACACTTCCGAGCTGGCGTTGGATGGCGTACATCGCGCGCATTCCCGGCGTAATCCCTCTGCTGGAAGTCGCCTACCGGGTGTTTCTGCCGATCCGTCCTGCCCTGTCTCGCGCAGCCAGCCGCTTGGGTGCGCGGGCGTCCAACACGTCCGAAGCGGAAAAATGAACACCCAATCTGCCTCTCATTTGCGGCGTTTAATGTCACTCGTGGCTGGTGCGTTTGATCCACCACCGGGCAAAAAACGCATCGTGACAGCACTCCTGTTTGGCATAATGGTACACAGCATCTTCGCGGCAGCGGTCCTGGCCATGGTAGCGGCGATGTATGCCGGTATGACACGCAGCCTTGGGACCGTCTCCTGGCCGTACGCCGCGATCGCCAACGCGATACTCTTACTGCAGTTCCCACTCCTCCATTCGTTTCTGCTGACACGGCCCGGGTCTAAGCTTTTGGGTGCTCTCGTGCCGGGTTACGGTAGCACCCTAGGCACAACAACCTACGCGATTATCGCGTCAGTGCAGCTCCTCGCTCTGTTCTTGTTGTGGACACCAAGTGGGATAGTTTGGTGGCGCGCAGAAGGCGCAAGTTTAGCGATAACGACGCTCGCCTTTGCCATGTCCTGGCTCTTGTTGGCAAAGGCCAGTTTTGACGCGGGGGTCGAGGTCCAGTCCGGTGCGCTCGGCTGGTTATCGCTTCTGCAGGATATCAAGCCACGGTTCCCCGGCATGCCCACTGCCGGTCTGTTCCGGACCATCCGGCACCCCATCTACGTCGCCTTCGCGCTGACCACATGGACCGTTCCGGTCTGGACGCCAGATCAACTGGCCGTCACCTTAACGCTGACGAGCTATTGCCTCATCGCACCGGTTCTGAAGGAACGCCGGTTTGCCAGGCGGTATGGCGAAAGCTTCCATGTTTATCGCCGCAGCGTTCCCTATGCGATTCCAAGCTTTGAGACAGGTAAGGGTCCATAACCCCCACAACATTCAGTAACTTCGACATCTACGTTCATGTTACAGCATCTTAATCACCTCATACGGATCGCAGATATTTACCGCTTCATGACTGAAGCTCCGCAAAGCCGGAGCCCGCATCAAGAACATTTGACGTAAAGCTGCCCTTCGCTTTGGTGTGAATGAAGCTTCGTCAGTTAGACACTTCGACTCATCCGAGATGAGCTTCAATTTGCTATATCTCTGATCTGCTTCCATGCCCGACATAACGCATCAGGGTTGCATTTCCTGCCACTTCCACAAAAGGTGAGTGAGCCCATTATCCAAGGCGAGGACACCTTATGGCCATTCTGGCAAGCCAACCGATCAGTTCGCAAAATGACCTACATGAGTTTGAAGCGGAAATGACACTTGATGCGCGGCTGCCAGAGCAAAGCATTCTGGAGGTCTTTGAAAACAGCGCTGCGCGAGACCCCGAAGCAACCGCGCTTACGATGCTGATGACAGTGGACGAGGAAGAAGAGCCGCGCCGCATAACATATCAGCAATTGCTGGGCCAGATCAGGCGCGCGGCCAATCTGTTTGCGGACATCGGAGGTGAGGCGCCCGGTGTTGCCTACATGCTGCCTGCATTGGTTGAAACGCATGTCACTCTCTGGGGCGCGGAAACGGCAGGTTACGCCGTTCCGATCAACTTCCTTTTGCAGCCCGAAAGCATTACTGAACTTCTGAAGGCTTCCAAAGCCAAGATTCTGGTCGCGCTCGGCCCCCATCCACAACTGGATATCTGGGAAAAGGCACTGGCGCTACGCGCGCAGATCCCGGACCTCATTCTTGTGCGCGTGTCTACTCCGGGTACGCCGGCAGAAGCTGGCGTGGTTGATTTTGGCGAAGCCTTGATGGCGCAACCTGACGATCACCTGACATTTGGCGAGGCACGCAGCGGTGCCGATCTGGCCGCCTATTTTCACACCGGAGGCACAACCGGTGTTCCCAAGCTCGTCGCACATACACACCGCAGCCAGTTGGTCGCGGCGTTCGGCGGGGCCGTCATGTGTGGCTTTCGCCCTGATGATGT
>JAEPNQ010000006.1 GCA_017643305.1 Marinibacterium sp. | reverse complement strand
TTCAACGATGGTCACAAGGCGGACGTGCACCTGCGCCGCGGCGCGAAATCGGTACTGATCTCAGCGCCTGCAAAGAACGTGCAGAAGACCATCGTTTTCGGTGTGAATGATGAAATGCTGGCCGCGGGCGACACCATGGTGTCAAACGGATCCTGCACCACCAACTGCCTGGCCCCGCTGGCCAAGGTACTGGACGAAGGCATTGGCATTGAACATGGCGTGATGACCACGATCCATTCCTATACCGGTGACCAGCCAACCATTGACCGCCGCCACAAGGACCTGTATCGCGCGCGCGCCGCAGCCATGGCGATGATCCCGACCACCACCGGTGCGGCGAAGGCGCTGGGTGAGGTCCTGCCAAACCTGAAAGGCAAGCTTGACGGATCAGCCATCCGCGTGCCAACGCCCAATGTCAGCTGCGTGGACCTGACTTTCCGGGCATCCAAGGACGTGACTGCCGAGGATGTGAACGAAGTCGTGCGCCAAGCAATCGCCACCGGCATGGGCCACGTGATGGCTTATGACCCGGAACCGAAGGTGTCCATCGACTTCAACCATACCGAAGAAAGCTCCATCTTCGCGCCCGACCAGACCCGCGTGGTTGACGGGCGCATGGTGCGCGTTCTTGCCTGGTACGACAATGAATGGGGCTTCTCCGCCCGCATGGCTGACGTGGCCGTCGCCATGGGCCGTCTGAACGGCTAAGCCTCGCGCCTCTTGCACAGCACCGCCCAGTCGGGCACTCTGTCCGAGCGGTTTTCGTTGCCTAAGACCGGGTTCAAACAGGGATACAGACCGCCCATGACCGACAGGATCGCGTTCTGGCTGGGTCTGCTGATCGTTTCGGCGGTTATCATCGACGTCGCCCTATATGGAACAGAACACCTGCTTTTCCTCGGCAAGAAATTCTCTGAATTCCTTGAATGGATCGCGTTCTGGCGGTGACTTAATGCCTGTCAGGCGATAGGAAAAACCGGGGTTTCAAAGCGCAGTTATTCACATCAAGGACGTTGCTCCATCCTCGTCGGCGCAGGAGTCTCGCATACGCCAAGCGCCACATCCCAGATATTCAAATCGCACCGAAATTGGCCATCCACCAATTCAGCAGTCCTTTGGAATGGTAGTAATGTTGCGGCATCAGGCTGTTTCTCCGAAGCGGCTTGTCCAATTGTAGTTTCTGGAACACATCCAGAGCGGAACATCGGCTTTACCAAGTCTGCTTCACCAGCCCACGGATGGCATCCCAAAACCTCTCGGGTAAGGCAAAACTGTTTGGACGCGGAGGTATTGGACCCGGCTGCATGGACTGATCTCTGCCAGATCCATGACAAACATACGAGAAAACAGAATACGCAGCCTGCCCGTTTGGCGTGAGATTGATTTGTCCTTGGCGACCCGTCAGTGACCTGGCGCCCATCAAGAAAATTGCGGATGTTCCGGATCCGAGGGCGCAGCTCCGATTGCTACCAAGAGAGGTCCGGGCCGGATCAGCCCGATCGGTGCAGCCGTTCCTGCAACGCAGCCATCACGTTCGGGGGCACGAATTTGGACACGTCCCCACCCAGCCGCGCGATTTCCTTGACCAGCTTGGACGCGATCGCCTGGTGACGGGCTTCGGCCATCAGGAACACGGTTTCAATGCTGTCATCCAGCGCCCGGTTCATGCCAACCATCTGGAATTCGTATTCAAAATCCGCCACGGCCCGCAGCCCACGTACGATCAACTGTGCGCCCACATCACGGGCGCAGTCGATCAGCAGGTTTTCAAATGGATGCGCAACAATTTCGGTGCCGGTCTGTTCGCTTAGCTTTGCGCATTCGCTTTCGATCATCGCGACGCGTTCTTCGAGATTGAACAGCGGGCCTTTATCCCGATTGATCGCAACGCCAATAACCAACTTGTCAACCAGCGCCGAAGCGCGGCGGATAATGTCGATATGGCCCAGAGTGATTGGGTCGAAAGTGCCCGGATACAGCGCAACCCGCATGAAAATAACCCCTGTCCAGCGTCGTTTCATACGGCATGAAACATGGATCTGGTCAGGTTGCAACCGGGTCAGTGCCCCATGATCATCCCTTCGAGCGCTTCTTTCTCCATTTCCAGTTCGCTGAGCTGCGCCTTGACAACATCGCCCAGTGAAACCAGCCCGATCACGGTGTCCCCGTCCATCACCGGAACATGGCGGAACCGGCCTTTGGTCATCTTCTGCAACAGCTCCTATGCTGAGGTCTGCATGGTACAGGTCACCAGCTTACGGGTCATGTAATCCCCGACCTTGCCATCCAGACAATTGCTGCCAGCCCGGGCTAAATTGACCACGATATCGCGTTCAGACAGGATGCCATCCGCCGTCTTGCCGTCATCAGACACCAGCGCTGTCCCGATCCGTTTTTCGGACAGAATACGGGCGGCTTTGCCTACGGTAATCGAGGAAGCGACCGTTACGATACCCTGCGCGGCCTTGCCTTTTAAGTTTTGATGTACAAGCATTTTCCGGAAACTCCGCAATATTGTTGCGCATCGGGGAGCGTCGTCGCAATATACTTTCCAGTCAAGCTTGCTCTTCGAGCCGCACGACCTCCTTCTGGATGCCCTCGGTCAGCTTTTCGGCAAACCGGTTCAACCGTTCGCTGCGCTGATCGCCCAGATGGCGCACCAGGTAGAAGCTGCGCTTCAGACTGATGTCGTCCGCTAGCACTTTGCGCAGAAAACTATGCTCGGCTAGCGCGAAATCATGCGCTACACAAAGTCCCGCGCTGCTCAGCGCGAACTTGATCTGAACAGAGACCGAGTTGGACGCCAGCGCCACGCGGGTCAAGCCCAGATCCGACAGGTAGTCCAGTTCACTGTCATAAATCATGTCAGGGATGTACCCGATCACCTTGTGTCCGGCGAGGTCGGCGCGCGTTTCAATCGGGCCCGAAAGGCGCAGATAACGACGTGACGCGACCAGGTGCAGCCTGTAGTCGGTGATTTTCTGTACGGTCAACTGCCCGCTGGTAGGTGGGCTGACGGCAATGGCCATGTCTGCTTCGCGCCGGTTCAGGTTCACAACCCGCGGCAGAGACACAATCTGGATATCCAGATCAGGGTTGGCGGTTGAGATTGCTGCACAGACCTGCGGCAGCAGATAGTTAGCGCAGCCATCGGGGGCGCCGATGCGGATCTGTCCGGCTAGCGTGTCGGCGGGACCGGACAGCGCTTCGGTCGCTGCACGCATAGACTGTTCTACCTCTTCACTATGGGCTAGCAACCGTTCCCCTGCCGCGCTCAGCGCATAGCCCTGCGGCGATTTCACGAATAATGGGGTTTCCAGCGCTTCTTCCAGCCGCGCGATGCGACGCCCGACCGTGGCCGGATCAAGCTTGAGTATGCGACCCGCCCCTGACAAGCTTTCCTCGCGTGCGACGGCCAGGAAAATCTTGAAATCATCCCAATGCGGTTCCACTACCGCCCTCCTCGCCTGGCTATTTTGCAAAGCCTTTTTGAAATCTTGCACCTGTTCAGCGCTTTTGTGCAAGCCTAAGATGCCGCCTGAGGAATTTCGGAGGATATTCACCGATGCATGAACTGACACATTTCATTGACGGCGCGCAGGTTTCAGGCGGATCCGGCCGCTTTGCCGACGTCTACAACCCCGCCACAGGCGAGGTGCAGTACAAATGCCCGATGGCCAGCGCCAGCGAAACCGCAGACGCCATCGCGCGCGCGGCTGCGGCCCAGACAGAATGGGGCGCCACCAACCCGCAGCGCCGCGCGCGCGTGATGATGGCCATGGTCGGCCTGATGCACCGCGACATGGACAAGCTCGCCGAAGCGCTGAGCCGCGAACACGGCAAAACCTTGCCAGACGCCAAAGGTGACCTGCAGCGCGGTCTGGAAGTGATCGAATACTGCATCGGCGCGCCGCAAATGCTGAAAGGCGAATACACCGACAGCGCCGGTCCTGGTATCGACATGTATTCCATGCGCCAGCCGCTGGGCGTGGTGGGGTCGATCATGCCGTTCAACTTCCCGGCCATGATGCCGCTGTGGCATGTGGGCCCAGCGCTCGCCTGCGGCAACGCGGTGGTTCTCAAACCGTCCGAGCGTGACCCGTCGGTTCCGCTGATGCTGGCCGAACTGTTTGTCGAGGCCGGTCTGCCCAAAGGCGTGTTCCAAGTGGTGAACGGCGATAAGGAAGCCGTGGACGAGATCCTGGACAATGATACCATTCAGGGCGTCAGCTTTGTGGGCTCCACTCCGATTGCGCAGTATATCTACTCCCGCGCCACAGCGAACGGCAAACGGGCGCAGTGCTTTGGTGGCGCCAAGAACCACATGATCGTTATGCCCGACGCTGACATCGACCAAGCCGCAGATGCGCTGGTAGGCGCAGGCTTTGGCGCCGCTGGCGAACGCTGCATGGCCGTTTCGGTTGCCGTGCCGGTGGGTGAAGAAACTGCCGACGCGCTGATCGAAGCGCTGGTGCCGCGTATCGAAAAGCTCAAAGTTGGCCCCTACACTGCCGGCGATGACGTGGACATGGGCCCTGTCGTGACCCGCGAAGCCAAGGAACGCATCCTCGGCCTGATCCAGTCCGGCGTTGACCAGGGCGCGGAACTGGTCGTGGATAACCGCGATTTCGCGCTGCAGGGTTATGAGGACGGCTTCTTTGTCGGCCCGCACCTGTTTGACCGCGTTACGCCCGACATGGACATCTACAAGACCGAAATCTTCGGGCCCGTCCTGTCGACCGTGCGGGCAGGCTCCTACGAAGAAGCGCTCAAGCTGGCGATGGATCACGAATACGGCAACGGCACCGCGATCTTCACCCGCGACGGCGACACCGCCCGCGATTTCACCAACCGCATCAACATCGGCATGGTGGGCATCAACGTGCCGATCCCAGTGCCGCTGGCCTACCACACGTTTGGCGGCTGGAAGAAATCCATGTTCGGCGACCTGAACCAGCATGGGCCAGACAGCTTCAAGTTCTACACGCGCACCAAAACGGTCACCTCGCGCTGGCCGTCCGGCATCAAGGAAGGTGGCGAGTTCAACTTCAAGGCGATGGATTGATGAAATAAGCTACCCTTTATGGTAGACTGCGGCCCGGGGCGTAAATGCCCTGGGCTTTTTTCTTTGCGGGGCACGGCCATGTGGCGGCACCTACATTGGGCGGCGGCGTCTATCCCGGCTGCGGCTTTTGCCGTGTTCATCTGCACCCAACTGATGTACACACATTTTTCGCACGGCAATCTGAGCGGGGTGGAGGCCGTCGACTCCAACCTGGCGCAGTACAAACTGGCGCGCATCCAGTTGCAATGGATGGCCGCCATGGCTGCGTTTGCGTTTGTCGCGGTTGTTGCCGTGGTATGCTTCTGGATAGACCTCCCGACGCATCGCAAAATCGACGACAGAACCTTCGACTGGCGCTATTCACAAGGTGTTCGGATCGTCTGCGGCGCGGGCTTTGTCGCGTTGTGCGTCGTGTCGGTTTCGTTCCTTCACAACGACGAAGGGCGCACCTATGCACATTTGGGCACTACTCTTTTCGAAGCCACGCACTACGCTTTTCGAAGCCACATTGGAAATTTGTGGCAATGGTGAACCCTGCTTCGGCGGCAAGACTGCGATTGACAGGTATGACCGACTGCTACTTCTGGGCTCCACCACCGCTATCTGCGGCGTAGCAGCCTGTACGATCGGGTCCGCCCTGTCGCTGTCGAGAAACGGCGATGTCTACACAGCCGAGGCCATGCGCATGCGCGATTTTATCTTTACCTGTCGTCGGCGCTTCTGTCTTTTGGCATCCTTGCGATGATGGCGTGGATGCAGCGTCCACTCGGCGTGATTGATAACCTCGATCAGGCCGAGGCCTACGAAGCCCACGTAAAATCTGTGATCCTGTTTTCGGGGGGCGCATATTCGCTTGTGATCCTGTCCTATCACCTGCCGACCATGCTGAGGCTTCAAATCGCAGGCGTCGTGCCGGAGACGTCAGAGATGGGCAAGCCATCAACAATTGTTGGAACCAGTGTGATCAGTTCGATGAAAGACACCGTCTACGCAGCCTTCGCTCTGCTGGCCCCCACTCCTTTGCCGTTATCTGCCGAGTTGGGGTCGAACATCCTTTCGGTCTTCGCCGGTGGGTAAGGCCCGTGCGGATCACCGCCGAGCTCACGCAGAGTTCACCGGCCCCCACTGGCGAAGCATTATTGGACACGTTATCTGGCGCTCAATCAAAGCAGCCATTCGGAGAAATCCACCGTGCCTTCCAATCCGCTGAACCGGCGCGCGGCCCTTTTCGGAGCGACCGCCACGTTGTTTGCCCCGACCATCCTGCGCGCCGAGTCCACCGATGCGTTTCCGACGGACGAACCGCAGATCCGCGATCAGGTTCCGGTACGGCGCAATATCTCCAGCTGGCGCAAGCAGCACTGGTCCGAGCATTTCGAAACGCTCGGCATCGGATGTCTCCTGGCCGACATCACCAGCCGCGCAGTGCATTACTGGGGTCCGGATGATGTGACCTACAGGCACTATCCCTCCTCCGTGCCGATGAGCGAGGAACTCACCAAGCGCGGCTACACCAAAGTTGTTCGCAAGGCCCGCAACCCCAGTTGGACCCCGACTGCCAGTATGCGGGAACGAGACCCTTCCCTGCCCCAGCGGATCGAAGGTGGCGCGCCAGGCAACCCGCTAGGCACCCGGGCGATGTACCTGACCTGGCCCGCATACCTGGTGCACGGCACCCATGACACACGAAAGATCGGGCGGCAGAGCTCCTCTGGCTGCATCGGCCTCTACAACCAACATGTCGAAGAGCTGTTTGAACTGGTCCAAGTCGGCACGCAGGTGCGTTTGGCCTGACCTCAATCTGGCAGGTGCGGGCAAATCACAAGCTTGCCCCGCACCGCGCCCTGACCAGTCCGACGCAGCGCCTCGGGTACGCCCGACAGGGGCTGCACGCTTTCCAGTTGCGGTTTGATCACGCCTTTCGCGGCCATTTTCGCAACCTGCGCGGTCAACGTCCGGCCTGACGGCACCATCCGCATGCCGATGGATTTTCCACCCAGCCGGTGCACCAGCCCGCCCGCCAGCAAACGCAGCAACACCCCCACATCGCCACCCGCGGCCTGATACCGCCCGCCCGGTGCCAGCGCCCGCGCGATGCGCCCCGGCCCGCGCGTGGCGACCATGTCGAGGATCCGGTTCCACTTCTGGCCGATATGCGTGAAATCCTGCGCGCGGTAGTCGATAACCTCATCCGCGCCCAGATCCCTGAGCCAACCGGTTTTGCCTGCATTGTCCACCGTGGTCACATGTGCCCCCGCTGCAAGCGCCAGTTGCAGCGCCATTGTACCGGATCCGCCGCCTGCCCCGTTGATCAGCAGCCGGTCACCCGGCTCCAGCCCGGCCGTACCCGCCACCGCGATGCCCCCGGCCTGCGGCAGACAGGCGGCCTGCATGTCATCTAGCGCCTCAGGCACGGGCACCATATGCTCAGCCTTCACGCAGGCGTAGTCCGCAAACCCGCCCCGCTCCATCACCAGATCACCCATCACACGCTGGCCAATCTTGAAACCAAACACCTCCGGCCCGATGGCATCGATCACACCAACAATGTCAGACCCCAGAACCTGCCGTTTTGGGCTGCGCAGCCCGCCCACCATCCGGGCATAAAACGGCGACCCCACCAAGTATTCCCATTCCGACAGGTTCACAGCGCAGGCCAGAACCTGCAGGCGCATCTGCCCCGCACGTTGCTCTGGCACGGGCAGATCGGTCATCCGCAGACTCTCAGGCGGGCCGTATCTGTCTTGAACAATCGCTCTCATGGCGCAACTCCCGTCTCGATCGAAACGTCTGAATCCGGAACATGCTGCGCGGGATGATCAGACCATTTACCCAACCGCAACATCTCAGGCGCGGCGTTGCTCAGCCCACGTCAATCAGTACCCGGCCAATCGCCCGCATCGCCTGCGGTGTCATGTAGGACATCAGCCAGTTGCGCAGCCGCTTTTTCTGCTCCGCTTTGTTTGGCACCTCTTTGGGCATCTCCGCCCGGGGCAGCGGCGTGCTGAGGTATCCATCATTCAGCCACGCCACGGTTTCGTCCGCCTGCGCACGCAGCATGCACTCCAGCACCGGGTCCGTCATGCTCAGACGGGGCAGTTTGCGCAGCTCCTTGGACTTACGCAGCGCCGCAACGGCGCGGTCGCGGTCTTCAATCAGGGCGCGATAAACCTCAGTGCTGGCCTCCTGCATGCCCGTGGTTTCGTTCATGGTCAGTAACCACGCCGTCGCCGCCCCGCTGAGACTGTCATTTACCGCATCGTCAGGCAATTCGGGCGGGGCAACCATGCGGCCCTTACGCTCCGAAACAACATGGTAGAAATCGGCCACCAGATCGCCATCCACCAGCGTATCCCTGTCAAAATTGCGCAGGATCAAATTGTCCCGCCCCACAAGCTCTTCAAACCGGCGAATGTTGTGCACTGCGTTGTAGTGAAACCCGTGCACCTGCGGCAGATCGCGAAACCGCCGCCCGCCGCGGATCAGCTCATCCACTTCGGAGACATAGAGCGCCACCGGATCGCGCGCGTAGGCGATCAGCGTGACCTCATCAAACCTGTCACAGATCCGGTCAATGAACCCCGCCGGATCGGCCGTGTTCGCAAAATGCTCACTGGATACGATGGTCACGTCGGGGCGTTTTTCCGTCACCTCCTGCTGCAACAGGTCCCAGCAGCCTTCGCTCCAGGCGGTTGCCTCCGCCACGCTGTCAAAATGGCGGCGCAGCACGGGCGGCAACTCGGTCTTGTGGGGACTGTAAAGGAAATGCAGCGACCACTCCGACGGTTTGCGTCCCCGGTAATGGTGGCAGCCTGCGGCTTGCAAATGCTCCGCCCCGCGCCATAGCGCCCGCTGGATGGACTTGCTGCCGGTTTTGGGCGGGCCGAGATGAAGGATCAGATGCATGGAACCACACGAACGCTACGCAAACGTCATGCCAAGCCCCTGCCGCGATTGCAACGCGATATGACGCGGTGCGCGTGAGTTGCCAGCACACACGCCAACCGCGTAGGCTGAACCCATGAGCGGAGGATGAAATGAGCGCACTGCCCGCTCTGACCCTGGGTATCGAGGAAGAATACCTTCTGGTCGATCGCGACAGCCTGTCGCTGGCCGAAGCGCCAGAAGGCCTGATCGAAACCTGCCAGGCGGATCTGGAAGGACAAGTCAGCCCGGAATTCCTGCAATGCCAGATCGAGGTAGGCACACAGGTCTGCGCTACAATCGCCGATGCCCGCGAAGACCTGCGCCGCCTGCGCGCCACCGTCGCCCGACGCGCGGCAGAGCACAACCTGTCCCCCATCGCGGTCAGCTGCCACCCCTTTGCCGACTGGAAACATCAACATCACACCGCCAAGCAACGCTATGATGAACTGCAACAGGCATTGGGCGGCGTGGCGCGGCGCATGCTGATCTGCGGCATGCATATCCATGTGGGGATCGAAGACCCGGCCCTTCGCATCGACCTGATGCCCCAGCTTTGCTATTTCCTGCCGCATCTGTTGGCACTCAGCACCTCCTCCCCATACTGGCAGGGCGATGACACGAAACTGGCCAGCTACCGGCTGACCGTATTCGACAACCTGCCGCGCACCGGCCTGCCGCCCATTTTTCAGAGCTGGCCGGAATATGAACGTACCACGGGCACACTGATTGACCTGGGCGCGATCGAGGACACCACCAAGATCTGGTGGGACCTACGACCATCACACCGCTTCCCGACACTGGAAACGCGGATCTGCGATGCCAGCCCGCGCCTGGAACACGCGCTGGCGCTGGCCGCGCTCACTCAGGCCATCACCCGCCGCCTGTGCCGTCTGCGCCAGCAAAACCTGCGCTGGCGGCTCTATGATAACTTCTTGATCTCAGAAAACCGCTGGCGCGCGCAACGCTATGGCATCACTGAAGGGCTGATCGATTTCGGCGACCGGTCGATCAAACCCTTTGATGCCTTGCTGGACGAGTTTCTGGACCTGCTCGCCGAGGATGACGAAGCCCTCGGGACAACCGGTGATCTGGAGACACTGCGGGACATCGTGGCCACCGGCACCAGCGCCACACGACAACGCGCAGTACATGCGGATGCCGCCAGGAAAGGACAGGACCCTGGTCAGGCTGTCGTAAGGCACCTTATTGAAGAATTTCACGCCGATCTCTGACATGGAGCGCGAGTATTTGACGAAGAGTTTCGGTCCCGCCGAGGGCAAGGTTATGCAAGACGGGTTTGCAACCTTCACGCTTGCCGCGCAGGGCGCGGGTAGATAAAAGAACAGACGTTCAATTCCTGAACCGGGAGGAACCAGGATGGATTTCGCACTGAGCGAGGAACAAGCAGCCATCTTCGACATGGCCTATGCCTTTGGGCAGGAACAAATTGCCCCTTATGCAAGGCAATGGGAAACCGAAGGTACAATCCCCAAAACGCTCTGGCCACAAGTGGGCGAACTGGGCTTTGGTGGTCTTTACGTGTCCGAAGAGTCCGGTGGCGCAGGCTTGGGCCGGCTGGACGCCACGCTGGTGTTCGAAGCGCTCAGCATGGCCTGCCCGTCGGTTGCGTCTTTTCTATCGATCCACAACATGTGCGCCCGCATGATCGACGCCTTCGGATCGGATGACCTGAAATCCCGTGTTCTGCCCGACGTGATCAGCATGGACACCGTGCTCAGCTATTGCCTGACCGAACCCGGCTCAGGGTCCGACGCCTCCGCGCTCAAGACACGGGCGGATCGCACCAATGAAGGCTACCAGCTGAACGGCACCAAGGCCTTCATTTCCGGCGGCGGCTATTCCGATGCCTATGTCTGCATGGTGCGTACCGGTGATGACGGGCCAAAGGGCATCTCCACGCTTTATGTCGAAAACGGCGCGCCGGGGCTCAGCTTTGGTGGGCTCGAAGACAAGATGGGCTGGAAATCCCAGCCCACGGCACAGGTGCAATTCGATGACTGCAAGGTTCCAGCCGAAAACATCGTCGGCGAAGAGGGCCAGGGCTTCAAATACGCGATGATCGGGCTCGATGGCGGGCGGCTGAACATCTCCGCCTGTTCGCTGGGTGCAGCCCAGGCGGCGCTGACCCAGACGCTGCAATATATGGGCGAACGCAAAGCGTTCGGCCAATCCATCGACCAGTTTCAGGCGCTGCAGTTCCGGCTGGCAGATATGGAAATCGAATTGCAGGCTGCGCGCACCTTCCTCCGCCAAGCCGCGTGGAAGCTGGACCAGAAAGCGCCCGATGCCACCAAATTCTGCGCCATGGCCAAGAAGTTCGTGACTGAGGCCGGATCCAAGGTGGTCGATCAGTGCCTGCAACTGCATGGTGGCTACGGCTATTTGGCCGATTACGGAATTGAGAAGCTGGTCCGCGATCTGCGCGTACACCAGATCCTCGAAGGGACGAACGAAATCATGCGCCTGATCACGGCCCGCACGTTGCTGGCCGAGCGCCAGTAAAGGCGGTCGCGGACGACAAAACCGGACGAGAAAGACTGAAGGCGACGCCATGGCAGACATCGACATTCGCATCACCGGGCGCGCAGGCCGCATCACCTTTACCCGTGCCCATGCGCTGAACGCGATGACCTATGAAATGTGCATGGCCATTGACGCGGCCATGCGAGACTGGGCCGAGCATGACGATGTCGATCTAGTCGTGATCGACGCGGAAGGCGAAAAAGCGTTCTGCGCCGGAGGGGACATCGCGGAGCTTTATGACACCGGGATGCGGGGCGATTATGGCTATGGCCGCACCTTCTGGAGGAATGAATACAGGCTGAATGCCTTCCTTGCGGAATATTCCAAGCCGGTGGTCAGCTTTATGCAGGGCTTTACCATGGGCGGTGGTGTTGGCATCGGCTGCCACGGGTCGCATCGGGTGGTCGGCGATAGCTCCAAGATCGCGATGCCCGAATGTGGCATCGGGCTGGTGCCAGATGTAGGCGGCAGCCATGTGCTGGCCAACGCGCCAGGGCGGCTGGGCGAATATCTGGGCATGACCGGCGCGCGCATGGGGCCCGGCGACGCGATCCTTGTCGGATTTGCAGATCTCTACCTGCCTGAGGCCAAGTGGCCCGCCCAGATCGCCGCGCTGGAAGCGGGCGCAGGTGTAGCTGCGCTGACCGCAGACGCTCAACCGGCACCCGAAGCTGCACTGCGAGCCCAGATGGCCGATATCGAGGCGCATTTTTCAGGCGAAACCCTACAGGATATCCGCGACAGCCTGCGCGCGGCCGAAGAGGATTTTGCAGCCAACGCGCTCAAGGCGCTGGTCCGCAGTTGCCCGATCTCCACCGCTTGTACGCTTGAAATGCTGGCCCGCCTGCGTCGCGAACCCGGCGGCATCCGGGCCGCGCTGGGACTGGAATACCGGTTCACATGGCGCGCGATGGAGCACGGCGATTTCCTGGAAGGCATCCGCGCGCAGATCATCGACAAGGACCGCAACCCGAACTGGCAATTCCACGATCTCGACGTGCCAGGCACCAAGGTTACCGCGATGCTGGAACAGCTGGGCGCGGACGAACTGACATTCTGAGGGGGACAAGATGAAGATCGGATTTATCGGACTGGGCAACATGGGGGCGCCGATGGCGGCCAACCTGGTTACGGCGGGGCATAAAGTCACCGGATTTGATACGATGGACGTGGCCGTAGACGGCGTCGCCAAAGCCGCCAGCGCCGCAGAGGCGGCAACAGGCGCGGACGTGGTCATCACCATGCTGCCCAATGGCGCCATCCTGCGGACCGTGGCAGCAGAGGTGATCCCGGCCATGACCACCGGCGCAGCGCTGGTGGATTGTTCCACCGTGGACGTAGACAGCGCCCGCGCAGTGGCAGCGGATGCCGAAGCTGCGGGACTGTTGGCCGTGGACGCCCCGGTATCCGGCGGGATCGGCGGGGCGGCAGCGGGCACGCTCACCTTCATGGCCGGTGGCTCGGACGCAGGTTTTGCCAAGGCAGAACCACTGTTTGACATCATGGGCCAAAAGGCCGTTCACTGCGGCTCGTCCGGCAGCGGTCAGGCGGCCAAGATCTGCAACAACATGATCCTTGGCATCACGATGATCGGCACCTGCGAAGCCTTTGCGCTGGCCGACAAGCTGGGGCTGGACCGGCAGAAAATGTTCGATGTGGTCTCAACCTCATCTGGCTACAGTTGGACCATGAACGCCTACTGTCCAGCCCCCGGGGTTGGTCCGCAGTCGCCAGCGGATAATAATTACCAGCCGGGGTTCGCCGCGGACCTGATGCTGAAGGACCTGCGCCTGTCGCAGCAGGCCGCCGAAAGTGCCGATGCCGATACGCCGATGGGCGCGCTGGCCCAGGCGCTTTATGCCACTTTTGTGGAAAAGGAAGATGGCGCGGGCCGGGATTTTAGCGCAATGCTCCCGCGCTTTGAAAAGCGCGGGCGTGACTGACAGGGGTCAATTTATTAATAAACTCACTGCAACTTACGGACAAATCGTCTGCCCTCAGACGGACAGGCCGTGCCGTCCCGCCAGATCAGTGAAATACTGCCAGGCTACGCGACCCGACCGAGCCCCGCGCGTGGCCTGCCATTCGATCGCCTCGGCCGTCACTGTGGCCGCATCGACCTCCAATTCGAACGCCGCGCAATAGCCTTGGATCATGGCTAGATATTCATCCTGGGAACAGGGGTGGAAGCCCAGCCACAGCCCGAACCGATCCGACAGGGAAACTTTCTCTTCCACAGCTTCGGACGGGTTGATGGATGTTGAACGTTCATTTTCAATCATGTCGCGCGGCATCAAATGCCGCCGGTTGGAGGTGGCGTAGAACACCACATTGTCCGGTCGTCCCTCGATCCCGCCGTCCAGCACGGCCTTAAGCGATTTGTAATGCTGGTCGTCATGGGAAAAAGAAAGATCGTCGCAAAACAGGATGAACCGGTAAGGCGCCGCCCGCAGATGGTTCAGCAAGCGGCCCACCGACGGCAGGTCTTCGCGCTGCAATTCGATCAGTTTCAATCCTTGATGTTCTGTCTGAACATAGTCGTGCACTGCTTTGACCAGGCTGGATTTCCCCATACCCCGCGCACCCCAGAGCAACGCGTTATTGGCCGCGTGCCCCGCCGCAAATCGTTGCGTGTTGGCCAGCAGAGTATCGCGTGACCGGTCCACGCCCACCAGCAGCGACAGGTCCACGCGATTGACGCGGGTCACCGGCTCCAGCCGGTCAGGCTCCACATGCCAGACAAAGGCCGTGGCACTATCGAAATCTGGCGCATCCAGCGGCGCGGGGGCGATACGTTCCAATGCGGCGGCAATGCGGGAGAGCGCGTCCTGATCCACGGGGTCTGATCCTTGTTTGCGGTTCGCGGGCCAGAAACCATGTTCCGCAGCGGGCGGCAAGGCCTCGCCGGCCAACCCATGGGGAAATCAATTGTTCTGACGGTTTTCATGGACCTGTCAGCCAATCACGATTTTTTTGCCTCAAGCCCATCTATGGGCTGAGATTGGAAGACATAAAGGCAACGGGTTTTTTTGGGGGGGGCGATACTGTCGATAGCCGCGGCCATGTCGGTTTGGAGTTTGCAAGCATTGGTGGCCAAGATGCTAGTGCCACCTGATGGAGATGTGAGGGACATCGCAAGGCTGCAACAGGTGCTGCGCAACTGGACCGGCACACATTCCGACAAGGTGAAAACTGCAAACCTGATCCTGCGCTTTGAATGGCGCAGGCGTCTCGGACATCGTCCAGGCTGCGTAGGCCTAGCACAGGCATGGCGACCAGCGCCCAATGCTGATTTCCTCCCACCCGGTAATCGCGCACCACTTCCCACATGTGCTGCAAGCTGCAATGCGCCGGATGTGACAGCACGTAAAAAACGCAAACGAAAATGGGCGCCACAGCCAATGGCGCGCCCGTGTTTTTCAGACCTAAGAGAACCGCTCAGGAGCTTTTCTGCCCCTCATCGTCTTGATGGTCATTCTCATCGAACTCCGCAGCCAGCGCGTCTTCCAGTTCTTCGTCGTCGAACCAGACGCCTTCGGCCCGCAGCTTGGCCTCCCGCTTGCGCTCTACCCGGCGGACCAGGAAGATCGACACTTCGTAAAGCCCATAGACCACCACAAACAGGATCACCTGTGTGATCACATCCGGCGGGGTCACAAGCGCGGCCAACACCAAAATGCCCACAACAGCGTATTTGCGCACCTGTCCCAGCCCTTCGGCGCTGACCAGCCCGGCCTGCCCCATAAGGGTCAAAAGAACCGGCAGTTGAAAGCACAGCCCAAACGCCAAGATGAATTTGATGGTCAGGTTCAGGTATTCCTGCGCCGAGCCCTGGAACACCACAGATAGCGGCGGATCCCCTGCGGCGGTTTTAGCTGCGGCCCCTTCGGCCCCGAATTGCTGGAACCCGAGGAAGAAGTCATAAGCCAGCGGCGTCACCACGAAAAATGCAAAGGACGCGCCCGCGATGAACATGAAGGGCGACGCGACCAGGAAGGGCAGAAACGCGCCTTTTTCGGATTTGTACAGCCCCGGCGCCACGAATCGCCACATCTGGTAAGCAATATATGGGAAGGCCAGCATGAAGCCGCCAAGGAACGAGACCTTGATGGCCACAAAGAACCCCTCCTGCGGCTTGATGAAGATCAGGTCACAATCCTGTCCCAGCTCAGCCAGTTCTGAACACAAAGGCGCCGTCAGGAAATTGAAGATCGGCGTGGCCACGGTGAAGCAGATCACCATGCCAATGACAAACGCAACCACGCTGTGGATCAGCCGGTTGCGCAATTCTGCCAGATGCTCGATCAGCGGTGCGGCGCTGTCGTCTAGATCGTCTGCCTGGTCCGTCTGACTCATGACTTGGTCTCTTCCGCCGGCGGCGTTGCGTTCAGGTCGGCTTCGGCCGCTTCAGCCTTGGCCATGGCGTCTGCAGCCTCGCGCTGCAAACGCTCCGCTGCCTTCCGCGCAGTGGCGGCCTTGATTTTCTTCGCGTTTTCAGCGCGTTCCGCCGACAGTTTTCCAGTTTCGCTTTTTGGATCGAACTTCTTTGTTTCAAAGTTCGAAGGGTCAAAGCCCGACGCCAGGTCCTTGGTCGCGTCTTTCACACCCTGCATCGCTGTGCCAACCGGGTTGGTCGCCGTCTTGATGGTTTTCTGGATGTCGCTCACGCCCGCGTCGTCAGCGGCATCGTTCATGGCCCGACTGAAATCCCGCGCCATACCCCGAATTCGTCCCACCCAACGGCCGACATTACGGAAAAGTACCGGCAGATCCTTCGGACCGACAACGATAAGCGCGACGACTCCGATGACCAGAAGCTCGGTCCAGCCAAGATCGAACATGGGCGGTTATGCCTTGTCCTTGCCGTTGTCTTCCGGGGTCACGTCCTTGGCGGCCTCGGCAGCTTCTTCTTCGGCTTCCAGTTCTTTGGTCCCATCGCTCACGCCTTTCTTGAAGGCGGTAATGCCTTTACCGACCTCGCCCATGAGTGAACTGATCTTGCCCCGACCGAACAGGACAAGCACAACAACGGCAATAAGCAGTATGCCCGGAAGCCCGATATTCTGAACAAAAAACGGCATTGGCATTTTATCTGTCTCCTACACGCGCTGGTTTGCAACCGCCGTGTCAGACCACTGGCGATGCTTGGTTTGCGCTATCTAGGGGCAAGGACGGGCGCAATGGAACGGCGCGGACGCAGCTGGGGCGTGAATTTCGGAGACGAATTGGGGATATTACCGGTTTTGCCGCTTCTCCTGACAGGTTTTTGTCAGTAATTTCACCCCGATTCACGTGGGAGATGCCCGATTGCGCCGCAAGGACCGATTATTCGAGATCATGAAGCTCCTGCAGGACGGCGGCCTGCACCGGGCCGAAGATCTGGCCACGCGGCTGGGCGTATCGCACCGCACGATCTACCGCGACATGGAAACGCTGGCCTCTTCCGGCGTGCCGGTTTCGGGCGCGCGCGGGCGGGGCTACCGTACCACGCGGGAAACCGCCCTGCCACAGCTGTCCCTGACCGAAGAAGAGCTGGGCGCGCTAACACTGGGTATCGCAATTGTCTCCGAAACCGCCGACCCCGATCTGCGCCGCGCCGCGCTGGCGCTGGCGGCCAAGGTTGATGCCGCGCTGCCAGAACAGGGCATCGCAGCGGCGGATGCGTGGAAGTTCGAAACCCATCCCTTTGCCGATACGGCCCGTGGAGTCGCCCATATCCCCGCGATCCGGGCGGCGATCCGGGGGCGACAGAAACTGAAACTGCGCTGTGTTGAAACCGATGGCAGGGTGTCGCACCATGTGGTGCGGCCCTTGCAGGTGGAATACTGGGGTCGCGTTTGGGCGCTGACCAGCTGGTGTGAGATCGATGATGACTTCGTGCAACTGCGGCTGGACAGTATCGAAACGCTGACGCCACTGCCGGAGCTGTTCGGGGACGAACCCGGGCGCATGCTGGCAGATTTTCGGACGCATAAGGCCGGGTAGGGCTGCGCCTCGCATCACCCGGCCGTGGTCCAGCGCATTGTGCCAGCCACCGCGTATCAAAAATGCTCAGGCCGGAAACACGAAACACCGGTCGCGGCGCACTGTCAGCCACATAACCTTGCCAGGTTTCGGCAGGAACACGTTGGGCACCGTGACTTTGATGATCTCATCGCCGAAATCCATCCGGAACTCAACCAAGCTTTCATGTCCCAAAAACCGGGACCGATGCACCACCCCACGCGCCGCCACACCTTCTGTGGGGGTGGGCAAAGGTCCGCGTCCATCCCGGTCGAAATCAATCCGCACATGCTGGGGCCGGAAAACGATATCCACGTCCGTACCATCCGGAATGCCAGGCGCCAGGAACTGGCCAAAAGGCGTCTGCGCCAGCGCCCCACGCACCTGCGCCTTTAACAAGTTGGTGTCGCTGAAAAACGACACCGCCGCCCGGTCCACCGGCCGTGTGTAAACGTTATAGGGCGCACCAACCTGCACGATTCGGCCGTCTCGCATTAACGCGATCTCATCTGCCATGCGCATCGCCTCTTCCGGCTCATGCGTGACCAGCAGCACGGCGGTTTCCTCGGCCTTCAGCAGATCCAGTGTTTCATCACGGATACCGTCACGCAGCCGGTTGTCGAGGCCCGAGAACGGTTCATCCATCAACATCACCCGCGGGCGCGGGGCCAGTGCACGGGCCAATGCAACGCGCTGCTGTTCACCGCCCGAAAGCTGGTGCGGGAAGGCATCTATGAAGCGCAGCAAGTCCACCTTGTCCAACAATTCGCTGACCCGCGCGCGCCACTGCGGTTTGGGGCCCTGCAGGCCAAAGGCCACGTTATCGAGCACGCTCAGATGCGGAAACAGGGCAAAATCTTGAAACATCAGCCCAATGCCGCGCCGTTCTGGCGGCAGCATCACACCCCCTCCGGCAATCAGGCCGCCGTCCACGATGATCTCACCGCTGTCCTGGCGCTCAATCCCGGCGATCATTCGAAGGGTCGTGGATTTACCGCAGCCCGACGGGCCCAGCAGACAGGTCACCTGCCCAGGGCGAATGCTCAGCGACACATCCGACACCACATCACGCCCGTCGAACCGGCGTGTCAGATTGCGGGTTTCAAGCCTAGGAACAGGGGGGTGCACAGCAATCCTCTTGCAATCCCGACGAAAACCATCGGGCGATAGCGGACTTAACAACCGCGCTGTCAGTGCGCAAGCCAGTGGGCCGGCCAGGGTGCAAGCCGGTCATCCGGCACGCGCATCGTCCAGCACCGACACTACCGCAGCACGCGGCACATCAGAAGTCACAAACGCCGCCCCAATCCCACGTGCTAGGATGAAGCGCAGCGTGCCGTCCACCACCTTCTTGTCCTGCGCCATCAGGTTCATAAGCGCCGCTGTGCCCGGCAAGTCGCCGGGAATGTCGGCGAAATCCACCTTCATACCCATGTCCCGAAGATGCGCGCGCACGCGGCTCGGGTCTTCCTGCGCACAGAGCCCTATACGCGACGATAGCTCAAACGCCAGCCCGCAGCCAATGGCCACGCCTTCGCCGTGCAGCAGCCGGTCGGAATAGCCCGTTGCCGCCTCCAGCGCGTGGCAAAACGTGTGACCCAGGTTCAACAGCGCGCGATCGCCCTGTTCGGTTTCGTCCCGCGCCACGATATCCGCTTTCATCTGGACTGACCGGGTCACTGCCTGTACCCGCGCAGCCATGTCGCCCGCGGCCAGCGCCGGGCCGTTCACCTCAAGCCAGTCAAAAAACGCGGCATCGCCCAGCAGGCCGTATTTCACTACCTCACCATAGCCCGCCAGAAAGTCGCGTGAGGTCAGGGTGGCCAGCGCCTCGGTATCTGCCAGCACCAGAGACGGCTGGTGAAACGCGCCCACCAGGTTCTTGCCCTGTGGCGCGTTGATGCCCGTCTTGCCACCAACGGAGCTGTCGACCTGCGCCAGCAGCGAGGTCGGGATCTGCACAAACCGCACACCGCGCCGCAGGATCGCAGCGGCAAAGCCCACAAGGTCACCAATCACGCCGCCGCCCAGCGCGACCACCACATCCGTGCGCTCCACCTTCTGCGAAAGCAGCCATTCCACCGTACGGGACAAGTGCGGCCAGCTTTTAGTGGCCTCCCCCGCTGGCAGGGTCAGCGCCTCCATCTCGATGCCCGCATCCGCCAAACCGGCCTGCAAGGCAGCCAGATGGCGAACGGCCACGTTTTCATCTGTTACAACGGCCACGCGCGGCCGTCGCAGCAGCGGGGCGATCGCGGCCCCTGACCCGGCAATCAGCCCCGGGCCGATCAATACATCATAAGACCGGTCGCCCAGCTCCACCCGCACGGTTTGCTGCATTACATCTGCTCCAGCACGTCCGGCCGGGTCAGAAGCATGGCAATGACCCGGTCCACCATTTCTTCGATCGACACCTGCGCATCTGATGGAACACGCAGATCCGCGCGGGCGTAGATTGGCACGCGCGTTTCATACATCCCGGCCAGCGTAGCACGGGGATTCTCGGTGCGCAGAAGCGGGCGGGTTTCTTTATGACGCACACGCATCCATAGCACTTGTAGATCCGCATCCAGCCAGACAGACACGCCCTTTTCAGTGATGATCGCGCGGTTTTCATCCCGCATGAACGCCCCTCCACCGGTCGAAAGGATCCCACGTTCGTTTTCCAGAAGCCGGGCGATTACCTGACTTTCCTTGTCACGGAAAAACGGTTCCCCATCTCGTTCAAAAATCTCGGGGATGGTCATGTTGGCCGCGGCTTCGATCTCCGCGTCGCTGTCCAGAAACGGTACGTCCAGTCGTGCCGCCAGCGCCCGGCCGATGGCCGTTTTGCCCGCACCCATCATGCCAACCATGACCACCGTTTTGCGCAAACGGTACCCCTTTGGCACGTCGGCCTGGGGCGCTGGATGCTTAATTTCGCTCATCTTTAAGTGAATGACGTGATATTGAGCAAAAGGCCATATATAACTTGCGCCAAAACCAAAATGCCGGGGCAGACCAATCGTGATAAGGCGCATTCTTAAATACCTGTTTTTCCTGATCATATTGGGATTCGCGGCTTTGGTCGCCTATACATACGCCGCACCGTTTTTCGGCGTGGATTTCGCGCCACCCCAAAAAGAGATGCGCCAGCCGGTGACGCTCCATGCGGATTAAAGCCACCCTGGCTGCGGTTTTTCTGCCGTTGGCCGCCATTGCGCAGGAGCCACTTTCAGCCATTGACTGGCTGACCATTCCGCCCGCGGGCGGACGTGCCGGGCAGATCCTGCTGGAACCCCCGGTTACCGAAAGCGGCTCTGGACCGAAAATTACGGTAACCCCACTGGAAACGCTGGAACGCCCCATCGGTCTGGTGCCAACCCATGTGACCGGTCTGCCGGTCGAAATGTGGCGGGCCAGCGCGATCGAAGACGTGATCCGCGCCATGAACGCCGCAGATGTCAGCCGCACCCCGGCCATGCAGACGTTGCTTTACACCTTGCTCCTGGCCGAAACCCTGCCGCCATTGGGCAGCGATGCAGCGGAACAATTTTTACTGGCGCGGCTGCAGCGTCTGTTTGACCTCGGCGCGGTAGAGCCGGCACAGGCGATGATCGATACAGCCGGTCCGGAAACCGCGCCAGAGCGGTTTGCCGTCTGGTTCGATGCCACGCTTCTCTCGGGGGATGAAACCTTCAGCTGTGCTGCGCTGAACCGGTCCCCGCATCTGAGCCAGGACTACGCCGCGCGCATGTTCTGCACCTTGCGCAAAGGCGATTGGAGCGCGGCCGCCGTCATGTTGGACGCAGCGCGCGCGCTGAACCTGATGCCACAGGACGAACTGTTCCTGGTGGACCGGTTCCTGAACCCTGACCTTTATGAATTTGCTCCGCCCCTGCCGGTGCCATCCGCCCCAGATCCGCTCACCTTCCGGCTGTTCGAAGCCATCGGGGAACCTTTGCCAACAGCGCCCCTGCCCCGCCGCTTTTCGGTCGCGGACCTGCGCGATGTGGTCGGCTGGAAAGCGCAGCTTGAGGCCGCCGAACGGCTGGCCCGCACCGGCGCGATCAGCCCAAACCGGCTGCTCGGCGTTTATACCGACCGTTTACCCGCCGCATCCGGCGGCGTCTGGGACCGCGTGGAGGCGATCCAACGATTTGACACCGCACTCGGCAGTCGCAGCGCGGATGCGGTGGCCAAAACCCTACCCGCCGCCTGGAACGTGATGCGGAATGCGGGATTGGAAGTGCCGTTTTCCACGCTCTTTGCCGATCAACTTGCGGGCCTGCCCCTGACCGGGGTACCACAGCGCCTGGCCTTTTACATGCGGCTGTTGTCGCCCGACTACGAAGCGGCCGCCACCGACGCCCCCGATGGCGCCGACATGGAATTTCTGGCCGGGTTGGCACAAGGGACGCCCAGTGCGCCTGGTGGAGATACCACGCGTCAGGCAATTTTCGATGGGTTCGCCAACCCGCCAACCACACCGCCGTCGCTGCAACGCTACCTTGATGGCGGGCGGCTGGGAGAGGCGATCTTGCAGGCTATCAAACTGTTTCACAGCGGACGTAAAGGCAACCTGGATGACCTTACTGTCGCATTGCAGTTTCTGCGCTCAGTCGGGTTGGAAGACACCGCGCGCAGGGCCGCAATTCAGTCGCTGCTGTTGCGTGCAGGCTAAGCGATGGAAGGGCCCGCCACCTGGCAAGGATGGATCAGCGCCTTTCTTGATGCCAAGGCGGCGGAGTTGGGTGCTGCAAAGAACACCCTGATGGCATATGGCCGCGACCTGCGGGAATTCCTTGCCTGGCTTGATGGGCGCGGTCTGGCCCCGGACAGTTTGGGCCAGCCAGATATCGAAGACTATCTTGTATTCTGCGATGATACCGGACTGGCGAAATCCACCCGAGCGCGGCGGCTTTCTGCGATCAAGCAACTCTACCGGTTTGCCTATGAAGAGGGTTGGCGCGAAGATAACCCGGCCATGCGGATCAAGGGGCCAGGCAAGGACCAACGCCTGCCCAAGACGCTGAGCGAAACGGAAGTGGATGCGCTGCTGCTTGCCGCGCGCGAGACCGGCCGCACAGAGACCGACCGCATCCGTAACACATGCCTGATGGAACTGCTCTATGCCACAGGCATGCGGGTGACCGAATTGGTGTCGCTGCCCGTGGCCTCGGCGCGTGGCAACCCAAACCTGCTGCTGATCCTTGGCAAGGGCGGCAAGGAACGGCTGGTGCCGCTGTCCCGGCCTGCGCAGGAGACGCTGCAACAGTGGCTGAACCATCGTGACGCCGCTGAAGCCGCAGATCTGGCCGAGGGCAAACCCGCCTCGCGCTATCTCTTCCCGTCGCGTAGTGCAGATGGCTACCTGACACGGCATAGATTCTATGCGCTGATCAAGGATCTTGCCGTAACTGCGGGGATCCCCTCGGCAAAGGTCACGCCACACACACTGCGCCACGCTTTTGCCACGCATCTGCTCGCCAATGGCGCAGACCTGCGGTCGATCCAGACGCTGCTGGGGCATGCGGATGTCGGCACGACCGAGATTTACACCCATGTACTGGATGAACGCTTGTCGCAACTGGTGTTGGAGCATCACCCGCTGGCGGAGCCGGACTAGAGGAGAGAACTCCGGGCGGTTTCCCACGCGAAACCTCCCGAACATCCCCCGCCTCCGATCGTCGCAATTCTACCGCGCACCCCGCGCCTCATGTCCCAGCCTCTTGATTGCGCCCCCGACCACCCCCATAACCCGGATATGGACACGACCTCAGCCGCTTTGGACGGCACATTCTGGATCACCGCCGGCGCCATCCTATTTCTTCTGGTGCTCTCCGGCTTCTTTTCGGGCTCCGAAACCGCACTGACAGCGGCGTCGCGGGGCAAGCTGCGCGCGCAGGCCGACAAGGGTGCGCGCGGGGCGCAGAGAGCGTTGGCCATCACCGAAGACAATGAACGCCTGATCGGGTCGGTTCTGCTGGGCAACAACTTGGTGAACATCCTCGCCACGGCCCTAGCTACGGCGCTCTTCGCCCGCGCTTTCGGTGAAAGCGCGGTGGCCATCGCCACGCTGGTGATGACCGTTCTGGTGCTGGTCTTTGCCGAGGTGCTGCCGAAAACCTATGCCATCACCAACGCCGAACGCGCCGCCAGCGCCGTTGCCGCACCGATCAGCGTGATCATCACGGTTTTTGCCCCGATCGTAAACGCGGTGCGTGGACTGGTCCGACTGGTGCTGCGCCTCTTCGGTGTACGGATCGACCCCGATAGCCAGATCCTCATGGTTCGCGAAGAGATTGCTGGCGCCCTGCAACTGGGCCATTCCGAGGGCGTCGTCGAAAAGGAAGACCGCGACAGGATCCTTGGCGCGCTGGATCTCAGCGACCGCGCGGTGGAGGAGGTCATGCTGCACCGTTCCGGCATCCAGATGATCGATGCAGAAGCAGACCCGGACGTGATCCTGCAGCAATGTCTGGAAAGTCCGCACACCCGCCTGCCGGTGTTCAAGGACCACCCCGAGAACATCACCGGTGTGGTGCATGCCAAAGATCTGTTCCGCGCCGTCTACAATCAGATCGGCGGGACTGAGGGCGATGCCTCTCTGTTAAAAACTTTTGACATCAACAACGTGGCAACGCCCCCTTATTTCGTGCCCGAAACTACCACGCTGGACGACCAGATGCGCGAATTCCTGCGTCTGCGCAGCCATTTTGCGCTGGTGGTGGACGAATACGGCTCGCTTCAGGGCCTGATCACGCTGGAAGACATCCTGGAAGAAATCGTGGGTGAAATCAGCGATGAATTCGACACCGAAGAAGAGTTGGGCATCACCCGCAACGCCGATGGCAGCTACTCGGTAGATGGCGCCACCACGATCCGCGACGTGAACCGCGCGCTGGACTGGTCCCTGCCCGACGAAACGGCCAACACCATGGCCGGGCTGGTCATGCATGAAGCGCAAATGATCCCGACGCCGGGCCAGGTGTTCAGTTTCCATGGCTTCCGGTTCGAGGTGACGGAACGCGAAGGCAACCGGATCACTGGACTGAGGGTCCGCCAGTTGCTGTAAGTCTACACGGTCTTGTTTTGACCCGCTGCTCTGATGCGTCGTCGGACCCTTTGACAGGGTTTGGGCCGATTACTTTAAAGAAATCGGCTTTTGGCATCTTACCCAAGGCTAGCCATTGAGATCAGGCAACGCGGCAGCTTTCTGCGGGTCGACCTGCCCATTGCGCCGGGCCCGTGGCAGCGCCTGGGTCAAGGCAGCCCAGCCCGCTTCCGGTGTCGCCTTTCCCGTCCCGTAGGCCGCCGCCCCGATCTGCAGCAACGCTTCGGTCACCTCTAGGTCACGCCTTGCGTCTGCCCCCGGCAGGCGTGCGGCCCAAAGTTCCAGCGCGGTGTGCAGAACACTGAGATCACGGGCATGCAGCGCGCTGCGCAGTTGTCGCCAAGCATAGGCTTCGGATGCCAGATAGGCCATGCGGCGGTCCGCCTGCCATTGGCGCAGCCGGGGCCAGAGGGTCTGGACCAGCAGAACCAACAGCGCAAGACAGATCAGCCCCAATACAGCCACCACCGCATGCGCCCGCCAATTGACTGGCTCAGCCGGCACAGCAGATGGCCCTTGGACCTGCACAGTAAATCCATCCGCGCTGGCGGTTTCGATCTTGCCGGTGTCCAGGTTAAGCCAATCCAGTGTCAGCCCCATCACCTGCCCGGCCCCGCCGCCTTCGGCCACCAGCGTGACACGTTCGGTGCGGGTGCCGGACAGATCACCGCGATTGTCGCGGATCTCCAGAACTGGTTCATCCGCATAAGCCCGCAGGCCCGGCACATCGACCGGCGGCAAAAGCGCGGGCAGGAACATGGGCGATGTGCCCTCGATGGTCGCAGTGACACTGCGCACCACACTGTCACCTGCAACCATGGTCGCCGGATCACCGGTAATGGTCTGCTCCAGCGTCACGTTTGTGCCTGCGATGAACGGGTCCAGCCCCTCCGCCCCTTCGGGCACGACGCCAGTCAGGGTGATGGGCTCAGTCCGCAGGGTGGTCTTGCGGGGTTCGTTGGTCTCGGGATCGGCCCAGGTGACGATGACCTCCGCTTCCGGCAGCAGAAACGTGCCCGGGATCATGGGGGAGATCTGGTAGCGACGGGAAATCCCGGCCCAGGTTTCACCATTGACCCGTTCACTCACCGGGTTGGTGGCGCGTTCGGGCAGGCGCACCATCAGGTTGGGCGCCTCATAGGCGGGCCAGATCGGTGGAGATGGCATGTAGGTGGGCACCAGCACGGTTATACGCAAGCTCAGCTGTTGGCCCGGCACGGTTTTGGTTTCTTCCACGTCCATGGTCAGCGTCGGTGAAGTTTGGGCAAAAACTGGCCCGGCCAAAACCATAAGGAAAAGTGTGAGCCAGCGCCTCATTCCCGCGCCTCCTGTGCCGCTTCGATGGCAAAGCGCTGGCGCAGGAAATCACCGGTTCGCGTGTCTACCGTGTTCATCCATTGCTCGGCTGTCAGCAATCCGCTGCCGTCTTCCTGCGGGACCTCCATCTGGGTGTCTGCGCCGCGCGCCTCCTCATTGTCGAAGACCACATCGTCGGCCCCAATCCCAGTATCTTCGCCCGTATCCGACTGTTCCCGCGCGCTTTCCACGTACTCTACGATCTCTTTGGCGAGAGCGAGGTTCTTGGCAGCACCGGGATAGTCCGGATCACGCGCGAGCGTTGTTTCAAACGCACGAACGCCATCGCGGTAGGCCCGGTTTCTGATCGCGGCGATGCCCTGCACGAATGCGGCTTCTGCCGTTTCGACACGGGCCAGGCTTTGCACGGCTTCGGCGTATTGCCCGGCCTTGTACTGGGCATAACCGCGCCACATCGGGTCCACGAACAGCTCAGCCGCGCGGGCGTAGTCCTTACGCTCATAGGCCAGCCGCCCCTGCTGATCGGAAGTCAAGAACCAGGCGGCTAGTCCGTCAGCGACAGCTGGCCGGGGCTGACTGATAACCAGGGCGGTGAGAAACACCGCGGCCCAACGCATCGTCCAGCCACGTCGGAACCACAACAGCACGAACAGCGCGGCGGGCCAGGCCAGCCACGGGCCACGATCCTGCCAGGGCTGGTCTGTATCGCTGAGCAGCGCCTGCCGGTAGGCGGCCGCCATCGCGCGGTCCACTTGCCGGATGTCGGACATATCCGGCGTGACCCGCAATACGGGCGTGGTAAGGCGATTGAGCCCTGCCTCCTGTACCCCGTCGGGCAACATGGCGAGCACCATGACAGTGGCGTTCGAGGCATCCAAGGCCGCCACATCCGTGAGGTCCAAGCTGTCGGTGACAAACAGAACGCCGCCTGGCAGATCCTCGCGCGCAAGGATATCTTCAGCCAGCGCCAGCGCGTCGGCGGCGCGGTTGCCTTCGACGGGCATAATATCGGTCGCCAGCCCTTCCAAATACGGGGTCACGACGCCCAGATCTTCGGTCATTGGCACCACCGCATGGGTCGTTCCGGCATAGGCAACCAAAGCGGTACGGGCCCCCGCGCGCAGCTCCAGCAGATCGCGGATCTTGTGTTTGCCGCGTTCCATCCGGGTCGGGGCAACGTCGGGTTCATCCATTGAGGGCGCGACACGCAGCGCCACGACCAGCGGCGCGGATTGAGCGACGAACGGATCGGGCTGGCGCGACCATGTTGGACCAGCGGCGCCGAGTATCAGCAGGGCAAGCGTCAGACAGACGCCATCGATGGGCAGGAACCGCCGCTGGCGATTGTCACCAATGGTGAGCGCGGCACGCAGATGGGGGGCGAGCCCGGCCGCTGGTGGCGTGCGCCGGGTCTGGCCGCGCCGGACCAGCAGCCAGAGCAGCACTGCCGCCAGCAGGGCCAGCAGCCAGAGCGGCCGCAGAAAATGGAACGCCTCCAGCACGACGGTCAGACCGGTCATGCCCGTGCCCTCCCCGCCCGCGCAGTTTGCAGATGCAATACAGCCACCGCGCCCAGCGCGATCAACACGGCCAGCCCCATGGGCCAGTGCGCCAGCGATTTGCGCGGCCGAAAGCTGAGCGTTTCGGTGACGCGCGGGGCCATGGCATCGACCCGGTCATACACCGACGTGAGCGCGCTTTCGTCCGCCGCAAAGAAATAGGCCCCACCCGTGCGGCGCGCGATGTCCTGAAGCGCCACCAGATCCACACGGTTTTCACCCGACGCCTCCGGATCGCCCACGCCGATGGTGAAAATCTCCACCCCATCACCTGCCGCAATTTCTGCAGCGTTGACTGGACTCATCCGGCTGGCCGTGTCGGAGCCGTCGGACAGCAGGATCATCAGCCGGTCTTTGATCTCGCTCGCCTCAAAGGTACGGATCGCCAGGCCGATGGAATCGCCCAGCGCTGTATGCGGGCCGGCCATGCCCACCTGGGTCCGGTCCAACAGGTCGAGGATGGTGGTCAGGTCCTCGGTCAATGGCGCCTGCACATAGGCTTTGGAGCCGAAAACAATCAGCGCTATGCGGTCACCATCGCGCCTGGTGACAAATTCCTTCACCACGTTGCGTACGGCTTCCAGCCGTTGCAGCGGTTTGCCGTCCTCACCGGGGAAATCCCGCGCGTCCATGGAGCCGGAAATGTCGATGGCCAGCAACACGTCACGGGCGGCGCGGGTCATCTCAACCGGCTGGCCGACGCGTTCCGGTTGGGCCAGCGCAACAACCACCAGCGCCCAGACCGTCAGCGCAGCGGCCATCTGCACCCAGCTGCGCACCAACACCACGGCGCCTTCGCGCGGGTCAGCGCCAGCAGCCTCGGCAATGCGGCGGAAGAAGGGGAAGCGCAGTGCGGTCACCTTTTCGCGCACCGGTGGCATTAAGCGCCAGATCAGCCAGGGCAACGGCAGCAGTCCCAGCGCGAAAGGCAGGCCCAGCGTGATCATTGCACACCCTCCCGCCGGTGGTGTCGGATCCAGGCCTCCGCTGCCAGCGACAAGCCTTCATCCGGCTGTATCCCCGGCTGGTATGGCGCCAGCGCTAGTGTCCGCGCCATGGGTTCGGGAAAATCACCGCTGCGACGCAGGAAAGCGACCCAATCTTCACCTGTCAGCGCCGCCACATCCTGACGCGGCCAAGCCGCCAGTGCGGTGCGCCGCAGGATAGCAGCGATGGCGGCGGGGTCTTCGCCCACCAATTCCAGTTCGCGCACAGCCGCACGTCGATAGGCATTGGCGCGCCAGTCGCGGGCCATGTGGCGGATGAGCCAGCCAAAACCAAACGAGACAATAGCAGCCAGGATCCACCAACCGGCCGTTTCGGGCATCATCGACACCGGAGCGGGGTCTTCGGGCAGTACCAGCTGGTCAAACAGGTCCACAAGGCTGGTGACAGAGATGGTTTCACCCTCGTTCATCACCGCGCCCCCGGCCCCAGCCCCATCAGGCGGCGGATTTGCGGCAGTGTTTCTTCGCCAGAGGTCAGCGGCAGAACCGCCACCCCGAACCGGCGCTGCCAGTCAAAAACCTGCGCCAAGCGCCCCTCGGACATCTCGCGCAGGGATTGGCGAGTGGCATCGGTGCCAGTGTCAATCTCGGCCTGCAGAACGCCATCGGAGACGACCATGTTCAACCCCTCGGGCACCTCTTGTGCAGTGGGGTCGGTGACCAGCCCCAGCACCAGATCGTTGCGCCGGGCGAGACCGGAAATCAGCCGGTCGGTGTCCGCGTCGATCACATCAAAATCGCCAAGCAGGATTATCAGGTGGTCCCGGCTGGCGATATTGGCGACCGCGCGCAGCACGTTGGTCAGCGGCATAGGGTCCAAATGCGGGGCTTCGGCATGCAGCAGGCTATTGGCATTGGCCAGCGCGGTCAGGAAACGGTTCAGCGCCACGCGGCTGCGCTGCGGCCGGATTTCGGCCAGATGCGCATCGCCAAACACGATGCCGCCGACCCGATCGCTTTGGTCCAGAATACGGAAAGCGGCGAGGGCGGCGGCCTCGGCAGCAGTGACCGACTTCATGTTGAGTCGGGAGCCGAAGAACATCGACATGCGCTGGTCCACGACGATCAGCGCGGGCCGGTCACGTTCTTCGGTCATGACGCGGATATAAGGCTCACCCGTTCTGGCAGTGACCTTCCAGTCGATGGCACGCACGTCGTCACCGGGCAGGTAGCCGCGCAGTTCTTCGAAGTTCAGCCCCCTGCCCCGCAGGCGTGACGCATGGCGCCCGTTCAGAATGGATCGGGCGGGCTGGCGCGGCAGGAAGCTGAGCTGTTTGGCACGGCGTTCAAGGCTGCGCAAATGGCCGAGAGTGACGCGCACGCGCGGATCTGCGGCGGCGTCATCATCAGGGCGCAAGGTTCCGGTGCGGGACCTTGCGGCACGATCGATATGGGGGGCGTCGGCCATCTGTGCGGCCTCAGGGCAGCGCCACCTGGCGCAGCAGTTCGGCCACCACGTTGTCGGCACCAATGCCTTCACCCTGCGCCTCATGGCTCAGTCCCAGCCGGTGGCGCAGGACGTCCGGCGCTATGGCCCGTATGTCTTCTGGGTCCACATAGTCGCGGCCGCGCAGCCAGGCATGGGTGCGCCCGCAGCGGTCGAGAGCCAGCGATCCACGGGGGGAGGCGCCGATTTCGATCCAGCGTTTCAGGTCATCACCAAAACGGTCGGGAAAGCGCGTGGCATCCACCAGATCGGCCATGTAGCGCTCCATCGCATCCGACACATGGATCTGGCCAATGGCCGTATGCGCCTCAAAAACCACCGATTGCGGGATCGCAGGTGGCTTTTCCTTTTTCGGTCCGCCGCCCCCGGCGGCGATCTCTTCGTCCCGCACCAGGCGGATCACTTTCACCTCATCTTCAACCGGCGGATAAGTAATCATCACATGCATCAGGAAACGGTCCATCTGAGCTTCGGGCAGCGGATAGGTGCCTTCCTGCTCCACCGGGTTTTGTGTGGCCATCACCATGAACAGCGGCGGCAATATATGTGTTTTGCCCGCGACCGTGACCTGGCGTTCTTCCATGGCCTCCAGCAGCGCGGCCTGCACCTTGGCGGGGGCGCGGTTGATCTCATCCGCTAGCACAACATTGGCAAAGATCGGCCCTTGCTCGAACCGAAAGGCCGCGCCCTCTGCCGTCTGGTGATAGACCTCTGTACCGGTCACGTCCGATGGCAGCAGATCAGGCGTGAACTGGATGCGCGAAAAATCGCACTCCAAGTTCTTGGCCAGCGCCTTGATCGCCCGCGTTTTGGCCAGACCGGGCAAACCCTCGACCAGCAGGTTGCCATTGGCCAGAAGCCCGATGATCAGCCGTTCGATCACCTCCCGCTGGCCGATGATCGCCTCGCCCATCCGGTCGCGCAGGACGTCGATCTGGGTGCGGGCGGTGGCGGAGCTGTCCTTAGGCATGGTCGACTCTCAAAATACTGAAACAAAACTTAGCCAAAGACTATCGGCAAGTCCCTGCAAGCGAAAGCACCGAGCCTAACTGGACTGATGGTGCCAAGTTGGTTTTTTTGTTTACTCGAAAGAAAATTCAGTTGTGGCTGACCAAGTTGGATCGGGGTGGTTTCATTAATTATAATGCTGTTCCCGTACTCTGCGATGTAGGCTACGACACGCTGAGCCTGGCGGATGGGATAAGACATTTTATGTCGACCTGTTACCGGCTTTTATCCTTTCCAACAACAGGGGCGATCCGGGCTTTGTCTTTGCGATCAAAGCCATCAGGGGCGGCAGCGGCAACACTGCTGACCAGCGGCGACGGAGATGACTTTTTTGTCTTTGAAGACGGGCATTGCAAAGACCGGGTCACCGATTTCGCCGTGGATGATGATGTGATCGATCTGTCGGCTGTGACGAACCTTGCAGATTTCAACGACATTCTGGCCGCGGCTACGGCCGAAGCCGAAGGGACGCTGATGAAAACTGGCGGGACATCGCAGATCGGGCTCGAGAGTATATTCAAGGCGGATCTGACCGAGACAATTTTCTGTTCAGTTAGAAATTTTAAATGGTTTCAGAGCATTGAGGCGGTGCTGATTTCTTTGAAAGTTTCGGACCGGAAACTTTCAAAGTTTCCGGTTGCGTGCATCTCACCCGACCCCGCTGTTCCGAAGGACCGCGGCTCAGATCGACGACGCCTCAGTCGGGACCAAACGGGTGCCATCATAAAACCGCGACATGCGCAACGCTTGCAGATCATGGCCAACCATCCCACCAGTGACCAGATCAGCGACAATACGACCATAGGCCGGGCCGATGCCAAACCCATGCCCGCTGAGCCCCGTGCAGACCACCAGCCCCGGCAGTTGCTCCACATGATCCACCACCGGCACCAGGTCCGGCAATGCATCGATCATGCCTGCCCAGCGTGCCTGGATTTGCACGTCGCCTGCGCTGGGGAAGATCTGCGAAAACTTGGCCTGTACCTCGTCCAGTTTGCGACGGTTCGGGTCAGGGTTGAGGATGCGCATACGTTCAAACGGGCTTTCCTCATCTTCAGCCCATTTGCGCGGGGTGCTCCAGGCGTCGGGGTAGCCGCGTGGCGCGGGCCCGCGCAGGTGGTAATTGTATTCACCGGGTTTCAGGATGACAGGCAGGTAATCCTTGAAGGACGCAAAGGAAGCAGGACCGATAAACAGTTCCGAATAACCCGCGGGCGTCACGGTGTAACCGCCATCGGACCTGCGCCGGAACGAGAGCGTGCCATCCGCCGCCGCACCGCCGAACACCTCGGGCAGTGGCCCGGTGGCCATGGCGCTCGAACGTACCGCCAGTTGCGGGATCGTGACGCCATGGCGTTTCAGAAACAGCCGCGACCACGCCCCGGCGGCCAGCACAACGGTATCAGTGGCAATGCGCCCCGCTTCGGTGAACACGCCCGTCACGTGCCCGCCCTGCATGTCCAGCGCACGGGCTGCGCAGGCTTCGCGCAGGTCCACGCCATCTTCGGCGGCCATGCGGCCCAGTTCGGGCACGGCAACCCAGGGCTCTGCCTTCATATCTGACGGCGTGAACATCGCGCCCGCCCAACTGGCCTTGGCCTGGGGCAGATGATCGCGCAGTGCATCGCGGTCGATGAAATGGCTGTCGAGCTGGTGCGCCTCGGCAAGTTTCAACCAGTCGTGAAAGGCTTCGGCCTGCTTTTCATCATCGGCGAGATAGGTCACGCCGACACGCCTCACCCCCATGCGGCCACCAGCCCGGTCCTCCAGATCGATCCAACGCTGCTGGGCTTCGAGTGCGATGGGAATTTCCGCTGGATCGCGCCCCTGTACCCGGACCCAGCCCCAGTTGCGGGACGATTGCTCTGCAGCGATCCGGCCCTTCTCCAGCAATACCACACGCAGACCCTTCTGCCGCAAAAATAGCGCGGCAGACACACCGGCAACACCACCGCCAATCACAACCACATCGGCGCGCTCAGGCAGTTCGCCGCCGTGTTCCGGCATTGCCGGCAGGGTCAAGGGAAAGGTCATGTTTTGCGTCTCTCCGGTGTTTGGCTTGTGCTAATCGGCGGAGCCGACGACACCTTATCCAACCACAAAGCCGGTGCAATAGATTGGCCGTCTTCAGTCGCAATCCGCCCAGATCACTGCCGATTTCCTAACCACCGTACCGCACAGCATCCGGAATTTCATACCGCTCCTCATCTTCGACTGAAATGCGGTTGAGATCACCGGTCCGTTCCCAAACCGTGTGACCACCGTCCGAAGACGACGCATTGCCGTCGAAATAGAGATAGCGCTGGCCGCCACCCGGCAACGTGACCACTACGGTCGCGTCCCCGTTGCCCCGGCGGATTACACCAAAGTCGCATTGGGCCATGGGCATGCTGGGCGCGGTGGCACAGGGGATCTGGCCGGTAGCATTGTATTCGGTTCCTGGCACCTTGACGTCACCACCACCTGCTATGGCGGGCGCCGCAATTTCGACCAGATATTCGCCCGCGACCCAGCCGGCGGCATCGCCATAGGCGATCTGGCACCATTTGCGCCCTTCGGCCATCTGGCAGCCGCGGTTTTCAACCACCAGGCCATTTGGCAGACGCCCAACGGTCGGGGCAGAGGTCGACGGCGCTGAATGCACATTCAGTGTGCTACCCACGCGCACCTCCCACCAGTCCGGTCCGCTGGACAGGCTATCGGCTTCATCCGACGATCCAGCGGCCGCAGCGGCACCGGCGCCGATCGCGATGTCCAGCGTGAAATCAGCCACATCGCCCCGGCGTGCGGCGGACCGGTACATCCAGACTTCGATCACGTAATCGCCAGTCTCGGGCATGACGCCGTCAAACCGGTTGAGATCCGGTACCATCGGGTTGGTCCCCGCCATTTCACTACTGGCCAGCGCCGGACCCTGAGGGGCACTGGGCTGAACAGCATTGAAATAGGTCGAAGTGTGACCGGTGGTCAGGGCAATGGTCATGCGCTGGCCTACCGAAGCACCCAGAACATAACGCACCACTTCGTAACCGGTGATCTGGTCCTGGATCGTGGCACCCGAGGTCCCGGGCGCGAAACGCACTATTTGTGTGCGGGTGTCATCCTCCGCAGCGGCGGAGATTGCAACCAGCGCAAGAGCAGCCGCACTCAACAAGTTACAGACCATATCGTGTCTCCCTTGAACGGGCCCAACCTTGCGAGGAAAAGCACGGCAAAAACCACTGCAATGCTGCAGCAGGTGTCAGTCCGCCAGTCGAGCCACCAATTTGCACATGAAATCCTGGCCCGCTTCGAACTGTGTCAGCGTTATGAATTCGTCAGGCTGATGGGCCTGCGCGATGTCGCCCGGACCACAAACAACGGCGGAATAGCCTGCCTCCTGGAACTGGCCAGCCTCGGTGCCGTAGCTGACGACATGTGTCGCGTTATCTCCGGTGATGGCGCGAACGAGGCCTTCGGCTATGCCATTTTCTTCCGGTACCAGCCCCGGCACACCGAACCGTGCATCCACTTCGATGCGGGCTTCGGGGTGGACAGCCTGCATCTCGGCCTCGACCTCCCGAACCTTGTCGAGAATCATCTGACTCCAGGCTGCCTTGTCAGCGTCCGGCAATGCGCGGTAACCTATGTCGAAACGGCAATGTTTGGCCGTGATGTTTGCCGCAGTACCACCTTCGATCAACCCGGTATGGAGCGAGGTCCAAGGCGGATCGAACATCGCTGCGACCGGGCTGGGGGTTTTGGCCTGTTCCGCCGCGTTAACGTCATTTGACCATGCTATGATCTTTGCGGCCTCCATGATCGCGTTGACGCCCGTGTGCATGATGGAACTGTGGACCTCAAAACCCCAGACATCGACCCAGAACCCTTGCCCACCCTTGTGGCCCGTAACTGCCTGCATCATCGACGGCTCGCCCACGATCACAGCTGCGCCTTTGGGCAAGACGGGCTGCATTGCTTCGATCATCGGCGGCGCACCGGTGCAGCCCACCTCTTCATCGAAGCTCAAAGCCAGTTGCAGCGGGGTTTTCAGATCGCTGTATTGCGCTTCAACCAACGCCCAGATGGCCAGTGCGTCATAGCCTTTCATGTCCGTGGCCCCGCGCCCGTAAAGCTTGCCTTCCCGTTCGGTAAGAACAAACGGGTCGCTGGTCCAGGGCTGGCCATCGACGGGCACCACATCCGTGTGACCGCTGAGCACAACCGCGCCTTCTTCCCACGGACCGACATGGGCAAACAGCGCGGCCTTGTGCGGCTGGTCGGGGTCCGGCCAGCGGTGGCTTTCAATACCGTGGGAGGCCAAATACTCCTCTACCCAGTCTACCAGCGGCAGGTTGGTGTCCCGCGATACGGTGGGGAAGGATACGAGCTTGGCAAGGATGTCTCGGGGGGAAAGGCGGGTGGTCATGGCAGTCTTCCGGGCTTTTTTGCAGTCAGGCGAGCCGAAACAGGTAGTTTCCGCAGCAGGCATTCATGGCTCTGCAATTGTTTCACACACAGTCTTGCGCCGGTCCAGCTATTTGTGAAACCAACCGTCAGGCGGTCCGCCCCAAGATAAATTTTCAGCACTTTCTGCTGCCGCGACCCAGTCCAAGGTGCGCGAGCTGAATACATTCTCCAAAATGGGTGTTTCAGGTGGTGGAGGCTCGATATCAGCCGGCAATTCGCACCCGTATTTACGGACCAACCACGCATTGCCTTCCGCGAACTGGTCCCGCAGTCGCCGCGCTATCTGCGGCGACAAACCGGGACGACGGTTATTGAGAAGTTGGTCCAGTTCCTCAACTTGAGCAATTTTCGTCTGACCGGGCTGGTTCCGGGCAAACCGTTCCAGATTCCTGGTCAACCTAGTAGGGTTGGACGCCGGTTGTTCGGATAGATGGCGCATAACATCCTCCTGCCCAATTGCTGTCAGAAAATCAACGGTGATATGTTCACTCTTCAGGTCGTGATAGTTTCTAAGGATGAACCGGGTATTGGATTGTTCCAGCGCCTCGACAACCCTGCGGTAATCGAAATGAAAAATCCACTTCCAGTAGGCTTAGGCGCCATCGGAGAGCACATCGTCTAAAACCTGCTGAACATTTGCGCTGAGCCCCGCACGGAGCAATTGCAGATACAGGCTTTCAAAGTAGGACGTCTGGCTGCGCAGGTAGATGACAAAAATGGGTTGGGCTTCAATCCGGTCCGTTAGTTCGGCGATGCGGGCCATGGCGGCGGGTCGCATTAGGAGAGTTTCAAAATCCTCGCTGGACACACAATAAGCATCACAAGCTACTTGCGTGAGTTCCGCCGACAGGACATCAAACTGAGCAGCTCGCTTGCGGAAAACACGCGGCCCCCCAAAGCGAATGCGCGAGCCAGTGATGCGCACCACGTCGCTTTGAATGGGTTTGTGGCAGATAAAGCCCCGCGCGCTCTGGCGGCTGCGCAAGTTGCGCAAGGTCTGCCTGCAACGCGGTTGATCCGGTCTTGTGCAATCCGCAATGAATGAACAGGGGCTGGCGTGGCAATCACTGTTCTCCTTGGACGGAACCGCAGCGATACCCCGCGACCATTCTCAATACCCGCTGTCCGTGGTCAGAACGTAATGCCCCGGCTCGACCTCGTTGTATTGAGACCGCGCGGGTTCATAGCCCAGCGGGTGGATCGGGGACGGAATGGGTTTGAAATTCAGATCCTTTTCCGACTTGCGACTGCGCGGGTCGGCGATGGGCACGGCCTTCATAAGCGCCTGCGTATAGGGGTGCTGGGGATTTTCAAAGACACGGGCACGCGGGCCCATTTCGACGATCCGGCCCAGATACATCACGCCCACATCGTGGCTGACACGTTCGACCACCGCCATATCATGGCTGATGAACAAATAGCTGAGCCCGAGGTCGGCCTGCAGTTCCATCATCAGGTTCAGCACCTGCGCCTGTACGCTCACATCCAGCGCGCTGACCGCTTCATCAGCAATGATCAGCTTTGGGTTGAGCGCCAGTGCGCGCGCAATCGCGATTCGCTGGCGTTGACCGCCAGAAAGTTCGTGCGGGAAACGCCGCATGAAGCTGTGCGGCAGATGCACCCGGTCAAAAAGAGTAGCGACGCGATCCATGATCTCGGACGTGGCCACACCATCATAATTGCGCATCGGTTCGGCGACCTGATCCGACAGCTGCATCTGCGGGTTCAAGGACGCAAAAGGATCCTGAAAGATCATCTGCATGTCCTGCCGCGCCTTGCGCAGTGCTTCCGGATCCAGCGACAGGATGTCCTTGCTTCCCATTATGACGGACCCGGACATCGGCTCCACCAGCCGCAGGATCGACCGCCCGGCGCTGGACTTGCCGCAACCTGATTCGCCCACCAGAGACAAGGTGCGCCCCCGGTTCAGGGTGAAAGACACGTCTTCGACCGCATGCACATTGGCCACTGTGCGGCGGAAAAACCCACCCTTAACCGGGAAGCGCGTGGTCAGCCCTTTGACTTCCAGCAGTTTTTCGTCGGTTCCGGTGATCGGCGCGATGGTCTGGTCTTCGGCCCCCAGCAACTTCATCGGCTCGGGATAGGCCTTGCCACGCATTTCGCCCAGCTTCGGCACGGCCGCCAGCAGCGCCTTGGTGTAATCATGCTGCGGGTTTTCAAAGATCGCCTGAACGGGCCCTTCTTCGACCTTGTTGCCGCGATACATGACAACCACACGGTCAGCCATCTGCGCCACTACGGCCATGTCATGAGTGATGAACATCACGGCCGTACCGGTTTCCCGCTTGAGCCGGTCCATCAGCGCCAGGATTTCAGCCTGGATGGTCACGTCGAGCGCAGTGGTGGGTTCATCTGCAATCAGAAGGCGCGGCTCGCAAGCCAGCGCCATGGCTATGACCACACGCTGACGCATCCCGCCTGACAATTCGTGCGGATACTGTTTCAGCCGCCGTTCAGGTTCCGGGATCCGCACCTGCCGCAGCAATTCCAGAGCGCTGGCCTCTGCATCGGACTTGGAAGCGCCCATATGCAGACGTAGGCCTTCGGTCAGCTGGCGGCCTACAGTGAACACCGGGTTCAGCGCCGTCATCGGCTCCTGAAAAATCATGCCGATTTCATTGCCGCGAATGTGGCGCATCAGGTCTTGTTCGGCCGAGGCAATATCCAGCTCATCACCGTCGCGGCGATCAAAAATCAGGCGACCGCCTGCAATTTTTCCTCCGCCAAACTCCACCAAACGCATCAACGATAGCGACGAAACCGATTTGCCGGAACCAGATTCGCCGACGATACAGACGGTTTCGCCTGGGTGGACATCGAAGGACACATCCTCAACACCGACAACGGTGCCGTCCTTTGTTTCAAACTCGACGCGCAACCGGTCGATATGTGCGATTGGGTGATCCTGGGTCTGATCCAGCACGACGAATTCTCCCTGCGTGTTGATGAAAACGCTAGTGCCAGCCCGCGCCCATTGTCAAACCGGTCCTCCAGATTTCCCTACGGCAACCCTTGCTTTTTCCAAAAACTCTGTTTCGATGCATTATATCCGCTGCGGGGGAATGCTGGCGTTTTGGCTGAACGCCCTAAAATCGTGCTTTGATTTTGCGCATTTTCCCAATGCAGGAACAAGCATCCGCCTGAGGCGGAAAACCGTGGCACAAGTTAAGTGTCCAACAAGGAGTGTAAAATGAAGCTGAGAACCCTTTTGCTAGGCGCAGCAGCTGGCACAGTGATGGCCGGAGCGGCCATGGCTGAGCGTGGCTCTGACGGCACGGTCAACATCATTTACTGGCAAGCCCCCTCCATCCTGAACCCATATCTGTCCGGCGGGACAAAGGACCAGGATGCGTCTGCAATCGTGATCGAACCGCTCGCGCGGTATGATGAAAACGGCGATATCGTTGCGTATCTGGCCGAAAGCGTTCCGACGCTGGCCAATGGCGGCGTGAGCGAAGACCTCAAGTCAATCACGTGGAAGCTGCAGGAAGGCCTGCTGTGGTCCGACGGCACGCCCGTGACATCGGCAGACGTAAAATTCACCGCTGACTACTGCATGAACCCCGATGGCGGCTGCGCGCAGCTCAGCCAGTTCGACGGTGTGACAAGCGTTGAAACACCTGACGATCTGACCATCGTGGTGACCTTCAAGGACGCCAAGCCAAACCCCTACGGCCCATTTGTTGGCGCCAACACGCCGATCATCCAGATGGCGCAGTTCAAGGATTGCGTCGGCGCGCAGGCCTCCTCGTGCACCGAGCAGAACTTTGGTCCCATCGGCACCGGGCCCTTCGTTGTTACGGAATTCAAGCCAAACGACGTCATCCAGTTCGACATGAACCCGAACTATCGTGACCCGAACAAGCCGGCCTTCTCGAGGGTCAACTTCAAGGGCGGCGGCGACGCTACGGGCGCAGGTCGTGCCGTGATGGAAACCGGTGAATTCGACCATGGCTGGAACCTGCAGCTGGCGCCTGACGTGCTGGCCAAGATGGAAGCAGGCGGTAAAGGCAAGGTTGTGGTTGGTTTCGGACCGCTTGTTGAGCGTCTCGAAATGAACATGACAAACCCATCTCCTGACCTGCCGCCGGAAACACGGGCCACTGTGGCAGAGCCGCACCCGTTCCTGACCGAGCCGAAGATCCGTGAAGCGCTGTCTCTGGCGATCGACCGCTCGCTGCTGGTTGAAATCGGCTATGGCCAGGCGGGTAAAGTCACCTGTGACATCGTGCCCTCGCCGCCGAACTACGCGGCCGGAAACGACTACTGCATGACGCAGGATATCGCAGGCGCGAACGCGTTGCTCGACGAAGCCGGTGCAGTTGACACGGATGGCGACGGCATCCGCGAATTCAACGGCACGCCGCTGGTGATCAAGTACCAGACATCCACCAACGCTGTGCGTCAGGACTTCCAGGCGCTGATCAAGCAGTGGTGGTCGGAGATTGGTGTTGAAACCAACCTGGCCAACTACTCGGCCTCGGTCTTCTTTGGCGGTGACCCGGGTTCGCCTGACACGTTCCAAAAGTTCTACTCGGACGTGGAAATGTATGCCAACACCTTCAACGGCACCGACCCCCAGCAGTATTTGGCGGCCTACCGTTGCGGCAATGAGCCGAAGCCATCTTCGCAGTGGCAGGGTGAGAACATCAACCGGTTCTGTGACCCGACCTATGATGCGCTGATCGACGAATTGGCCCGCACCGGCGACATCGCCAAGCGGGGCGAGATCGCGATCAAGATGAACAACATGCTGACCAAAGACAGCTACACGATTGTTCCTCTTGTACACCGCGGCCGTGTTTCTGCCATCGCGACAACTCTGGGCGGCTACAAGATGAACGTCTGGGATACCGAGATGTGGAACATCGCCGACTGGTACCGCACAGACGGATCCTAATTAATCCAGACCCCGCCCGGACCAACCGGGCGGGGTTTCCCGTTTCTACGGCAAAAATCAAAACAACAGGGTACAAAGAGCACTGAATGCTGACCTATACGATCCGGCGTCTGGTTCTTGCGATACCAACGCTGCTCTTCATAAGCCTCGTTATCTTTCTACTGCTGGAACTGGCCCCGGGCGATCCGATGGCTCAGGTTCCGCTGACGGTACCGCCGGAAGTGAAAGAAAAGATGCGAATCGCGCTGGGGCTCGGTGAACCGGTATATGTCCGGTTCTGGAAATGGTTGGTCCAGTTCTTCTGGATTGAACCGCAGGTACTGATCGACACAGTTTTCGGTACCTCGCTGTCCGAAGGCAAGCTACGCATCATTTCCTGGCAGACCCGGTCGCCGGTGATGGACATCGTCGTACAACGTCTGCCACAGACCCTGTGGGTTGTAGGCATGGCCTATGTGGTTGCTATTCTGATCGCCATTCCAGTTGGCATCTATTCGGCTTACAAGCAGTATTCTATCTTCGACCAAGCCGGGACGTTCGTAACAATGATCGGCTACTCGGTTCCGCCGTTTTTCACCGGTCCGCTGATGATCGTGATCTTCGCAGTCTGGTTGGGCTGGTTCCCGTCGATCTATGACACAACGCTGGTGGTCGACGACTGGGCCAGTTTCAAACGACAGGTCTGGCAGATGTTCCTGCCGATGATGGTGTTGGCGTTGCAAATCACGGCACAGATTGCCCGGTTCATGCGCGCATCTATGCTGGACAACCTGAACCAGGATTACGTGCGCACTGCCCGCGCAAAGGGACTGGGTGAACGCACGGTCGTACTGGCGCATGTGCTGCGCAACTCGATGATCCCCGTGGTCACTGTGATCGCGCTGGCCGTGCCATCGGTGTTTGGCGGGTCGATCATCACAGAACAGGTGTTCAAGGTGAACGGGATCGGCCAGCTGCTGATCACTGCGATCCAGGCCAATGACCTACCGATGGTGCAGACGCTGACCTTCATCTTCGCCGTGCTGATCGTGCTCTTCAACCTGATCGCCGACGTGCTCTATGGCATCCTTGACCCGAGGATCCGTTATGACTGACAAGACCGCTCACTTCGTTTCCGACAAGAAGACCAACGCAGGCGCCCTACCCGACCCAATGCCGTCGGCTCCTCCGCGCAGCCAGTGGCGCGACGTGTGGGACCAGTTTACGCGGCACAAGGGCGCCATGGCTGGCGGTATCGTTTTCATGCTGATCCTAATCGGTGTCATCATTGGCCCATTCCTATGGTGGGTTGATGCACAATACCTGCCCACGGGCCGAGATTTCATCACCTATCGCGATGCACGACCGATCTACCACCTGCTCTGGGATGGAGACGCCAAGGTGTTCTGGCAGCACCCGCTGGGCACAGACAATCTGGGCCGCGATACGCTGGCGCGGATGCTGTCCGGTGGCCGAGTGTCGATTGCGGTGGGCCTGACGGCCATGGCGCTTTCGATCTTGCTGGGCACGCTGATCGGAGTTCTGGCGGGCTATGTCAAACGGCTGGACGGGGTGCTGATGCGCCTGACCGACCTGTTCCTAGCTCTGCCCCTGCTGCCGCTGATCCTGGTAGCGTCGCTGCTGTTCCGCGAACCGCTGTCCAAGGCCTTCGGGGTGGAAGGCGGCGTGTTTGTGCTGGTCGTCAGCCTTATCGGCATAACGTCCTGGATGCAAACCGCGCGGATTGTGCGCGGCGACGTGCTGGCGCTGAAGGAACGCGAATTCATCCTCGCAGCACAATCGATTGGCACCAAACCATCGAAACTGGTGTTTCGCCATCTGCTGCCCAACGTGCTGTCACCGATCATGGTGTCGGCCACGCTGGGCATCGCAGTGGCCATCATCACCGAAAGCGCACTCAGCTTCCTCGGCTTCGGTTTTCCACCGGACTTCCCCACCTGGGGCCGGCTGCTGAATGACAGCGTGGACCGGATGGATCTTTATCCTGAACGGGTGGTCTGGCCGGGTCTGCTGATTTCGCTAACAGTGCTGAGTGTGAACTACCTGGGCGACGGCCTACGTGACGCGCTGGATCCGCGCATCCGGGGCCGGTAATTCCCAAAAAATGGGCTCCGCTCGCAGGAGATCAGCTGCAGCGGGGCCGATTGGGCGCGTTTCCCCGGGGGTTATTCGGCGCCCCAAATCCTGTCGGATAAAGACGAAGTCATTCGTGTCCAGGAATTAGTTACCAGTCTCGGCGAAGTAGGCGGAAGCGCCGCTGTCACCGGCGGAAACGGCCTGCCCGTCGAGGTGGGTGATGGTCAGACCACCGCCCGGGCCGTTGGTAAGCGGATCAGCGATCACGGTATCGCCTTGCGCCACTGTAACGTGGTCACTGGCCTTCAGGGCGGCTGCAGGGTCTATGCCAGAAGCTCTCGATTTCAGCACGTTTTCGGGCCCGACATCCAGGCGGAAACCGATGTCGTTGTCATCCGCGTTCGCTCCGGCCCAAAGGTCTCCGAACCCCATATCCAGGATCAGCTGGCCTTCTTCGATGTTAAGGACCCAGGTCGTGTGATCGGTACTGACGCTGTTCAGAGCAGAGTTGTTGCTGTCCTCGGCAGCCACGTGTACCAAGCTGACCGGCCCGTCTTCGGTGATGTTGGCCGGTTCGCCCTGTGCATTCAGCATGACATAATCCGTGGCGCCATCTTCTAACAGCGTGCCACCATAATAGCGCTAAGCATTGAGCATCAGGAAGAAACCCACCTTTTCGTCCATGTTAAACGATATCGCATAGGTGGTTTCGCCGGGCACAAGCGCCCCGCCCGATCCTTCGGCAGAACTGTTGGCAAAGATGATTTCGACATCATAAATGTTGCCGTCATCATCAACCTTGCACATGCCAAAAGCGTTCTTGAAGCCCGCTGATTCACTGAAGAAAGTGATGGAACTTTTATAGGTAGCCGCGATTTCAAGCAAGCTGAAGTCGACAATCATGCTGGGTTTTCCGCCACATCATTTGTGGCGTGAGTAACGGATAACTGGCCATCAGAGATGCACGTTAAAGTTTATTCGCCCAACCACTTGGACAAGAAACCAACCACAAGGAGAAAAGCCGCGATAAATCATCGGTTTTGTTACTTGGGCTACCGCAACTGGCATTGCCTTGGCGGGAAAGCTATCCCAGCCGTTTACGGATGTGGCGCACCGACCACCAAACAGCCGCCACCACGGGCAACGTCACTGCAGCAGTGACCGTTCCTTCGGACAAACCCAAAGCGGCTGCCAGCGGATAGAGCAGATACCCTGCCAAGGATACGGCATAGTAGCTGATGGCTACCACCGACAGACCTTCGACAGTGCGCTGCAAGCGCAGTTGCAGGTCCGCGCGGCGGTCCATGCGTTCCATCAGTGCTTGGTTCTGGGCGCTACGGTCCACGTCCACTCGCGTACGCAGCAGCTCCCCCGCGCGCATCGCCCGATCGGCCAGCCGTTGTAGACGCAGTTCCGTCGCCTGAACGGTCCGCATCGCCGGTTGATACCGGCGCATCATGAATTCCGAAAAGGTCTGCCGTCCGCGAAACCGGCTTTCTCGCAGGGTCGCGATGCGTTCGCCGACAATGGCCTCATAGGCCCCCGTCGCCCCGAAGCGATAGGCGTTATGTGCCGCCAGCGCTTCAAACCGTTCAGAGACGGATAGAAGCCGCGTCAGTGTGTCTGCGGCAGGGCTATCCTGTCCGGCCATATCGTGCACCAGTTCGGTCAGCCGGGCGTCCAGTGCACCCAGTTCCGCCGATATGCCTCGCACCCGCGAAAAGCCCAGCATCGACATGGATTTGTATGTCTCGATCTCACACAGGCGCTGGATGATCCGCCCCACGCGCCGTTCGCCCGTGCCATCGCGCACAAAGACAGCAAACCGCATATGGCCCGCCGGGTCGATGCGAAAATCGCCCGCTGCCACCCCGTCGCCATCCAGAACGTCACAAACGGCGAGGCTTTCGGAAACGAACCAATCGTCCAGTGCTTCTTCGATTTCCGCGTCCGTTAGCCGTTCGGCCACCCGCATGAGGATGGAGGTGACGCGCACGCCCGGTGCCTGCCCCAGCCAGGCATCGGGGAACACATCGAAATCGGCCGGGTCAAAGGCCCGGTCGCCCACTCCTTCACTGATGGCGGTGTAGGTGACAAACTCGGAATGTTGTTCCCATTTCAGCAAGTGTCGCCCGATGCGCCCTGCATAATGCGTGGCCCCCGGCGCCGGATGTGCCACGCCGTGGCGGTCCAGCAGCGCAACCAGATGCGCGCGGTCAGTGTCCCGGTCACGGCCCACCGCACCAGTTTCCCGTTTGATTGCAATATAGCTGACGGTCGCAGGCGCCTGCGCCCGGGGAAACGGGCGGGCGTGCAGTTCATTGGCGAGGTCATATCGCTGGGAATGATCAGCTATGGGCGGCATCGGCATGTCCTTTGTCGGTACCGCTTATAGAAATCTCTCACATCAGTCAAAGAAAAATACAATTTTTCAATGACTTAAATGAATGCCACGGTATACTGGTGGTAATCTGGGCTCAGTGCCCGGCCAGAACCAGTACCTCGATCGGCAGACGCACGGTCTTGGACCGGATCAGGATTGCGGGCACCAGCGCCACGGTGTCGATCACGTGCAGACCAATAAGCTGGCAGGTCGACAAGTCTGCGTCGCTTTCTAAGCGGTCGTGGTTGTTTGTTTAGAGCGTCGCCCGGCATTTTGACCCGCGCGGGATATTGGCTGTTCCACCTTCGAACAGCGGCTCCATCACCACGCCCACGGTGCCGGGGCGCGCTCTGTCCTGAACATCCAGCAATGTATCGCTGGGCCGGAACTGACCGGCGGGGATGTAGTTGCTCACTGAAAGTACCCGCATCGGAATGATCTTGAACGCCTGCGTCGCACAGGAGATCTCTCCCACCATGCCGACCTTGATCACTGGTGCAGCCAGCTGACTGAACCCGGCCTCAAAATACCCTTCGCCCAGATGCTCCGGCACCAGGATACCGGCACTGCGCAGCACCGGACTGACCACGTCGCCTTCCTGCAAGACAAATTGCTGCACGATGCCTTCGGCTCCGGCATAGACAACCGTCTTGGCCAAAGCGGCCTCGGCCTGGGCCAGCGCGGCCAACGCAGTTTCCCGCTGAGCGGGCAACAAGGTGGAGATCTTGGCTTCCACGGCTTCCTGATTGGCCTGTGCGGCCTCCAGCGCGCCCTTGCGGCTGGCCACGTTGTTTTCCGCCCGTTCCACTTCGCGCCTGTTGGCAGCGGGGGAGCCTTCGTCCAGCAAACGTTTGCGCACGTCGTATTCTTCCTGCGCCTGATCCAGCGCACCCTGCGCCTGGTTGACTGTTCCTCGTGCGGCGGCCAATTCGGATTCAGCCAGCTTAAACCCGGCCTCCACCTCGGCCACCTGCTTGCGCGCAGTTTCGGCTGAGGCCTGCTGGATACTGTCATCCACGGCAAACAACCGGTCGCCCGGCCGCACCTGCTGGCCATTGCGCACATAAACCTCGGTCACGCGCCCGGTGGCTTCGGGCAGGTTCGTCACGGTGCGGAAGAAAGAGGTGACGTTGGTTGTGGTGGGATGGAAGAAGAAGACCACTGTGATCAGCGAAATGGTGAGGATCGTGCATCCGACGATGCCCCAGCGCAGTTCGTACCACACCGAAAACAGTGTGAGTTCCTGGCCAAACCGTTTGCCCTGCCTGTAGCGGCGGTACAGGTAATCGGGCAGCAGGGTGAATATCGAACAGATCAGAAGTTCCAGCATGTCAGCTCTGCGCCTACGTGTCTGTCGGGCCTGTTCCGGTCGAGCCGGTCGTGGGGTTGCCGTCCAGCTTGCTGGCTATTCGATCCAGTGAATTCGACATCGCTCCCAGTGTCCCCGAATAGTCCGGCAGCTTGAACGCCGCCAACAGCAGCGCGGCGATCCAGAAGATGTTGTTATGCGTAAACAGTGCGATCAGCCCCAGTATCGCCACAACCTGCATCTGGGTGTGGTTGGAAGAATGGGCCATCTGCTCAGGCAGTGATTGGAGCTTCAGGTAAAACACACCGATGCCCAAGGCGATCAGCACCATGACAACGATAACTGCAACCAGCATTGTGTCGGTTTCACCCGGAGCTGTTATAAAATAGGGCAGATGCTCCATAGCGTGCGACGTGTCACTCATTGCCTGATGGTCCCGCTTGTTTCGTGTTGCAAAATCTCGGCTTGCGGGACCCAACGGCACCCTAGCGAATGCTTTGGGACAGAAAAACCTCAAAGCAGCGTGGCACGGTGCAGTTTATCAACCTGACTGAGCAGGGCTTCGTCAGACATCCATGGTTTTCGAACCCGCAGAATTCAGGATGCAACGCCGGGGCCTGTCACAAGCATATGGTAAGACGCGCAAATTTTGTCAGGTCCCGCGCCGGTCACGCCTGTCCCGGCGGGGTCAGAGCGCGGAATTCTGCCGCCTGGGGAAAAATTACAAATTCATACGACGGAAACCAGTTGGAGGCTCGTGTAGAGCGTATGGCTTTTTGAAAAGGCCTAACTGAGAACAAGGAGCAGTTCAGAGCCGTAGAACGACAATTGAATGACGACGCGCGCCCACTGGCCTGTGCCCTTTTGCCCTGCGCGCGAACACCCAAACAAACACAGGAGAGAAAACATGCATTCTTACCCAATCAAATTGTACTCCGCAGCCCTTGTCAGCGTGGCGCTGATCGTGACAGCCGCGCCGGTTCGGGCCGAGGACGCCACAAGCCCATCGGTCAGCGGCACTGCGTTCAAGCGGCTCTATGATCCAAACACCGGCAAATCCATTGCTCTCACCACCAAAACTGGCAAAAACGGCGCAAGGTATCAGGTCTTGAACAAATGCGTCCAGGGCGAAACCCAGGGCACCGGCACTTGCCATTCCACGCGCGCCCTAACCACCGCCAATGGCAAAGTCGCCACCCTCGCCAAAACAGGGATCAAGGCTGAAAATGCGGTCCGCGCGCGTCTGAAGGTTACCGGGTTTGGAGACCGCACCACGATCAAGAAATATCGCAAGCTAAGCCAGCCGTAATCCGCCCGCGACCGACGCGTCAGCATCATGAAAAATGGCCCCGTGGATCATCTCCACGGGGCCATTTTCCGTTTGGCGCTCTACCGGATCAGTCGATCATCGGCAGCAGCTTGTCGACGGATGCCTTGGCATCGCCGTAGAACATACGCGTGTTCTCCTTGAAGAACAGCGGGTTTTCGATGCCGGAATACCCGGTACCCTGACCGCGCTTGGACACGAAGACCTGCTTGGCCTTCCAGACCTCCAGCACCGGCATGCCGGCAATGGGGCTGTTCGGGTCGTCCTGAGCGGCCGGGTTCACGATGTCGTTTGACCCGATCACGATGACTACATCCGTTTCCGGGAAGTCGTCGTTGATCTCGTCCATTTCCAGCACGATGTCATAAGGTACCTTTGCTTCGGCCAGCAGCACATTCATGTGTCCCGGCAGACGGCCCGCAACCGGGTGGATGGCAAAGCGCATTTCCTTGCCCGCCGCACGCAGTTTACGCGTCAGTTCAGCGACCGATTGCTGCGCCTGCGCCACAGCCATTCCGTAGCCCGGGACGATGATGACGCTATCGGCATCGTTCAGGGCCGCAGCGACACCGTCCGCCTCGATTGCGACCTGTTCGCCTTCAACCGCCATCTGCTCACCCGCAGGGCCACCAAATCCACCCAGGATGACCGACACAAACGATCGGTTCATCGCCTTACACATGATATAGGACAGGATCGCACCGGAGGAGCCGACGAGCGCGCCCACCACGATCAGAAGGTCGTTGCCCAGAGAGAAGCCGATGGCCGCAGCCGCCCAGCCCGAGTAGCTGTTGAGCATCGATACCACCACCGGCATGTCAGCGCCGCCAATGCCCATGATCAAGTGATAGCCGATGAACAGTGCCGCCGCCGTCATGATCAAGAGAGGCAGCAGGCCTCCGGTGTTCATGTACCAGATCAGAGCGATCACCGACAAAACTGCTGCGCCAGCATTCAGGATATGCCCACCCGGCAGCTTTTCCGCCGCAGAGGTCACACGGCCCGCGAGCTTGCCATAGGCAATCACAGAGCCGGTGAAAGTGATGGCCCCGATGAATACACCGAGGAACAGTTCAACCCGCAGAATGTTGATCTCCACAGCGCCCTTCTTGGCCACCAGATAGGCAAAGGTGCCCAGGTCCTTGGTCGCCTCGACCCCGGCCACCTGACCGATTACCAAATGCGCGTTGAAGCCAACGAACACCGCCGCCAGACCAACAAGGCTGTGCATCGCTGCCACAAGTTCGGGCATCTGGGTCATCTGCACCCGATTTGCCAATTGCAAACCGATGACACCGCCACCCGCGATCAGAAGGATCGACAGCCACCAAAGGCCGCCACCGGGGCCGACCAGCGTGGCAACGACCGCCAGGGCCATGCCGAAAATGCCGTACCAGACCGCGCGTTTTGCGCTTTCCTGGCCGGACAGCCCGCCAAGGGCGAGGATAAAGAGAACCGCCGCGACCACATAGGCCGCTGTCGTGAAACCGAATTCCATGTCCCTGCCCCCTTAGCTTTTCTGGAACATCGCAAGCATGCGACGTGTGACGGCGAACCCGCCAAAGATGTTGATGCCAGCCATAAACACGCTGAGCGCGGCCAAAAGCACCACCAGGAACCCACCAGAACCGACCTGCATCAGCGCGCCGACGATGATGATCGACGAAATGCCGTTGGTAATGGCCATCAGCGGGGTGTGCAGGCTGTGTGCCACGCCCCAGATCACCTGGAAACCGACAAACACCGCCAGCACGAACACGATGAAATGCTGCATGAAACTGGCAGGTGCATAAAGCCCGGCCAGCAAGATCAGCGCGCCGCCAACCGCCAGCAGAGTGACCTGGGATTTTGTCTGGGCCTTGAATTCTTCCAGTTCCTTGGCGCGTTTTTCTTCCGGCGTCAGCTCCTTGGGCGCTTCCTTCTTAGGCTGCGCAGCGATAGCCTGCACTTTCGGCGGCGGCGGCGGGAAGGTTACCGCTTTTTCATGTGTCACCGTCGCGCCACGGATCACGTCGTCTTCCATATTGTGGTCGACGACGCCGTCCTTTTCAGGCGTCAGGTCCGTCATCATGTGCCGGATATTGGTGGCGTAAAGCGACGAAGATTGCGCGGCCATACGGCTGGGGAAATCAGTGTACCCCACGATGGTCACGCCATTGTCGGTCACGATTTTTTCTTCCGGCTTGGTCAGTTCGCAGTTGCCACCGCGCTCGGCGGCAAGGTCAACGATCACGCTGCCGGGCTTCATCATCTCGACCATATCAGCGGTCCACAGCACTGGTGCGTCCCGGTTCGGGATCAGTGCGGTGGTGATGACGATGTCGACCTCAGGCGCAAGCTCGCGGAACTTTTCCAGCTGCTTTTCGCGGAACTCGGGGCTCGACGGGGCGGCATAACCACCGGTTGCCGCACCATCCTGCTGGTTTTCCTCAAAATCGAGGAAAACAAATTCCGCACCCATGGATTCGATCTGCTCCGCCACTTCGGGGCGCACGTCGAACGCATAGGTGATAGCCCCAAGCGACGTCGCTGTGCCAATTGCGGCCAGACCAGCCACACCAGCACCGACGACCAGCACCTTGGCCGGGGGCACCTTGCCTGCAGCGGTCACCTGACCGGTAAAGAAGCGGCCAAAGTTGTTGCCAGCTTCGATCACCGCACGGTAGCCCGCGATGTTCGCCATGGAGCTGAGCGCATCCATTTTCTGGGCGCGGCTGATGCGCGGAACCATGTCCATCGCGATCACAGTGGTGCCTTTTTCGGCAGCCTTCTGCATCAGCTCTTCATTTGCAGCCGGGTAGAAGAAGGAAATTAGCGTCTGACCATCCTGCAGACGCTTGACCTCGGTATCATTGGGCGGGCGGACCTTGGCCACAACATCTGAGCCCTTGAAAAGCGCTGCGCCTGTCTTAACGATTTCGACCCCGGCGGCCTCGTAGGCGGCATCGGGGAAACCAGCTGCTAGGCCCGCGCCGCTTTCCAGCACGCATTCATGTCCCAGTTTTTGGAGCTGAAGCGCACTGTCGGGCGTCATGGCGACCCGCGCTTCTCCTTCAAAAACTTCTTTTGGAGTTCCGATTTTCACTCCGCTGCCCCCCTTCTGGCAATTGTCCGGTCACGAAGAAATAGAGCGCGCGAGATGGAAACCCAGTCCCGCGCGTTCTGTTATTTGTCGTTTGCGGCAGCATTATCACATTTCGCAACCCGGAAAAATCAGACCCAGCGCCGCACCCTGCTTATGTACCCGGCATACTCTTCACTGAAACGTCGCCGCAAACTGTTTTCCTCGGGAACGATGAAGCGCCGTTCGAGGAGCCATACGAGGACCGGTACGAATAGCAAGGACAACACCGCATCAAATCTGAGGATCAGACCCAACAGGACTAAAACATCACTGAGATAGATCGGGTTGCGCGTGCGTTTGAAGATGCCGGTTGTGGGCAGTTCGTCCAGCCGCCGCGGCACCTCGCGCCATTCAATATGAACCGCGCCATTGATGGTGCCCGCCTGATAATGGGCAAGACTGCGGGTATCCACAAAGAAGACGTCATTAAAGATGTCCTCGGTCACCTGTTCGGGCAGGATAAGACCCTCAGCTTCGGTGGCAAAATCCATATAACCGATGATTTCATCTTCCAGTTCCCCAGCTGTCGCCAGCCCGGTCCAAAACGACAGCAAAACAGTCAAAATCATGCGCATCTCGTGCGTCCCTTCCTGCGGCCGCCTGACTTTTTGAAAAGTCCGGCCCGATTTCTTTGCAAGAAATCAGTTACTCCCACTCCATCTCTTGAAACACCTGCCCTGCGTTGCGGGTGGCAAGTTCTTTGAACGTGTCCAGATGGGCCCAGTTCGATTGATCCACGTAATAAGCGCCCGCCAGGTCCCCGCCTTGATCGATATGTGCGCCGATCTTGGCACGGAGGTCTATCAGGTAATCATGGGTGTATCGCCGTACCTGCGCCAAGTTGGTGGGATGGCCATGGCCGGGGATCACATAGGTTGGGTTGATCGGCTCCAGCTTGTCCACCCAGGTTTCGATCCAACACGCCGTGCAGGTGTGCGGAAAAATCGGCGGCATGCGTTCGTGAAATGCGATATCCCCGGCGATCATGATGTCCCATTGTGGGATCCAGACCTGAATATCGCCTGGATCATGTGCCGGGCCCAGATGCAGCACCTTGATCTCCACCCTGCCAAGCGTCAGCACATATTCGTCTTCAAAGCTGAGGTTGGCATGCTCCACCCGGCTGCCTGCGGCCTTGTCGCGGTTATAGGCTTTCATCCGCATCAGAATGTCACTGGCATATTCTTGGGTTTCAGCCACCGCATCTACATGAGCCAGAACATCCACCCCCTGATCGCGCCAGTAGCCATTGCCAAGCATCGCATGGCCCTGCCCGTTTTCATTGATGACCAAAACCACGGGCTGGTCGGTGACGCGCTTGATCTCCTCATGCAGCGCCGCCGCCAGACGGCTGGAGGCGCCTGAATTGACAACAACCACGCCCTCATCGGTCACAATGAAGCTCAGGTTGTTGTTATGGCCTGAATTTTCATAGGTCGGCGGGGCCGTCGCGCCGATCGCGGACCAGACATGGGGGATAACCTCCACCGGTTTCGAATAAAGCTCGGATTGCGGGTATTGGTCGGCGATGTCTTGGCTGGCTTGTGCGATGCTGGCCTGTGCGACACTGGCGGCAAAGGTCAGGATAGACAGGAAAACGGTGCGCATGGGATCTCCTCTTACAACAACACATTCACATTTATGCATGCTTAAGTAAAGGTGCCTTGCCTCTCCCCACACAGGCAGTACGGTGCCGCAGATTTTGCTGGAGGACGCAAAGATGACACTGAACGGAAAACACGCGCTGGTGACGGGCGGTGGCACCGGGATCGGGCTGGCTATTGCCCGTGCATTGGAGGCTGGTGGCGCGCATGTCACAATCACCGGCCGCCGTCAGGAGGTGCTGGAAGAAGCCGTCAGCGGCAACATGACCGCCTTGACCATGGATGTGCGCGATGAAGCCGACGTAGCCGCCAAGATCGGAGCGGCGGTGGACAAGAACGGGCCAATTCAGATTTGCGTGCCCAACGCGGGCATCGCCGAAGGCAAGGCGTTGCACAAAACCACAATGGATTTCTGGCGCAACATGATGGCCACAAACCTCGACGGCGTATTCCTGACCATCCGGGAAAGCCTTACCTCCATGCGCCAGACCGACTGGGGCCGCGTGATCGTGATTTCGTCAGTTGCCGGGCTGAAGGGGTTGAAAGGCGCTCCGTGTTATTCGGCCACCAAACATGGCGTCATCGGCCTGACCCGCGGGCTGAGCGAAGATTACCTCGGCACGCCCTATACCTTCAACGCGATCTGCCCGGCCTATGTCGATACGCCGATCATTGCCCAGAACACTGACAGTATCGCCCAGCGCACCGGCATGTCCGAAGCAGACGCAAAGCAGGTTATGGTCGGCATGAACCGTCACAACCGCCTGATCGCACCGGAGGAGATCGCCGCCGCCGCGCTGTGGCTGGTGCGCCCGGGCTCAGAAAGCGTGAATGGTCAGGCCATCGAGATCGCCGGCGGCCAGATGTGACCGCTGGACAGGGGTCGACCCCAATGATATTCGCCCAAATAGTTCAAGCCTAAAACATCTGGGGCCATTATGACCGATTTCGCCGCGACCAAAGCCATGTTTCACTTGCCGGAAGGGGTGATTTACCTCGACGGCAATTCGCTGGGTCCGCTGCCCAAGGCCGCCAATGCCCATGTGGGCGAGGCCATGCAGAACGAATGGGGCGACAAGCTGATCACCGGGTGGAACAAGGCAGGCTGGATGGCCCTGCCGGTGCAAATGGGCGACCGCATCGGCAATCTGATCGGGGCAGAGCCGGGCCACGTGGTGGTGGGCGATACGCTGTCGATCAAGGTCTACCAGGCGCTAGCCTCTGCACTGGATTTGGCTGTGCCGGAGAGGCGCGTGGTGCTGACGGACAATGGCAATTTCCCCTCCGACATCTATATGGCGCAGGGGCTGCTACGGACGCTCGACAAGGGATACGAACTGAAAATCGTGGATCCCGAAGCGGTGGGCGACGCGATCGACGATAGTGTTGCCGTGATGATGTTAACCGAGGCGGATTATCGCACCGGCCGTTTGCATGATATGGCCACGCTGACCGCCAAAGCTCATGCGGCGGGGGTTCTGACTGTGTGGGATCTGGCGCATACCGCAGGCGCAGTTCCAGTGGATTTGTCCGGCGCGCAGGCCGATTTTGCGGTTGGCTGCACCTACAAATACCTCAATGGCGGCCCCGGCGCCCCAGCATTTATCTATGTCGCGCCGCGTCATGCGGGGCGGACCGTACCTGCCCTGTCGGGCTGGCTGGGCCATGAGCTGCCATTTGCATTCGACCTTGATTACCGCCCCGGCGCTGGCATCGAACGCATGCGCGTCGGCACACCCCCGGTGTTGCAGATGCGCGCGCTGGAAGCAGCTATGGATATCTGGGATATGGCCGACATGTCCGATGTGCGTGCGAAATCCATCGCACTGTGCGACCTTTTCATTGCTGAAGTGGAGACCGCCTGCCCCAGCCTGACGCTGAACAGCCCACGCGAAGGGGCCCAGCGCGGCAGCCAGGTCAGCTTCCGCCATCCAGAAGGATACGCGGTGATGCAGGCGCTGATTTCGCGTGGCGTGATCGGCGATTTCCGCGCGCCGGATAACCTGCGCTTTGGCTTCACGCCACTTTACATCGACGAAGCGGATGTCCACGGCGCGGTGGAGATCCTCGCCGATATCCTGACCAACGACCTGTGGGACCGGCCCGAATTCAAGGTTCGGGCTGCTGTGACATGAAAACGGTGGAGGCTCTGCCCCTCTGCCGTCCGGCAGGCTGGGTCGCCCTTTGGCGGCAACTGGCGCAATGTGCCCGGACCAACCGGAGTGTGTGTTTCTTTCCCGCCTGACCCCAAACCCGGCAAAGGAATACGCCCATGACCACCCCCTATGACCCCGCCAAGGACGGCGCCCAGATGGCATTCGACGGGCGCATGTCTTATGGCGACTACCTGCATCTGAATGCTATCCTGAACGCCCAGCACCCACTGTCGGACGCGCATGATGAGATGCTGTTCATCGTCCAGCACCAGACATCTGAACTGTGGATGCGGCTGGCCATTCATGAACTGACCGCCGCCCGTACCGCATTGGCGCAGGAGGATGTGCGCCCGGCCTTTAAGATGCTGGCCCGCGTCAGCCGTATATTTGACCAATTGAACGGGGCTTGGGACGTGTTGCGAACGATGACGCCCAGCGACTATACGACTTTTCGCGAAGCGTTGGGGCAATCTTCGGGGTTCCAGTCCCATCAATACCGTTTGATCGAATTTGTGCTAGGCAATCGCAACCGCGCCATGCTGCGACCGCACGCCCACCAGCCGGAGATCACCAAGCTGCTGGAGGCCGAACTGGCGCAGCCTTCGCTTTACGACGTGGCCCTGCAGGCGCTGCACAGGGCCCATCCGTTACCGGAGGCAGTTCTGGCCCGTGACCTGACCCTGCCGCATCAACCCAACGATGCAGTGGCCGCAGCCTGGACCCAGGTCTACCGCGCGCCGCAACAGCACTGGACGCTCTATGAGCTGGCCGAAAAACTTGTGGACCTCGAAGATTATTTCCGCCGCTGGCGGTTCAACCATGTGACCACGGTAGAACGGGTGATCGGGTTCAAACGCGGCACCGGTGGCACGGGTGGGATCAGCTACCTCAAGCGGATGCTGGAGGTGGAGTTGTTTCCAGAGCTCTGGCACCTGCGCACCGATCTGTGACGCGGCCCTTGCCTGACCGGCGCGCCAGTGACAGGCTGCGGCAATGAACGATTTGTCCAAAGGGGCCGCGTGGATGCAGGGACGCATTGTCCCCATCACAGAGGCTGGTTTGAATGTTACCGACTGGGGCGTCACCCATTCCGACATTGGCTATGACGTGGTGCCGGTCTGGAAAGGTGGGTTTTTCCGGCTGGAGGCGTATCTGGACCGGTTCATGGCCTCGATCCGCGCACTACGCATGGAGATCGGGCAAGACCGCGACAGCGTCGCCGCGATCCTACACCAGATGGTCGCGGCGTCGGGCTTGCGCGACAGCTACGTGGCCATGGTCGCCGCGCGGGGCCGCAACCCGGTGCCCGGCAGCCGTGACCCGCGCGATTGCGACAACCATTTCTATGCCTGGTGCGTGCCCTATGTGCATATCGTGAAGCCCGACGCGGCGGAGCGCGGCACGTCTGTGTGGATTGCGAAATCTGTGCGGCGGATCCCGAAGGACAGCGTGGACCCGACGGTAAAGAACTACCATTGGGGGGATTTCACCTCGGGTCTGTTCGAGGCCAAGGAAAACGGGTTTGAAACCACGCTGCTGCTGGATCACGCAGGCAACGTAGCCGAGGGGCCGGGGTTCAACCTGTTTGCCGTGTTTGGAGACCGGGTGGTGACCCCGGACGCAGGTGTTTTGCATGGCATCACCCGGCGGACCGTGCTGGAGATGGCTGATGCGCGGGGTATGGATACCGAATGTTGCCCCCTACCACTGGAGGAGTGTCTGGCGGCGGATGAGCTGTTCCTATCCTCGTCTGGCGGCGGCGTGATCCCGGTGGCGCGGCTCGACCAGACCTATTTTTCCAACGCCTCGGCAGGGCCAGTGGCGCGACAGTTGCGGGCGGATTATTTCGACTGGCTGCAACAGGACCGGTTCAGAACAGAGATCATGTACTGACCCCGGCTGGCACCAGAAGAGAAAATCCGTGAACGGAGTTTAGGCGAATTGACAACAATTCAAGCCCACTGGTGCGTCAGCTGAGTTTGGACAGCTTGTCCTGCAAATCCGATAATTGCTTTTTGATATCTTCGAGATCTTCGGATTTCTCTTCGTTCTCGGGTTTCTTGGCGTCCGAAGCGCTCCAGCTGCCAAGCCCGCCAGTCATCGCTTTGACGAAGGCTTCCTGCTGGGCCTTGATCGCTTCGAACCCGGGCATGTTGGCCATGGGGTTCATTGCGTTCATGTTTTCCATCATCTTCGACTGGCTTTCGCGAAGCATCTCGAAAGAGGATTGTAGGAACTGTGGCATCATCCCGCCGCCCGGAACCATATAGGAGCGCACCAGATCATTCAGCACACCGACCGGCAGCACGTTTTCTCCGCGGCTTTCATGTTCGGCAATGATCTGCAGCAGGTATTGCCGGGTTAGGTCATCACCAGATTTCAGATCGATTATCTGCACTTCGCGCCCTTCGCGAATGAACCCGGCAATATCGTCGAGTGTCACGTAATCGGAAGTTTCCGTATTATAAAGCCTGCGGCTGGCATACCGTTTGATCAGAAGGGGTTTTGCGTCGTCAGCCACGTCGGTGATCCTCTAGGAAAATGCAGCAGTGCGGCAAAGGTTATGCGAGTGCAGAACAAAAAGAAAGGGGCAGGTCCGAAGACCTGCCCTTCAGGTGGGTTGCGTCATTAGGGAGGAGAGAGATGCAGCCCGGTAGTATTGTCACTTACTTCGCGGTTGCCTTCGTGGCAGCAGCGGTCACGTCGTCAGTGGCTTTCTTGACAGCGGCGGTGGCATCTTCGGCGATGTCCTTGCCAGCGGCCATCATCAGTTCAACCGTATCCATCTGGATTTTCTTGGCGATCTCGGCGAAGGCTGCCATGTTTTCAGCAGCGGTTTCAGCAGTGGCCGAAGCAAAATCAGTCATGGCTTTGGCGTAGTCTGCCGGCTCTGCTTTGGCTTTGGACATTTCTGCAAGCTTTGCGATAGTGTCTTTGGTCCACTTGGAGGAAACTTCAGCCGATTTCTCAGCCGCTTCCAGCGCAACACCCGTCAGTTTTTCGTTCAGGGTGGCGGTGGTTTTGAACGCGTCTTCGAAAGCTTTGGTATCAACCGGGAATGCGCCCATTGCGTCTTTCAGGGCAGCGGTGAAATCAGTCGTCGTGTTCATGTCTCAATTCCTATCTTCGCTGGTCCGAGGGAGGTTCGTGCCGTTTGTTCAGCTGACAGGAATATGCATGCTGCAATGCGGCATTTCAAGACTTTTTTCTGCGTTGCAGCAGAATTTTGTGAAAGAGTTGAAAATCAATCTTTTAGCTTTGGCACGACGTAAGTGCCCGGAGCCTTACCAAGACTGGGATGGTCAGGGTCACCAGGTATCCTAGCGTCAACTTTCTTGCCGGAGCGTTTGCGCAGCCAGGCTTCCCAACGCGGCCACCAGGACCCTTCGTTGTAATCGGCATCGGCGATCCAGCCCTCTGCATCCAGCGTCAGGTCAGGGTTTGTATAGTGGCCATACTTCTTTTTGCTGGGCGGGTTCACGATGCCCGCGATATGGCCGGATTCCGAAACGATAAAGGTTTTGTTCTTGGATCCCATTTTCTGCACGCCGCGATAGCAATCCTTCCACGCTGCAATGTGGTCGGTTTCACAGGTGATGGACATAAGCGGCACATCGACATCCGCCACTTTCAGCTTTTTGCCGAACAGCTCATACCCTTCTTCCGCAAATTCGTTGCGCTGGCACAGGCCACGCAAATACTGGATGGCCATCTTCTTGGGCAGGTTCGCCCCGTCGCCATTCCAGTAAAGCAAATCGAAGGCAGGCGGGGTTTCCCCCAGCATGTAGCTGCGGATTGCAGGCGAATAGACCAGGTCGTTGGACCGCAGGAAGCTGAACGTACGCGCCATGAGAAAGGATCGCAGATAACCCTGGCCTTCTACCTCGGCTTCGATCCCATCGATGAAATCATCCTGCAGAAAAGGGGTGAATTCGCCCTGCTCCGAGAAATCAGTCAGCGCGGTAAAGAAGGTGGCCGATTTCACCGACTTGTCACCACGCTGTTTCAGCAATGACAGGGTCAGGCTAAGCGTGGTGCCGGCAATGCAGTAGCCCACGGCGTTGACCTGGCTGGTGCCGCAGATCGCCTTGGCTTCGCGGATGGCGGTCAGAAAACCGTCTTCGATGTAATCTTCCATGCCGATATCAGCATAAGAGGCATCAGGGTTGACCCAGCTGACGACGAACAACGTGTATCCCTGTTCGGTGATCCACTTGATCAAGCTGTTCTGTGGCTTCAGGTCCAGAACGTAGAACTTGTTGATCCAAGGCGGGAACAACACGATCGGGATTTCTTGGACCTGTTCGGTGGACGGGGCATACTGGATCATCTCCATCATACGGTTACGGTAGACAATCTCACCCGGTGTGGTTGCGATATTGCGGCCCAGTTCGAACGCCCTTTCATCAGCGAGGCGCACAACAAGTTCACCTTCATTAGCCTCCAGATCGGCGACAAGGTTTTCCAGACCGTCGATCAGGGACTGACCTGCGGTCTCCAATGCCTTTTCCAGCGCATCGGGGTTGGTGGCCAGGAAATTGGTCGGGGCCATCATGTCGATGATCTGGCGCGAGAAGTAGGTTAGGCGGCGTTTGTCCCTTTCATCCAGATCCTCGATATCCGATACGGCCTGTTCTATGGCCTTGGCATTAATCTGGTACTGCTGCTTGACGAAGTTGAAAAACGGGTGCGTATCCCAGAGCGGATTGGAAAACCGCCGGTCGGGCGTGCCGGGGTCTTCGGGGGCCGAAAGCGTGCCTTTGGACAGAGCCTGCTGGGCCTCTACGAAGTGCAGAACCGACTTGCTCCAATACTCGACCTGATGCTCCAGGATCTTCGCGGGATTGTGCAGTGCTTCGGCCCAATATGACGTTGCTGCTTTTGCAAAAAGCTCCTGATTCGGACCATCCAAAGCAGGGTTGTGACCCGATTTACTGGAAACAACTTCAACCAAACGTTTTGCTAGCAGCTCCACCCTACCCATATTTTCTTTAATTTTTTCAAAGCTCTCAATAGAAATCTGCTTGGCGCCCTCACTATTAGTTGTCATTTTAACCACTTTTCCGAATTTTTCTGCTGTGCAGAATAACTGGGCTTGCTCTGCTTAGGCAAAGCGACGAATAGTCCGGGCATACGACCAAGTAGGAGACGATTATGCGTTACATGATGACCTATGATCTGATGGAAGCGGCCCGCAATACTAATCAGTGGATGGGTGCGTCTGCGCAGGCTCTGGCCTCCTACCCAATGTTTGCCGGAATGCCGAACCCTGCGATTTCCTGGATGGCAGCATGGGGCGAGGTGACGGAACGGACATTTGCGCGTATGGTTGTGAAACCCGACTGGGGCATCCGAACGATGACCTGCGAAGACGGGCGTGACCACCTGGTCGAAATCCAGACAGTGCTGGAGCGGCCCTTTGGTGATCTGATCCGCTTCAAGGTGGCCGGACGCGCGCAGGCCAAGCGCAAGGTTCTGCTGGTCGCGCCGATGTCGGGGCACTACGCCACGCTGCTGCGCAGCACGGTGCAATCTCTGCTGCCGGATTGCGACCTCTACATCACCGACTGGCACAATGCACGCGACATCCCGGTCAGCGCAGGCAAGTTCGATATCGAAGACTACACGCTCTACCTGATGGAATTCATGCGTGTGCTGGGGCCAGACACGAACGTGATCGCCGTGTGCCAGCCTGCGCCGCTGACGCTGGCTGCCACGGCATATCTGGCAGAGCTGGACCCTGACGCACAGCCACGCACGCTTACGCTGATCGGCGGACCGATCGACCCTGACGCAACCCCGACCGAAGTCACCGACTTTGGCCGCCGCGTGACCATGGGCCAGCTGGAAGAAACCATGATCCAGAGGGTCGGTTTCAAATACGCGGGCGTAGGCCGCATGGTTTATCCGGGGCTTTTGCAACTGGCCTCCTTCATGTCGATGAACGCGGAACGTCATTCGCACGCATTCGTCGAACAGATCCGCCGCGTAACCCAGGGCGAAGCATCAGATCATGATCCGCACAACCGGTTCTACGACGAGTACCTGGCTGTTATGGATATGACGGCAGAGTTCTATCTGTCTACCGTGGAGCGCATTTTCAAGGAACGGGAAATCGCCCGGAACTGCTTTGTCGTCGACGGTCATCAGGTCGATATGGGTAAGATCACCAAGGTCGCAGTCAAAACGGTCGAAGGCGCGAATGACGATATTTCTGCGCCGGGCCAATGCATAGCCGCGCTGGACCTGTGCACCGGACTGCCCGAAAGCATGAAGGCATCGCATCTAGAACCGGGCGCGGGTCACTACGGGATTTTCGCGGGCAAAAGCTGGCGCAACAACATCCGCCCGCTGGTTCTGGATTTCATCGACAGCAACAGCCCCAAGCCGAAACGCCGCGCAGCCAACGCCAACAAAAGCACCGCCGCCTAAGGCTATCGCAAAAACCAACACCACAAAGCCGCCGCAACCCGGCGGCTTTTGTGCAAACATGACGTTACGCGCAGCCAAACGCGATACCCCCTTCCCATCCCGCGGCAGGCTTGCATTTTCCACCATTTTGTGATTGTTAGCGCTAACAGCTCTAAATAGCATGGAGGTCACAATGCCCCATACCTTTGCAATCAACGGCTTTGGCAGAATCGGTCGCGGCGTTTTGCGGGCGATCCTCGAAAACGACACACCTGATGTAGAGGTCGTAGCCATCAACGATCTCGCCCCCCAGGAACACATGGTGCACCTGCTGAAATATGACAGCGTACATGGGCGACTGGGCCAAGAGGTACGGCTGATCGATAATCGCCTGCAAGTTGGCCGCCATTCCATCCGCCTGACGGCTGAACGGGATCCGACCGCGCTGCCCTGGCCCGATGTAGACGTAGCGCTGGAATGCACCGGCCGCTTCACCACCCGCGACGACGCCGCTCTGCATCTTCAGAACGGATCGGGACGTGTGCTGATCTCCGCCCCCGGAAAAAACGTAGATCGCACCGTGGTGTACGGCATCAATCATATGGAGCTGACCGGGGATGACCTGGTTGTCTCTAACGCGTCCTGTACCACCAACTGCCTTGCACCGGTGGCAGATGTGCTGGACCGAACTTTTGGCATCAAGACAGGCTACATGACCACGGTGCACAGCTATACTGGAGACCAGCCTTCGCATGACACCAATCACAGTGATCTGTACCGCGCGCGGGCAACGGCACTGTCGATGATCCCCACGTCCACGGGTGCGGCTAAGGCAATCTCGCTGGTGCTGCCGCGTCTGGAGGGCCGTCTGGAAGGGTCCGCTATCCGTGTGCCCACGCCGAACGTGTCAGTCATCGATCTGACATTCGTGCCCGAACGCCCCGCCACGGTGGAGTCAGTAAATGCTGCCATGGCCAAGACCGCCCGGGGGCCTCTGGCGGGCATTCTGTCCTATGAAAAAGATCCGGTCGTTTCGATAGACTTCAACCACGACCCGCATTCGTCCTGTTTTGCCGCCGCGCAGACCGCTGTCACGGCAGACGGGCTGGTGCGCGTGGTCAGCTGGTATGACAATGAATGGGGCTTTTCCAACCGAATGATCGATACGGGCCGCTGTATGGCTCGGCTGATGGCCATGCCGTCACCCCAGCAAATGACTGGCTGAGCAGCACCTCCTCGGTCTATACACAAGAACGCGCCACATCAGCGCGTGGAATGATGCCGGTTCGCGCCTGTGTGCCCGGCAGCAGGATGGCCAAAATGCTGAACTCAACCGTTTCCGAGGTGACCGACCGGATCATCGCCCGCAGCAAACCGACACGCGATGCCTATCTTTCGCGCATGCGGGATGCAGCCTCGCAAGAACCCAACCGCGCGCATCTCAGCTGCAGCGGGCAGGCCCATGCCTTTGCCGCCGCCGGACCAGACCAACAGGCGTTGGCACAGGGACGCGCCCCGAACCTGGGTATCGTGACCGCCTACAACGATATGCTGTCAGCGCACCAACCATTTGAAACATATCCGCAAATAATCCGCGACGCGGCCCGGTCTATCGGCGCTACGGCTCAGGTAGCAGGCGGCGTTCCCGCCATGTGTGACGGCGTCACGCAAGGCGAGGCTGGCATGGAACTGAGCCTGTTTTCCCGCGACATCATCGCCATGGCCGCTGGCATCGCGCTGAGCCACAACACGTTCGACGCGGTCACCTTCCTGGGTGTCTGCGACAAGATCGTGCCAGGGCTGGTGATTGCCGCGCAGGCCTTTGGCCATCTGCCTGCCGTGTTCATACCCGCAGGGCCGATGACCAGCGGGTTGCCGAATGACGAAAAAGCCAAGGTGCGTCAGCAATTTGCAGCGGGTGAAGTGGGCCGCGATGCGCTGATGGCCGCCGAAATGGGTGCGTATCACGGGCCAGGCACGTGCACGTTTTACGGCACTGCCAACACCAACCAGATGTTGATGGAGTTCATGGGCCTGCATCTGCCCGGCGCGAGCTTCGTCAACCCCGGCACCAACCTTCGCGAGGCACTGACCGCGGAAGGCGCGCGGCGGGCGCTGTCGCTCAGCGCGTTGGGGAATGCTTACACACCAGTCTGTGACATCCTTGATGAGCGTGCTTTTGTGAACGGCATCGTAGGACTGCACGCCACGGGCGGGTCCACCAACCTGCTGATCCACCTGATCGCCATGGCCAGCGCAGGCGGCATTGTTTTGGATTGGGAGGATTTTTCCGACCTGTCCCGAGTGATCCCCCTGGTCGCCCGCGTCTATCCCAACGGGCTGGCGGATGTGAACCATTTCCACGCCGCGGGCGGGCTGGGCTATGTCATCGGCTCCCTTCTGGACGCAGACCTGTTGCACCCAGACACGCAGACCGTAGCGGGCAGCGGGCTAGCTGCCTACACCAAGGACCCCAAGATCATCGATGGCGCACTGACCTGGGTCAATGGCGCGAAAGACAGCCTGAACCATCGCATCCTGCGTCCCGCCTCGGACCCCTTCCAGCCTACCGGCGGGTTGCAGCGGCTCAGCGGATCACTGGGCACCGGGGTCATGAAAATCTCCGCCGTCGCCCCCGAACACCGTGTAGTCGAAGCCCCGGTGCGGGTGTTCGACGACCTTCAAGCTGTCAAGGTTGCATTCAAGGCGGGGGAGTTGACCGAAGATGTCATCATCGTTGTCCGTTTTCAGGGCCCCAAGGCCAATGGCATGCCCGAATTGCACAGCCTGACCCCAGTGCTAGGCGTCCTGCAGGGGCGCGGCCAAAAGGTCGCGCTGGTGACCGATGGGCGTATGTCCGGCGCGTCGGGCAAGATCCCTTCGGCCATCCATGTCTGCCCCGAAGCACTGGATGGCGGCCCAATTGCCAAGCTGCAGGATGGCGACATGGTGCGCGTCGATGCCGAGGCGGGCGTGCTGCAGATCCTGACTGATGGCGTGCTGGACCGGCCCGCGGCACAGACCGACCTGTCCGCCTACCACTCGGGCGTCGGACGAGAACTGTTTTCCATTTTCCGGCAATCGGTGGGCCCCGCCGATGCCGGAGCCACCGTTTTCGGAGCCTGATACATGTCCCTGTCTCCTGAAGCTGCCAGCCAGCAGACCCACGAGATTTGTGCGATGGCGCCGGTTGTGCCGGTGCTGATCATCCATGAAGTAACCCATGCCCGCCCGATGGCCGAAGCGCTGATGGCCGGGGGCCTGCCCGCGCTGGAGGTCACGTTGCGAACCCCTGCTGCGCTGGACGCAATCCGCGAAATGGCCCAGGTGCCCGGCGGGGTCGTGGGCGCAGGCACGCTGCTAACGCCGGCTGATGTGGACGCCGCGCTGGAGGCGGGCGCACGGTTCGGTGTGTCGCCAGGTGCGACCGATACGTTGCTGGACGCCTGCGAAACAAACGGGCTGCCGATCCTGCCTGGCGCAGCCACCGCGAGCGAAGCGATGCGGCTGGCCGAACGCGGATATGAAATGCTGAAATTCTTCCCGGCAGAGGCATCCGGCGGCGCGCCGGCGCTCAAGGCGCTGGCCTCCCCCCTGCCCCGGATCACCTTCTGCCCAACCGGCGGCGTCAGCCCGTCCAATGCCCAAACCTACCTGTCTCTGCCCAACGTGATCTGCGTTGGCGGCAGCTGGGTCGCCCCCAGTGACGCGGCCACCAAAGGCCACTGGTCCGCGATCGAGGCGCTGGCGCGGGCGGCCTGCGCCCTAGGTCAGACCCGCTAGGGTCCGAAGAGCCCAAAAAAATGTAATACTTTTTTGTGCTGCACCGATTTCCTTGAAAGAAACCAAACCCAAATGGAGGCCGAGCTTGAGCCCGCCCCCCGGCGAACCACCTCGCGCGGAGGCCCACTTAAGGGTTGACACCACCTGAAAAAATTCGCCGTTTGAACGCGTAACCGAATTTGAATGAGTGCCAATATAACCCCGTTCCAGAACTGTACCCTCAACACGGAGCCATCTTCGGACGCGTTCTGATGGATGACCTTGCCAGGGACGGTATTCCGCCCAAGCAGCTGCTCGCCGGGCTGAGTCTGAAACCCGAAGACCTGCGACAGGAAGGCGCAACTGTGCCGTTCGACAAGCTGGCTACCTTGTTCGAACGCGCCGCCGATCTGACCGGCGATGACCTGATTGGCTTCAACCGGGGCATTCGCCGCCGCTTCCAGCGCATTGGCGCGCTGGCCTATGTCGGCCTGTCAGCCCCCACGATGCGCGACATGATCAAAAACATCGCCCGCTACAGCCAGGTGTTCAGCGATGCGGTGATCATCAACGTGGATGAACTGGACGAAACCGGCACCTTGCGCTGGCATTTCGATATCCCGGTCAGCATAAAGCGACGGCAATACCTGGAATTCGGCGCGGTGGTCATGGTGCTGGCCCAGCGTCAGATCACCAATCGCAACTTCCCGCTCTACGAAGTGTGTCTTTCCCACCCAAGAAACGCAGGGGTGGAAAAATTCGACCGTTTTTTTGGCTGCCAGACCTATTTTGGCGCCCGCGACAACCGGCTGGTGTTCCGGCAGGAAGACCTCGACCTGCCACTGATGACCCGAGATGAAGACCTGTTGCCAGTGCTGCAGCAGCATTGCGAAGACATCCTGAACCGCAAGAGCGAACACCGCACCACGCTGGTGTCGCGGCTGGAGCGCGCTCTGGTCGACCGGCTGGCTAACGGCTCCGCCAAACAAGATGTAATAGCCGCTAACCTCGGGATGAGCAGCCGCTCGCTATCGCGCCATCTGGCCAAAGAAAACACCACCTTTCAAAAGGTTCTGGACAATCTGCGTCAGGCCCCGGCCGACCGCTACCTGACCGACAGCGAATTGTCACAATCGGAAATCGCATTTCTTCTGGGTTACTCCAGCCTCAGCAGTTTCAGCACCGCCTACCGCCGCTGGAACGGCGCCCCGCCCGGCGACAAACGGCGCAATCTGACCGGGTAATCGACTGGAACCTCGGTTCAGGTCTGAAAAGATCTTCATACACCAAGGATGTTAGGAACAGACACGAGGTCGCCTGAGCACGGCGTCTCTCAGATTGATGGGTGGGTGTTCATTTATGTGCTTTGAAGTGAACAGATCACACACGTGTTTTGCGACCTCAGGGTTGTCCAAGAGGGCGGCCGCCACATCCAGATCGTCCAGCGTCAGTGGACGCAGGCGCAATCGGCCTGTACCCCAAACGCCCTTTGTCCAGAACGGCCTGTGTCCAAGGCCGGATCATCTGTTAGCAGATGGGACATTTTTCTAATTGGTCCCAGCGTTTGTCACCCTTTTAAGACACCCAATGCAGCTTTGGCCTGTGCCTCTCCGCTGTAATAGGCACCGCTGCAGAGGGCAGCGTAAGGTCCTGCGACCGCTTCGCCAGCGAAGAAGAGTTTGTCCTCAATCGGCTCTGCAAGAAGGTCATGCGAATCGTAGTGTCCCGGACGGGCGGCAGCGTAGGCACCTTGTGTGTTCATATCATTGGCCCAGCCAGAAACAGTGCCCCGGACGAAATGCTTGCGCGCGTCCGAGCCCGCCATCTCGACGAACTTGGTCAGTGCAAAGTCTATCGTCGCAGCATCACCTTGCCTGGCCATGTCCCATCCGAACGCGCCACCAAGAAAGCCGACAGAATAGTCGAACTCGAAAGGCCAGGTTAGAAAGAAACAAGCCTCTCCCGGCACATCTCCAGGCACGTGATGGGTAAGCCACTGGTTCGGCACAAAGGAAAAGCGTGAACCGTCAAATTGCAGCCCCACTTTGGTCAGCAGACCCATGGGCAGATTGGCAATGGCACCTTGGGCGCGGTCAGGAAGGGCAGGCGAAAACGCGATTGCACCGCTGTTTAACACGCCGGTAGGTACTGTGATGATACAGGCCTTGGCCTTGAGTGCGCCGCTGTCTGTGCTGACTGTGACGCCGTCGCTGCCCCAATTCACACCAGTGACGCTGGTGTTCAGGGATACAGGTACGTTTGCGCCCCAACGGCTGACCACGGTGCCTAACCCGTCGCGCACGATATAGCTGGGATCACCCTCAGCAGCTTCCCAATAGTCCAACACAGAAAGGTCTTCAAAATCGACGCTATGATCCATCGGACCGATCCAAGTCTGCACTGTGGCACCAAATTCCAATCCCTCAGGCACGATATCAGAGGACGGTATGTCAAGTTCTGCCTCACCCGCCTTTTCAAAACTCCGCTCGATAGCGCCCCACGCTCTGTAGTACGCGGCGCGTTCTGTGTTGTTGGCGCGTCTGTTACCCACGAAAAGAGCCTCACCAGCGCCTGAATGGCGCAAGATCTCGGCACCTTGATCCTTGGAAATGTCCAGAAACGGATTGCTATCCGCATTGACCCAAGAGCACCCCAGGTCAAATGGCTGTCCAAGCGTCGTGTTGTCTGTAAATGCACGCCCACCGATTCGGTTCGCCGCTTCCAGCACCTGAACGGTGCGTCCAGCACTCAGCAATGTCTGCGCCGCCCGCAGCCCGGCGATCCCTGCGCCGACGACGATGACGTCAACTTCCGAGGACTGGCTTGCCAAAATTTTAGGCATAGCGCCAGTCGCTGCTAAACCCATAAGAACACTCCGCCTTTTCATAATATCTCTCTCGTGATTATGTCGGTCGGATTTGCCCGATTTCGCCGTGAACTTTCCTGAAACAGGGCCTGCCGAGCGACTATGCATGATATCGCGGCGCAGCGCCATTCAGGTCAGCTCGCCCTTGACGAAACAGAAATTTCAACTGCATCGTTGAATGAACGTTCAACCAACTAGATGTTAACTGGTAGGCGCTGGTACAGCGCGCAACACGCGAGTAATGAATGGACATCAAGCACCAACTGGGATCACTGCGCACCGGCAAGTTAAGCCAGCGCGCCTTCACACAGTCGTTGCTGGCGGCGGGTGCGGGCGTTACAGCAGTGCCTTTTGCGGCGCGCAAGGCTGCGGCTGCGGCAGAGGGTCAGGCGACCCTCTTTACAAGGGGCGGGTGTGGTATTCTTGAACTTTTTCCGCACTATCAGGAAAAGAATGGCGAGCTGCCCAACTTCTCAATCTTTGGCGGGTCCGAAGAAGCGTTGACGAAAATTCGCGGTAGTTTCGTCGTTGATGTTTCGCGTCCGGGTAACTCAGGCCTGCCACGCCGGGTGAAGTCAGATCTATGTCAGGAAACTGATACATCCCGTCTGAACAACTGGGCGATGTGATGTCCGAACTGATACCCAAAAGGCCGTTTGTGGAAACACCGACCGCAACAGACAAGGCCGCGTGCCGCGGCGCGCGCACGGGACGCACCGCCTCAAAACCCGTACGCCGCGAGCAGTTGATCAAGGCGACAATCGACTCCATTGCAAAGCACGGCATTTCAGGCACGACTATGACCACAATTACCAGCTTTGCTGGATTATCCGTAGGCATTGTGAATTTCCACTTCGACAGCAAGGAAAACCTTTTTTCCGAAACGCTGCGGTACCTCGCGACCGAGCATCGAGAGATGTGGTTGAAAGCCGTCAGCACCGAAGGGCTGAGTGCGCCAGAAAAGCTGCTGGCCATCGTGGATGCGGAGTTTCATCCGCAGATTTGCAACCGCAAGAAGCTCACTGTTTGGTCTGCATTCTACGGGGAATCCGGATACCGCAAATCTTACCGAAACATCATGACCCAGATCGACACCGAGCGCTGGGAAACCTCTACCGCGCTTTGTCAGAAAATCATCGATTCAGGCGCGTTTGATCATCTCAAGGCTGAAGATGTCGCTGACACGCTTGAGGGGCTGTTTGACGGCTTTTGCCTCAACATCCTCATCTACCCCGGAGAGTTTACCCGCGAGAACGCCAAGGACCGCGTACGGGGGTATCTATCCAGTATTTTCCCCGGATGTTTCGATCTGGCCGCATCTGGCGGAGTTGCGACAGAATGAACAGAAACCCCCGTTATGACGTGCTCTTTGAACCGGTGAAAATTGGCCCGGTGACAGCACCCAATCGTTTCTATCAGGTGCCACATTGCAACGGGATGGGACATCGATATCCGTCCTCCATGGCGGAGATGCGCGGGATCAAAGCAGAGGGCGGTTGGGGGGTCGTCAACACCGAGGAATGCGAGATTTCACACACCTCCGAGTTGGGTGGCGTGATCGAGGCGCGACTATGGGATGACAGCGACATTCCCGCGTTGGCCAGAATGGTGGAAAAGGTGCATGCCCACGGTGCGCTCGCAGGGATTGAACCTGCGCATCTGGGCATGGAAGTATCTAACAACTATAGCCGAGAAATCCCGATGGGGCCCACCGCGCGCCCCGTTGATGTTCTTGATCCAGTGCAGTCCCGTGCGATGGACAAAGCCGATATCAGGGCGTTCCGCAAGATGCACGTTGATGCTGCGGTCCGTGCGAAAAAAGCCGGGTTCGATATCGTGTATGTGTACGCTGGGCATGACATGACCACGCTCATGCATTTCCTATCGCCTAGCCGGAATGACCGGACGGACGAATATGGTGGCAGTCTGGAGAACCGTGTCCGACTGATGCGGGAGGTCTTGATGGAAACCAAAGAAGCCATCGGGGACACCACAGCTATTGCAGTTCGCTTGGCCGTGGACGAGATGGAAGGTGCCGACGGGCTATCCGCGGGCCAAGAGGGCCGCGAAATCGTTGAGATGCTCGCCGAACTGCCTGACCTTTGGGACGTAAATGTTAGCGGTTGGGAAAACGATAGCCAGACGTCGCGGTTTTCCGAAGAAGGGTACCAAACCGACTATATCTCTTTCGTCAAAGGCGTGACGACCAAACCGGTTGTGGGCGTGGGCCGGTTCACCTCGCCCGATACAATGGTGTCGCTGGTCAACAAAGGGGTGCTTGACCTTATAGGCGCGGCGCGGCCCTCTATCGCTGATCCTTTCCTGCCAAAGAAGGTCGAAGAAGGCCGAATAGAAGATATCCGCGAGTGCATTGGCTGCAACATCTGCGTAACGGGCGATTTTCTGTCTCATCCCATGCGGTGCACCCAGAACCCCACCATGGGCGAAGAATGGCGGCGCGGCTGGCATCCTGAATACATCCCCCAAAAATCAAACGACGATAGTGTGTTGATTGTTGGTGCAGGGCCCGCCGGGTTGGAGGCCGCTCGCGCACTGGGTCAGCGTGGGCACCAGGTGACCCTGGCCGAGGCTGGCGACGCTGTTGGGGGCCGTGTGCTGCACGAAGCCGCTTTACCCGGTCTGGCAGCGTGGAAACGCGTGGTCGACTACCGTAGCTATCAGATCAGCCAGATGCCCAACTTGAACCTTTATCTGCAAAGCGATCTGAGCGCAGAACAGGTTGCAGAATTCGAACCTGATCATGTGGTCGTCGCCACAGGATCACGATGGTCTGCAACCGGTGTGGGTCGGCAAAACCGTCGTCCGATTGCCATTGCCGACGATGTCCACGTGTTGACGCCGGATGCTATCATGGCAGGCCAAATGCCTAAAGGACCTGTGGTGATCTTCGATGACGATCACTATTACATGGCCGGTGCGCTGGCCGAGAAACTACGCGCCGCGGGCCATGACGTGACCTATGTGACGCCTGCTGCAGACGTATCGCACTGGACCCACAAAACGATGGAGCAGGCGCGCATTCAGACGCGTTTGATCGAAATGGATGTGACCATCATCCCATTGCACAATATCAGTGAGGTGCGCGCAGACAGCATCGATTTGGCCTGCATTTACACGGGTAGCACCCGGGATATTCCGTGCGGTACATTCATTCCCGTTACAATGCGCGAAGCGTCCGACACGCTCTACGCCGACCTAACGGCGCTTGGCGGCCCATGGAAATCACTCACTCGCGTCGGCGATTGCCTTGCGCCGGGCACCATCGCCGCTGCCATCTACAGCGGTCACAAATTCGCGCGCGAATTTGGCGAGCCGGCGCCGCAAGGTGTGCCTTTCAAACGCGAGCTCCCCCTGTTGGCAGTGGATTGAGCATGACCCGAGACCCCCGATATGACATTCTTTTTGAGCCGGTAAAAATTGGTCCTGTCACCGCGAAAAACCGGTTCTATCAGGTGCCACACTGCAACGGCATGGGCCGCAGCTTTCCGTCATCTATGGCCGAAATGCGCCGCACAAAAGCCGAAGGAGGCTGGGCGGTTATCTGTACGGAAGAGATCGAGATTCATCCTTCGGCGGATCATTCCCCTTGGGCTGGCGGGCGGCTGTGGAACGATGATGACATCCCCGTGCTGGCGAAGATGTGCGACGGCATCCACGAATTTGGCAGCCTCGCGGGGGCCGAGATTAACCACGGCGGTCAGATCACGGCCAACCGCTATAGCCGCGACGTACCGCTGGCTCCCTCTCATTTGCCCGTCGCTTTGCACGATCCGGTGCAGGCCCGGGCGATGGACCTGTCCGACATCCGCGCCCTGCGCAGATGGCACCGAGATGCCGCCCTGCGCGCCAAGCAGGCGGGGTTCGACATCGTGTACGTCTATGCTGGGCATCAGCTTTCCACGATCTCACACTTCCTGTCTCCCTACCGCAACCGCCGTTCGGACGCATACGGTGGCAGCTTGGAAAACCGCGCCCGTCTGCTGCGCGAGATTTTGGCGGATACCAAGGACGCCGTGGGCGATACCTGCGGCGTTGCTCTACGCTTTGCCGTGGATGAATTGATGGGTGACGCCGGTTTTACCAGCGCTGGCGAAGGGCGCGACCTGATCGAAATGCTGGCCGAAGAACCCGACCTGTGGGACGTGAACATCAGCTCCTGGGAAAACGACAGCGCGACTTCGCGGTTCAAGCAATCGGGATTTCAGGATGACTACGTCGCCTTCGTCAAAGAAGTCACAACCAAGCCGGTCGTAGGTGTAGGCCGCTACACCTCGCCCGATGCGATGGTGTCGCTGATTAACAAAGGGCGGCTCGACATGATCGGAGCCGCAAGACCCTCTATCGCAGATCCATTTTTGCCCAAAAAGATCGAAGAAGGACGCATAGAAGACATCCGCGAATGTATCGGCTGCAACATCTGCGTGTCAGGCGACAACAATTTTGTCCCCATACGCTGCACCCAGAACCCCACGACGGGCGAGGAATGGCGCCGCGGCTGGCACCCGGAGCGGATAGCGCCGAAATCAGCCGACGAAAGTGTGCTGATCGTTGGAGCCGGGCCCGCAGGTCTGGAAGCCGCGCGCGCGTTGGGGCAGCGCGGGTACAAAGTAACGATCGCTGACAGGGAAAGCGAGGCAGGCGGGCGCGTCGCCCGTGAACGGCGTCTGCCCGGCCTCGGGGAATGGGGACGGGTTGTGGATTACCGGACTTACCAGATCAGCCAGATGGCAAACGTCGATCTTTATCTCGAAAGCCCGATGACGCCAGAGGCGCTGGATGAGTTTGATGCGGATCATATCGCGATTGCAACGGGATCACGCTGGACGACTGACGGGATTGGGCGGCAAAACCAGCTTGGCATCAACATTGCCCCAGACGCGGTCGTGCTTACCCCAGATGACATCATGTGTGGCACTGTACCGGAGGGGCCGGTGGTCCTGTTCGATGATGATCATTTTTACATGGGCGGTGCCATCGCCGAAAAGCTGCGCCGCGACGGGTGTGATGTGACGCTGGTCACCCCCGCCGCAGAGGTTTCCAGTTGGACCCATAACACGCTTGATCAACACGCCATCCAGAAGCAACTGATGGACATTGGCGTGCAGATTGTGACCTCCCATAACATCACCTCAATTCGGCCCGGTGCAGCGGACGTCTCTTGTATCTATACCGACGCCACGCAAACGCTCGACTGTAGGAGCGTCATCCTGGTCACGATGCGGACCCCGATCGATGACCTTTGGCAGGCGCGCCCAAAGCTGATCCGCATCGGCGACGCGCTTGGCCCCTCGACCATCGCCGCGGCTGTATACGGCGGCCACCTCTACGCCCGCGGGCTTGGTGAGCCTGACCCCGGCAACGTCCCTTTTCGCCGTGAATTGATCAACTTGTCCTCAGACTAACGGAGCCCGAGCGATGTCCAGAGATCCCCGCTACGATATCCTGTTCGAGCCTTTGCAGATCGGCCCTGTCACCGCCAAGAACCGGTTCTATCAGGTGCCGCATTGTACCGGCATGGGTTATCTGCGCCCCCGCATGCTGGCCGAGATGCGCGGAACGAAAGCCGAAGGGGGATGGGGTGTTGTGTGTACGGAATATAATTCCATCCACCCGTCATCGGATGATTTGACCCACGCCTCTGCTTCGCTCTGGGACGACAGCGATATCCGCGCGCATGCCCTGATGACCGAGAAGGTTCACGCCCATGGCGCGCTTGCGGGCGCAGAGCTGTGGTATGGCGGTGCGCGTAGCGGCAACATGATGACACGCGAAGTGGCGATGGATTTATCATCCATGCCGAACGCTGTAGGCCATCCGTTCCAGACCCGTGCGATGGACAAGACCGACATCCGCAACCTGCGGCGTTGGCACCGCAAGGCCGCATTGCGGGCTCGGGACGCTGGCTTTGACATTGTCTATGTCTATGCGACGCACACCTATCTGCTCTCAAATTTCCTGAGCCCAACGATCAACACCCGATCCGATGAATACGGCGGCTGTCTGGAAAACCGCGTGCGGCTGGTGCGCGAGTTGATCGAAGAAACCAAGGACGCGGTGGGTGACCGTTGTGGCGTTGCAGTGCGCTTCGCAGCCGACGAAGAAATCGGTGAAGACGGCGTGCCCATTCACGGTGAACGCCGCGATATGTTTGCCATGCTGGCCGATCTGCCTGACCTTTGGGATATCAACATAGCGGACTACGGGATCGAGATGGGTGTATCGCGATTTGTCAAGGAAGCACCGCTAGAACCCTATATGGATTTCATCAAAAGCCAGACGTCCAAGCCCGTTGTCACTGTTGGTCGGTTTACCTCTCCCGATACAATGGTCAGCCATATCAGACGTGGCATTACCGACATGATCGGGGCCGCGCGTCCCTCTATTGCGGACCCCTTCCTGCCCAAGAAAGTTGAGGAAGGCCGGTTTGAGGATATTCGCGAATGCATCGGCTGCAACGTCTGCTATGCGGGTGACACCATGGGTGTCGCCATACGCTGCACTCAGAACCCTAGCATGGGGGAGGAATGGCGCAAGGGCTGGCATCCCGAAGAGATGAACGCAAAGCGGTCTGATGCTTCAATCTTGGTCGTGGGCGCGGGCCCCGCCGGGCTGGAAGCAACGCGCGCCTTGGGCAGACGCGGCTACAGTGTCACGCTTGCTGATGCAGGCAGCGAGCTTGGCGGGCGATTGCCACGGGAAGCCGCCTTGCCCGGGATGAGCGAATACATCCGCGTGCGCGATTACCGGGCACAGCAGTTTAACAAGATGACGAATGTCGCCGTTTATCTCGAAAGCCCGCTGACGGCGAAGGATGTGATGGAGTTTGGCGCGGATCATGTAGCGCTGGCCACCGGGGCCACGTGGCGCAAGGACCGCTTTGATGGGGAAACCTATGTGGGTGTTGTTGCTGACGGGAGCAGCCCCGAAATCCTGACGCCCGATGACATCATGGATGGCACATTGCCCTGTGGTCCTACGCTCGTCTACGACGAAGACGGTTACTACATGGGCGGGGTGATTGCGGAAAAGATCAAGGCCGCAGGCATTGATGTCACACTCTGCACACCTGATGAGGTCGTTTCTGAATGGGCTGGCAAGACATCGGAACGCTGGCGCGTTCGCACGCACTTGATGAAGCTTGGGATTGGTATTGAACTCGCGCAGGCCTTGACGTCTTTTGATGGCGAAGCGGCGACCCTGACCTGTCAGTTCTCGGGCGTACAAAAGCAACTGCCCTTTGCGTCGGTCGTGATGGTGACACAGCGCGCGCCTAACGATGCTCTCTACCATGAACTGATCGCGATGGCGGGAGGAGATAAGGACAGCCTTCCCTTCACACTAACGCGCATTGGCGATTGCGAAGCGCCCGCAATTGTCGCCGCCGCGACCTATGCAGGCCACCGGTATGCCCGACAGCTTGAAGAAAATGTCGATATCGACCAGCCGCTGATCCACGACCGCGTGGATGTCGGTGCCACTGCCATCGGCTCGGTGCAAAGTAAACCGTCTGAGGAGTATCTCGAAACGCTCCTGTTGTATTATGAGGAAGAGATCGAAGGAGAGGCGTATTTCGCGGGAGTGGCCAGAAGGCTGGCTGCACCAGAGCAGCGAGATGTCTTTGATATGCTGGCACGGGTAGAGGCGTACACAGCCGATGCGATGCGACCCTTGATTGAAAAGTATGGCCTGACGCCGCGCAGTGTTGACGAACTGCACGCATCGGGCAAGGCGCAAGCAGCCAAGGAAAGCGATGATTGGCGGACGTTGATGGATGAGATGCGCGAGACGTATCCCTGTTACATTGACGCCTTTGAAAAGCTTGAGGCGATGGCCCCCACTGAGGATTTGCCGGGTCTCAGGATCGCTACGGCGCACGAAGTTGCCGCCGTTGACTTCCTGAACCGCCAGGGGGCGAATGATTCTGACTGTACGGCCCCCCTGCGTCACTTTCTGAAAACTGGCACAGCCTGATGTGATGCGGGCATGGGGGATCATGGGTGTGGCAGCAATCGGGATCACGAGTGCGATTGCTGTATACGCCTATGGAGATGTTGGTCGGTCCCGACAGGCAACCCAGACCGAAGCCCCCGCCTGCGACAGTTGCAGCGCGCACAAGAAAGACTTGTCGCGACTGCGCAAAGCGCTCAGCGCACCCAAAGCGGACGCGGATTGACCACATGGCCAGTGGGCTGACACATCTCTTGTCTGCTTTGCAGATACGCGGGCTAACACTGCGCAACCGTATCTTTTCCACTGGCCACATGGCGGTCATGTTGGAGGATGGCAAAGTCTCAGATGCGATGATTGCCTACCATGCGGCTAAGGCCAAAGGTGGGGCAGCGCTCACCATCATCGAGGCCGCGCGCGTCCATCCGTCAGGCAACAGCGGCCGACCCGCAATCCGCGCGTATGACCCAGCCTGCGTGCCGGGGTATGCCAGGTTAACGCAAACCTGCCACGACGAAGGCTGCAAGGTTTTCGCGCAGCTCAGCCATCCGGGACGCGAGATGACCATGGCCGCAGATGGATCGCACGCGGTGGCCTATGCACCGTCTGCCGTGCCAAACGAACGCTTTCACATCATGACGCGTGAGATGTCCGTTGAAATGATCGCAGAGGTCGTCAAAGGGTTTGAGACATCTGCGGAAAACATCCGTGCCGCAGGATTGGATGGGGTCGAGATTGTCGCGTCGCATGGCTACCTACTGGGTCAATTTCTGAACCCGCGGGTGAACCTGCGCACCGATGCATATGGAGGCACGTATGAGAACAGGATGCGGATCATCCACGAAGTGATTGCCGCCATTCGGCGCGGAGGAGGGGCAGAAATGGTGGTCGGCATTCGCCTGTCTGGCGAAGAAAAAGACCACGATGGTGTTGAAGCTTATGAAATGCTGCAAATAGCGCAGGCCATCGGCGCGAACGCTGACCTAGATTATCTGAACGTGACTGCGGGCACCTCGGCGGGGCTCGCCGGGTCTACCCATATCGTGCCCTCCATGCGGTTTGACGCAGGGTATACCACGCCGCTGTCTGCCGCGATCCGAGGCGTGGTCAGCAAGCCCATTTTTGTCGCGGGGCGCATCAACCAGCCACAGATCGCAGAGCAGACACTGGCGCGGGGCGCTGCCGATATGTGCGGGATGACCCGCGCCCTGATCTCCGACCCAAAGATGCCGCGCAAGGCGCAGGCCGGACAGTTGGACGACATCCGCGCTTGCGTTGCCTGCAATCAGGCATGCATCGGTCACATGCTGAACGCCTGTTCTATCTCTTGCATTCAGCATCCCGAAACCGGGCGCGAATTGACCTATGGCACGCGCGTTCGTGTCAAAGCACCGTGCAAAGTGATGGTCGTGGGCGGCGGTCCAGCAGGGTTGAAAGCCGCTGCGGTGGCCGCTGAACGCGGGCATGATGTGACGCTCTGCGAGGCCGGTGAACAGTTAGGAGGGCAAGTCAATCTTGCGCAACTTCTGCCCGGACGGGCGGAGTTCGGCGGCGTGACAACCAACCTTGCCCGCGAGGTACAGCGCGCCGGAGTGAAGGTGCATTTGAACACCCCTGTTACCGCCCAGGATGTGAACAAAGAAACCCCTGACACGGTGATCCTCGCCACCGGAGGCATCAACCAAACACCGGAAATCGAAGGCGCGGATGAGGCTCATGTGGTTTCCGCCTGGCAGGTATTGGAAGATCAGGCCAACGTCGGCGCACGCGCTGTGATCGCAAATTGGCGGTGTGATTGGGTGGGTATGGGATTGGCCGAACGGCTTGCCCGCGATGGATGCCACGTGCGCCTTGCCGTCAACGGCATGGTAGCGGGTCAAACAATCCCACAATATGCGCGCGACAGTTGGCTGGGTGATGTACACAAACTGGGGGTGGAGATCATTCCCCACATGCGCCTTTATGGTGCCGACGCGCAAGATGCCTATTTCCAACACACTCTGAGCGGTGAGCCAGTGATCCTCGAAGAGGTCGACACCCTTGTGACCGCATTGGGAACGCAGTCGGTCACGACACTGGAGGCTGAGCTTGCAGATTGGTCAGGCGAGGTACACGTCATTGGTGACGCACTTTGTCCACGCACGGTTGAAGAGGCCGTGCTGGAAGGCCTCAAGGTGGCGAGCGAGATATGATCAATATGCTGTCCAGTTTTGATCTCAAACCCGGCGAAGACTTTGCGACATTCGCCCGGGACTACGAGATTTTTCTAAACGATCTGCGCAATGCAGGCATGATCGCGGGTGCAGGACCCTTGGGCCGCCGCGTTGAGGCGACGCCCATGGACACTGACAAAAACCGCACGCAGCGCTACTTTTCAGTCATGCATTTTCGTGATCGCGCCCAGCTTGATGCGGCCTATGCCCATATCGATGCCCGCGCACGGCCTGGCACTGAAACTCACCTAAAAATGTATCGCCGACTGACCAACACCGTTCTCTTGTGCTGGGAAGACACCGACAACGGAAAGGACACACCATGACTAAGACCGCCAATATCCTGCGCTTTGAACCCAAGGGCCCAAACGGCTTGGAACAATGGGAACAAATGGATTACGGCAGCTTGGTATCCGGTGAGCCAGTACAACACGGGCACCTCTATCACGAGATTGAAGACCGGGGCTACATGGTTGGCGTTTGGGATTGCACGGCCTTCACCGATCAAATGATGCCCTACACAGTTGATGAGTACATGCTGTTTTTGGAGGGTGATTTGACCATGGTGCTGCCAGATGGCACCGAGATTGAGATTAAGGCGGGGGATGCATTTATCATACCCAAAGGCTTTGAATGTCAGTGGAAGCAACCGGGCTTTGTTCACAAGATTTTCATGATACTCGACGGTCCTGTGCCAGAAGCTGAAAATGCGTCACTGCATCGGATAACGGTCCCAGATCTTGCGTCCCGATTTGGTACCGATGTGACACAGTCTCGTACTGATTTCGTCAACGCAGCTGGGACGATGCGGGTCGAGGTGCAGGATCACGGGGCGGTTGCCGAAATGAGCCGAACAAGCCACGCCAATGAATTGATAACCGTTTTGGACGGCACGCTTCAACTGTTCGACGGGCAAAAGCCGCATGTCTTCAACAAAGGCGATACAGCCTATCTGCATATGCGCGATACCGTCAGTTGGAAAACCACAGCAGGCACCCGTTTGATTGTCGCGAGCTACACCGAACCCGGCTAATCGGCGGCATTTGCAAAGTCGCCCTCTACCTCTTTGATTGCGTCTTCGATGATGTCGAACATCTCATTGATCTGGGCTTCAGAAATCGTCAGGGGTGGCGAGAATACGCACATATTAATGAGCGGCCGCACGATTAGCCCCCGGGCCTCGCAGGCTGCATCGAGCCGCGCACCCAAAGAACGCTGAACATCCAGCGGCGTGTCACGGCCCGCCTCCGTCAGCCCTTCCAGACAACCGAGCAGCCCTATGCCCCGTGCATCACCGATTATCGGTGATGCTTCGAGGGCGGCCATACGCGACTGAAACAAGGGCGAAACGGCACGGACGTGTTCCAACAGCCCTTCCCGTTCGATGATCTCAATGTTTTTGAGCGCGGCTGCACAGCATACCGGATGGGCGGAATAGGTATATCCGTTGGGGAACAGAACATCGTGATCCGCCCCCGTCATACGGTCCATGATCCGGTCCGAGATGATACAGGCCCCAAGCGGCAGGTAGCCCGAAGTAATCCCCTTGGCGCAGGTGATGATATCTGGCTCAATGCCGAACACGTCTTCAGATGCAAACCAGTGGCCCACGCGCCCAAAGGCGGTCACGACCTCATCCGAGATATATAGGATGTCGTGCTTGCGGCAGATCTCCAGCGTTCGTTGGTGATACCCGTCAGGCGGAATGATCACCCCGCCTGAACACAGAATCGGCTCTGCGATGAAAGCGCCCACATGCTCGGGGCCTTCTTCGGCGATGACACGTTCCAGATCAGACACTTTGGAGTCGCACCATGCGGCCTCTGACATCCCGTCAGGGCGAATGTAGGGGTTTACGTCCGGCAGGAAACGCACCAGCCGGTCCTCGAAGTCAAAGCAGCTTTTGTCACGTTCTTTGCCGGTGACACTGGCCGCCAGATACGTTGATCCGTGATAGCCTTTTTCCCGCGCGATCACGATTTTTTTCTCAGGCCGCCCGAGGCGATTATTGAGGAACTGCATGGTGCGCAGCGCGGTGTCCACCGCCGTCGATCCCCCGGTGGTGAACATCACCGTGTTGAGCTTCTCAGGCGCAAGATTTGCAACCTTTTCAGCCAATTGCGCAGCGGGCGATGTCGTTACAGACCAGGGCGAGGCATAGGGCAGTTGCGTGACCTGTCGCGCGATCGCTTCGGCCATCTCTGTGCGCCCATAGCCGATCTGTACCGCCCACATGCCTGCAGGCCCGTCGATATACTTGCGTCCTGAGGCATCATAAATATGGATCCCATCCGCATCGGTGATTGGAAACCGCTCGGCATCCTTCCACGTCGCCAAATCTTCCCACGGGTGCAGGTGATGCTTACGGTCTGCAGCAAGCATTTCGTCGATATTTAGGTTGTAGCCTTCGGCAAGTGTCACGCTTTTTCCACTTCTGAGTTCAGGAGGTGTTGATGCAGCACATCATTCAGGTTTGCGACCACGGATGTGATGGGGGCAATGCTCACCACTTTCCAAAACGCCGACAAGTTTCGTCCAGACTGCCACCTGATGGTCGATGAAATCAGACCCATGGCGCGCGGACAGATCATCACGATTTGGCCCGGTCAGCCATGCCGCTTCCTTGGCTGCGACCTCGGCATACCACGGATTCCGATTGACCAATTCGACGTCGACGAAGCCCGCATCTTTCATCGCCTTGGCGTAGGTTGCGGGGGAGGCCATGGCAAAGTCCAGACCCTCTTCAGCAATGTAATCTGCCATCTGCGCTGAGGGCGCGCCATCATGGCTCATCAACCAATCGGAGGCGGCGAAAGACCCACCTGGTTTCAACACGCGAAAGGCGTCTTGCGCCATCGTGGCTTTGTCCGGGATGTGAATAATCGAGTCTTTGGAAAATACCACATCGAAAGTCTCATCCTGAAAAGGAAATGGTCCCGGAACAACTTTCAATATCTCGACCTTATCGTCTACTCCAGCAGACTTAGCCCGACGGTTGGCGGCGTCACAAACCGGCTCTTCAACGTCGATGCCTGTCACCCGGGCCGCGCCATGTTCAGTCACCAACAGTACTGCACAAGCACCAGATCCCGATCCGATATCCAAAACATGCTTGCCCGCAACATCAACGGCGGTCAGAATCCTGGAAACTTCGGGTGGCCCACCCGGCGAAAGAAAGCCCTCTCCCCAAATTTCTTCCAGAAAATCAATAACTTGACGATTGTAGAGAATCTCATCCTGCATATGTCGCCCTCCTTGGGACAGAATGACAAACAGGACCGACAAAACAAGGAATTTAACCGCTTTCAGAACGTTGGACCTGCACAAGGCCTGGCCGCGTTTTCCGAGTTTCAAATGACAGTTCTAGTTATGCTCATAAATCCCATTAATCGGACGACCCATACTTTGGTTTGACCATATTCTGGTTGGGATACATCCACGCCCCTCAGCCATGTGGCGCACCATTCCTTTGTTGTAGGAAGCAACGGAGTGTTTGGGCCAACAAGGCCGAGTTCGATACATCATCAAGTTATTTTCAGCGACAGCGGATTGGGCGCAAGTCGAATGCAAAGCTTCTTCAAGCGGTGCAGCTTTCGTCCTTACGACCAATGTCGTCAGTTCGAGCTGCAGTTACAGCATTAACAAAGCGGTTGGAAAGTCAGGTATTGACCGGAAACATCATGTTTTACTGCCGCTGAGCCGCGATCTTAGTGATCGACCTTGTCCCAAAATGCGTGTTTGCGAGGGTGCGCGAGGCGTAGGTCTTTGACAAAGGCCTCGTGCGTTTGGAATACACTGTAATCCGTGATCGCCATATCAGCCTGAGCGCAAGAGGCTAGGTGCCGGGCAGCGTGGCGGTAGCGTTTGGCACGATTGTTTTGAAGCGCAAAGGTGATCATGGACCGCCAAACCAAGGTGGCAGCCAAGGGATGTTCTGCCTCCAGCAGCTCAGTGACCGGGGTCAGAACCTCGTAGAAACTGCCATCTAGCTTTTCATGGCGGGACAGGATCACGTCAGCTGCAAGTTCTGGGTCAGGCCAGCTCAGACAAAAGATGAGGCCTTGGAACAGGTCAGGACGATTGCGCACATGGGTGCGGGCCTCCAGCAATGCCTCATCATCTTCGAAATCAGGCAGGCGAGAAAGAAAGCGGCGCAGGGTCTCCGCGCAAAGTCGCGTTTCAAACCGCGCCCACATGGCGCGACGCAAATCGTCCTCTTTACCAAGAGCTTCGAGGCAGGCGAAATGAGCACTGTCGACCTCAGGCGTATCAAAGGTGCGGTCCTTGCCGCTCTCGGCGGCGATGCAGGTTTCCATGATCCGCAGGGCATCTTCGGCTCGACCAGCTGCCAGCAGACGCCGCGCAGCATCCGGCGCAATGGTGTGATAAGTTAATTGCTGCGCACTGTATTGCGAAAGCCAAGACTCCACGTCGCCCTGAGCATCGGCAATGTCAGATAGGATCATCCGAAGGGCGCGGTCACGGCCATCTTTTGCGATCTCAAGGCGTCGTTCGGCGCTTACAAAGGTTCCAAAATGCTCGCCGTCATCCAGGTTGACAGGAGTATCCGCTGCCGCATTTGCGCGCGCCTTGAGCGTGTTCAATCCGGCATCACCCAAGGCCTCAGACAAGGCGGAGATCACACCGTCAAATTCGCCGTAGCCGTTTTCCTGGAGGGCATCAAACACCTGATCCGCAAGTAATTCGGGCTCGCGTTCAAGACGTGGGGCCAGCGTTTCAATCGCATCCATCGCGGCAATCATGACATCTCCGAGCGTGCCGTTGCTGTCGTCAGTACGCGCATGGAGGTCGGGGGCAAGCTGAAGAAGTGACCAGAGCAGATCAAAGCCAAGGTCAGTGTTTTCGGGCGCGATGCGCGTTTCAGTAAGTTCTATTAAGCCAGTTAGTTCCTTGGCTAATGTCCGCTGCGCACGCGCAGAGATCCAGCTTTTAGCACGCCGGATCTGAGCCAGCCGCTTGCGAATGTCAGCCGCGGCCTCCTCTGGGCTTTGTTCAGAAGAGAGCGCCATGCGCACTCGCCGCTGCCGCGCCGCATCACCTTTGACAGCGTCCAGCAAAAGCTCGGCCAGAACTTCTGCGCCCAAGGCCTCGAGGTTTTTCTTGTTGAGGGCTTTTTTTGCCATGGCCGGTCCTAGTCAGAAGCATGACCAAAAAGATAGGCGTGCGAGCCATCGAACCAAACAGGGATTTTTATCATGGCCGCCTGAAACTCAGTACTCTGAAGGAAACCGTCGAGCCAAATGATCACATCAGTCCATGGCTGCGCATCAAACCAGCTACGGTCGATATTGGCGAACTGCCTCACGAACGGAAAGATTGCAATGTCGGCAAGTGTGGGCCTGTCCCCCGTCAGAAAGGAATTCTCTGTCAGCCGTGCATTGACTGACTGAACGAAATCAGACGCCTTGTTCCGTTCCAATTGCGGATCCAAATCAGGATAACGGACGGCGTATTTAGTATGATCAAGCGCGGTTTTGAAGGGCCCATCATTCTGGGCAATCAGGGTCATGCCAATATCTGGCATGTTAAAAAGACCATGCGGATCCCTTTGTCCAAGCGCCCAGAACATGATGTCGAGGCTCTTATCGAAGTTTAGATCACACGCTTGCAGATTTGGCACCGTGGCCGATGGTGACGCCTTAAGAAACGCCTCGGGTTTTTCTTTCAACTTGATTTCGCGTAACTCCACGTCCAGCCCCGCGCTCAAAACGGCCATTCGCGCTCGCATCGCATAGGGGCAGCGTCGAAAGGACCAAAAGATCGGTCGAGGCGTTTCCAAAATGTCTTCGGTCATTGAGACAATTTATGATCAATAAAGTGCGCAAGCAAAACACAAACGTTTGCGTGAGCTTCATGTCCAGCCTAGGGGATTTTGGGACAGATACAGTTCTGGCTCAATAAAGAGAGTGAGCCTCATCCGGTGGGTTTGATTATGCGACGGATTTGCGTTGAAACCTCGCGTTCAAACTGAGCGACTGAAACCATCATCTTCAGGATATTTATACGGTGGTCTACTGGTATAACGACCATAATTACCGGGGGACCACAGGGGAATAGCTCAGGGCTCGCGTGGGTACGTAGGAATGGCTCAGGGGTGGAAGTTTTTCTTTTGTTTTGGATTCTCAGGTGGGGCTGATCAAGCGGTGGCTGGTCCGATCCGCCCAGTCCAAGCAGCCAGCGCGACCGCAGGCGCCTCTCAGGACGAAAAACGCTTGTCCAGCGACTTGATTCAGGTGATCTTCACGTCAGACGACACGCCACTTGGGGAATGTCGGAAGATTTCCCGCAAAGGGAGAGTTAGCAATGGAACGCCGACTGGCCGCCATTTTAGCTGCTGATGTGGTCAATTACACCGGCCTAATGGCAACTGACCAAGCAGCCACCATGTCAGCTTTGCGGCGGCTTAGGGAAGAGCTATTAACGCCGACAGTCGCGGCCAATCGCGGCAACCTGATCAAGAGCATGGGCGACGGCTGGATCGTCGAATTCCCATCCGTATTCGACGCGGTCGTTTGTGCTCAGTCTGTACAGGATGGACTGATTGAAAATCCAAAAATCAAAATACGCTGCGGCATCCACATAGGCGAAGTTATATTCGAAGCAGAGGATGTGTTCGGAGATGGCATCAACGTCGCGGCGCGTCTTGAAGGTCTGGCAAAGCCGGGCGAAGTGCTCATATCGGATACGGTCTACAATAGTCTCGACCGCACCGCCGCCGGTCTCTTTTTTGGAGGCGAGGAACAACAGCTAAAGAATGTCGACCGCCCCGTTGGCATTTGGCATTGGCCCCAACAATCTGCCGATGCCTTACGTGGACCCGCAAGTGACAACAACAGGCCCGCCGCGACCAATAAACCTTCAATTGCCGTGTTGCCGTTCGATAATCTGTCCAGCGATCCCGAACAGACTTTTTTCGCCGATGGCATCGTCGAGGATCTCACCACCGCACTCTCCCGCTTTCCCTGGCTGTTCGTAATCGCACGTAATTCTAGTTTCAGTTACAAAGGCAAACATTTGCCAGCACAGCAGATTGCCCGAGAACTCGGTGTCCGGTATCTGGTTGAAGGTAGCGTTCGAAGTTCACCAACGCGGCTTCGTGTTTCGGTGCAGTTGGTAGACGCCGACAAGGACGCTCATGTTTGGGCGGATAATTACGACCGCCCGACCGGTGATCTGTTCGACTTGCAGGATGAAATCACTCAATCCATTACAGGTGTGTTGATACCCGCACTCAGCAGCGCAGAGCGTGATCGCTCCTTACGGGATAATCACCCCGACATCAATGCCTGGCTGAGTTTTCTGCGGGGGCTGGCCCATTTCTACCAGCCTTATAACGATAGTGATCATGCTAAGGCTCGCGAAATGTTTGATCGCGCAGTCGAACTGGACAATAACTTTGCCGATGGCCATGCAATGATTGCTCTAATGGGCGTGTATGCGCTCAATTCCGGGCAGTCGAGTTATCAGGCCTCGGCGAAGGAGATTCTGTCTGAAGCGGAGCAAGCCGCAAGGAAAGCGGTTCAATGCGATGACACCAATGCAATGGCGCACATGGTGTTGGGACGGGTTTACAGCATCAAGATGGATTTTGAGTCTGGTATTGCGGAATGCGAAACCGCTGTTCGGCTAAATCCGAACCTTGCCGTTGCCCATCACGAGCTAGGTTTCGTCCTACAGTCCTCCGGACAATATAAAAGGGCAATCCCTTGTTTTGACAAAGCAATAAAACTCAGCCCCAATGACCCCGCGCGTTGGAATTTCTATCTTATCAAAGGCATGTCGCTCTATGGCTCAAAGCAATATGAGGATGCCGAGAGATGCTATCTCGAAGCTGCCTTGCTGAGACCTACCGCATTTTGGCCGCAAATCAGTCTTGCTGCATGCCTATCGGCTTCGGGCCGGACTGACGAAGCAAAAAGCGCAGTTGCGAAAGCTATTGAACGCAAACCGGATTTGAGCATGGCCTTCTTCAAGAAAATGGTCTTGCGGTCTGATAATCCGCCAGATCACATATCCATGTGGATGTCCGATCTGCCGAAAGCCGGATTGCCGGAATGACCGTTTCCGGTCATTAATTCCCTTTTTGAAGGCGGGTGGAGCATGTCCGCTGAGGCAAGCTAATACCGCTGCTTGAAGGTTGAATGAGCTAGACGTCTTCATCGGCTTCTTCTGCCCTCCTGCAGTGGGTCTCGAGGCCCTCTTTGACCAGCCATGCTTTAAAGCTCGGCCAAAGGTCAGCCGGGGTGTATTTGCCACGGACGCCTAAATTGGTTTCGAGTTCAGCTTTAAGATAATCGGGTATGGTCTTAGGTAGTTTGAATCTATTCGTCTCCGGGCGGGGGGAACGCGCAGGAGCGGATAAACAACCTGCTTGCTCAGAGGTAGAAATCTGCCAAAAGAAACAGGACAACAAACAAGGAAAAAACAATGAAACTTTTGACCTTTGGTATCGGCGCCATGGGGTTCGCCGTAGCGGTCTCTACCGCCAGCGCCGCCGAATTTTCTGCTGAAGCGTATGAAGACAAAGTGGATGGCAAGCAATTGGCCTATATCGAGGTATCGGGCGAGACCGAGATCGGGGATTACAATCGTTTCCTCGATGTTTTGCCACGGGCAATTGCGCTGCACCAATCCGAAGAGACTCCGGTCGACGTTTGGCTGAGCGGACCGGGCGGCGATCTGGATGAGGCTCTCGAACTTGGTAAGTTGATCTTTGACATTGGGTTTGCGACCAATGTCGATGAGGACGTAGAATGCGCATCGGCCTGCGCGCTTGTGTGGTTGGGCGGTGCCTCGCTCTATATGCACAAGGATGCCGAGATCGGCTTCCATCAGGCCTATGTCGACGACGGTGAAAGCTCAATCGCGGGGAACGCGGTTGTAGGACACTATCTTTCGGAGGTAGGGCTGGAAGCCAATATCGTGCAATTCGTTGTTAGCGCCGAACCGGAAAGCATGCTCTGGCTCACACCAGAGGTTGCGAAATCCCTCGACCTACAGGTTGAGATTTTGGGGGAGTGAAGCTGATTTTCACTACGCCAGAAATTTGGTAGGTTTTGTCAGAGGGATGATCCTTGAGCGACCCGTGGAAAGCATTGAGCAACAGTCTGAAGCTGGCCGTCTTTGGGGTTAGGGCACTCGCGCTTCAACTCTCGTTGCTACACGTCAGTGACGTGGTGCATTAGCTCTAACTAGTGCATGTGAGTGTGCAATGGACCGAAGGTTTTTCATTGTCTTGGATTCTCAGGGGGAAACCCGATCCGGCCAAAACCTTTGGTGACTTTCGGTAGGGGGCCCGTGCCTACCAACGGGCTTTCATTCTCTGAACCGTAGTAGCCTGCCAGACTGTTGAACGACTTGATGGGGTTTGAACGCCACGCTCCCTCAGGAACCTGGCTAGGGCCTTTGCAGATGCTTCAGGTGCCATTCCGCAGTACGATGAAATTACCTCTGATATCGCTCATTCGGGGCCATCACAAAAGCCAACACAACCAGTAATTCTCTTATGTTGCAGTCAGCGTCAGTTCAATTCTGAGCCAAAAGATCATTGGCTACTAAAGGGTTTCTTCACGGCTACGGTTTCTCGTGACGTTGCCCCCTGAAATAGGGCCACGAGGGTGTTAGTGATCCGTCCAAACAAAGGATGGACTATGAAGTGCAGATTTTCAGACGAACAGATCATTGGGATGATCAAGGAGTACGAGGCCGGGGCCTAGGCGCAGGACGT
>JAEPNQ010000010.1 GCA_017643305.1 Marinibacterium sp. | reverse complement strand
TCACGCTGAACTCCTCGGCCACCTCCTTCACGGTGATCCCACCGTGCCGGCTGGCGGACATGCCTGCGAGCTTCAATAGGTCTTGTGCCTTTTGGAACGACATGGCGCGTATCCCCGACAGTTCTTGACGTAGTCCCTGGGTTATAACCCGAGTGAGGACGATTCGTCCTAAGGATGCCGATCGATTGGAGAATTTGGCAGTCGCCGCATGAACGTGAGTGCGGGGGTGCAGCTTCATGCGGCCTGCACCCCGGAGTTTCTGCCTCGCTGCCGATTGGGCGGCTTTTGCCAGGTGCACGGCCGTCCGCTGTCCTACCTCGAGATCAGAACTGGAGCCCGCATGGCACTACCTCAAAGAGCATTCTTCACCCTGCATGAAACCGCATCCCGATGGGGCTGCACGATTGCCGACATTGGCGGCTGGGCCACCGAGGGCAAGCTGGACATCGTCACAGGGGTTTCTCTCGCAATCTGCGGCGACGAGAAGGTCTCAGGCAAGATCACGATCTCGCCGATGGACATGCTGCCCCTCTTTCGCCGCGCGGGCACCGGCCCCACGGTCATTAAGCTACAGCGGATCAAGCCCGAGCATTCCCAAGACTGGTGCTATGTCACCGAGCCCGCGGATGGGGTCGAGGTGTCCATCGCGGACCTTTTGATCACCGGCCAGGATGTGCTGCGATTTGAAGATGACTACGATCTTCTGCGACGCATCGGTGGCGGCACCGGTGCGCTCTCGCCCTATGACTGGGAAGGCATGTATGTGGCGCTGCTGAAGCGCGTCCACGAACATGGCATTCCAGAGACCCAGGCCGAACTGATCGGTTATCTTCAGGACTGGTTCGCCGATGTGGCCGAGAACGGGGAGATCCCCGACGAGAGCACCATCCGCCGTCGTTTGCGCCCCTTCTGGCGCGCCATGCGCGGCGAGAAGTAAGCAGGCGCCGTTTTCAGGCCCGCTTGGCCTCTTTATCGACATCCGCGTCATGCACAATCTTCGGGCGTGGCCGGAACATGCCGGCCACGGCATCGACCCCGGCACGCAGAGGCGAGTCCATCAAATGCGCATAGCGCAGGGTCGTCTGCATTTGGCTATGCCCAAGAAGCTTGCCGATCATTTCCAACGATGCGCCGCCGCTGACCAAGAGCGAGGCGAATGTGTGACGCAGGTCATGGATGCGCACATCCGGCAGGTCTGCCTCACGCTGCACCTTCACCCAAAACCGACGGATTTCCTTGACGGGCTGTCCCGGCACATCGCCTGGGAAAAGCAATGGATTGCCCTTGGGCACGACAAGCGCCCGCTGGCGCACGATCGCCGCGACGTCAGCGGAGATCGGCACCCGGTGGATCTTTCGCTGCTTGGTGGTGGCTGCAGGCTTTGACCAGATCCCAAGCTCTAGATTGAATTGCTCGAACTGCGCCTGGCGCACCTCCCCAACGCGGGACCCCGTCAACATGCAGATGCGGATGATGCCCGCGGCCCGCTGATCTTCGGCCGCATCCAGCACTTCGGCCAATCGTCCGATTTCTTCATGGGAGAGGAAGCGCTCACGCGCGGTCTCGACGCGCTTTTTGAAGCCAGCGGCCGGATTGTCCGTGCGCCACCCCCACTGGATGGCGAGGTTGAACATCTTGCGCAGCACTTCGCCAACGCGGTTGGCGCGGACAGGCGTGGGCTTGCGCCCCTGCAGCTTGCGCGCACGATTGTTGGGCTTAGCCTTCGATGGCCGCGCCCTGCCCTCTGCAATGAGATTCAAGAGCTTTGTCACATCATGCGGCGTGATCTCTGTCACCAGCTTGTTGCCCCAGTGTGGCGCGACCAGTTTGGTCAGGAAAGATTTATGATCAGCCGCGCTTAGGGGCGTCAGCGTTGAGGCATGCTCGATCAAATACCGCTCGATCATGTCGTTGAAGCGGGGCGCCTCGCGCAGCGTGTCGCGTTCCTCCATGGGATCTGTGCCCTCATCGATCAGGCGGCGCAGGTCTCGGGCGCGTTCTCGGGCCGCGGTGACACTCCATTCGGGCCAGCGTCCGATCGCCTTGCGGCGCTGCCGTCCGGCAAAGCGATAATCCATCACGAAGGACCGCTCGCCCGAGGGCATCACGCGGATGGATAGCCCCCGTATCTCGGTATCGAAGACCTGGTAGGCCCGATCCTCTTCCGGGATCTGCTCACGCACGGTTTTATCATTTAATCGCAATCGGTTGACCATGTTCATACCTCCTTCATGCGCATGACACAGGCGTAGATGCGCAGGCTTATCAAGCGAAGCATGAGGATTTGGGCGGCACATAGGCGGTGACCGGCGGTGATGCGGCAAAACTCTGCCGGTCATTGAAAACATGGGAGAAATTACCGGGGAGCGTTCATCGCGCTGGGCGAATCTACCGGCCAGCGGAGTATGTTTCGCCGCCTAAAGCGTGCTCCTCAGGCCATTTCACTCCCAGACCAAGCCCTGATTTTGTAAATTCCGTTTAAAATCAATGACCGGCAAGGGTCCGGACCCCTTGCCGGTTGGACGAATACCTTTGAACGCCCGTGAAACCCGTTGAAACACGGCGAAATCTTGTAAATTGGCCGGTTTTGGGCGGCTGCGACTCTGCACCGGTGAATTCGCGAAGGTTCTGCACCGCCCTGTGCCGCAACCTCGACCGGAACCAAAACGGCAAAACCTCAATGATATCAATGACCGGCAGCCATTTGGCGCATCACCGCCGGTCTCCGCCTTCCCGCCACCCTTTCCGCTCTGCGCTTCTGAACACCTGAACTCTGCCCGTGTCGGGCCAAACTCAGGAGAACCCAGATGCCAGACATTGGAACTGCCCCCCGATCCAGTAGCCCTCAGCGCCTGATGAGCGGTTGGATCAGCCGCCTCGACCTCGCCCTTGAGCTTGGGGTCACCGTCGAAACCCTGCACCGCTGGGAGAAGATCCGTTTTGGCCCGCCCTGCGTGCGCGCGGGGCGGAAGATCTACTATCGCCGAGATGCCGTGCAGGAATGGTTGTTGCTGCAGGAAGCCCCTGCGCCACGTCGTGCGGGGTCGCGCCGATGAGCCTCCCCCTTCCCTTCCGCAAGCCCAGCGCCCGAGACCGTGTCCGCCAGGAGTGGATTGAGGAGCGTCGGCGCGAGGCACGCATGGTCGTCGCTGATATGGTTCACCACTCCGACTATCTCGTTCGTCTCGCCTGCAATGTGTTGGTCCAGCATGGTGAAACCCCAGAGGAGCGCGAGGATGCACGCATCCTGCTTGTCGTGCTCGATGCCAAAACGCCTGGGCGGCTGCCTGCACCAGATCGGGAGGGCCGCTCATGAAGCGACGCGGAACTCCAGAAGCGGATCTGCAGCGCGCAGTCGTGACCGCGCTGCGCTTTGCCCTACCCAAGGGCACCATCATCCATCACTGCGCCAATGAGGTGACCGAGGCCGGCCCACGGGGCGCCAAGCGCCAGGCGATCCTCGTTGGCATGGGGGTACATCCCGGCTTTGCCGACCTGATCATTCTGTGTGACGGTAAAGTCCTGTTCCTCGAGCTGAAATCCCTCAAAGGGCGACTGAGCCCAGCGCAGGAGGCGTTTCGCGACGCGGTACTGGCCCAGGGCTTTGGCTGGGCCCTGGTGCGCTCGCTCGATGACGCGCTGGGCGCCTTGGCAGACCACGGGTTTACAACGCGTGTGGCCTCTCCAACTGGGAGGGCTGCGCCATGAGCCATGCTGCAACCAACTGGGCCATTCAGCAGCGTGGGCTCAAGCCCACCACCAAAATCGTCCTCTGGCATCTCTGCGACCGGTTCAACCCGGACTTCGGCTGTTTTCCATCCCAAGAGCAGCTCGCCCATGATTGCGAGATCAGCCGATCAACGCTGAATGACCACCTGACGCTGCTCGAGAGCGCTGGGCTGATCCGCCGCATACAGCGGCTGAATCCAGGCACCATGCGACAGATGCCCACCCGCTACATCTTGGCCTTCGAGCCGGGCTTTACCCAAGATCGTGCGGTCCCGGGTCCGGAAACCGGACACGGCTTCGATGCGACCCACACAGGCGAAGCTGAGGATTCGGAAATCACAGCCATTTCTGAGGATAACTCTGTGGATAACCCGCACCTGTGTCCGAAATCCACACACGGAGCCGTGTCCGATTTTGACCCCGACCCGTGTCCGGAAAATGCCGATTCCCGTGTCCGAAATCCGGACAGTAACCTTGTAAGAGAACCAGTAAGTAAACCAGTAAAGGAGGAGGAGGACGCGCAAGCGCGCGAAATCGTCGATGAAGAGTTTTTCGGATCACTGTTGGCAGCGCTAGGCTTTGCCCCTGACGGGCCTCTCCCTGGCTGGTGGCAGGGTTGGCCGCCCCGAGAGCATGTTCGGCGCTGGCAAACGGACCTCGGGCTGACCGAGGCGGAAATCCTCGAAGCTGCGGAAGCTTCCCGCCAAGAACACCCCGAGCCGCCAGATGGCCCCAAGGGCTTGGATCGCATCATGCAGCGCGCCGCCCAGCGCAAAGCGGACGAAAAGTCCCGAGGGCGGCGCAAAGCCCGCAGTTCTGCACAGTCTGAAAGCCGGCCAGTGACCGACCTTCCTGTCTTCTACGCCGAGATGGTCAACTCCGATCGCTATCTGCCTGTCAGTGCGATTTCCAACTCAATGCGCGATGCCATGCTGGCCCGGGGCCTTGTGACGGTCGAGCGTCTGCGTGAACGAGGTATCCGGTGAAACACGATCGCAATCTTCACATCCACTCCCCGCGCACCGGTCATGGGCGACCGAAGCGCGTCATGTCCGTGCAGCAAGCGCTGGAGTGGGCGTTTCGCGTTGAGCATGCACAGCTGGAGCTACCCGAGCCGCCCGACCCAGAGCGAAGCCAGGGGTTTGGCTTCGGTCTGGAATACATCCTCATGCAGCGGGCAGCGCTAGGCTGCAAAATTGACGGGGGTCAGTACAAGATGGGCACCTACACCCACGAAGACGCCGAAGTTATTGCTGCCACCGTGGCTGGGATGCCCGACAACCTCGGCGGCAAGCGGATGGCAATTCGCGTGGCTGAGCTCGCCCGCGCTGGGCTGACGCCGGACTGGATGCCAGGGGCTGTGCCGCGCTGTGTCCCTGTGGAAATGAAGCGCAATAGACACGGTGATCATGCAACGACCGTGGTGGTGGGCACCGAGCGTGTGCTGTCGCGCGGCAAGTGGCGGACCGTGGAGGTGCGGGCCTGTCCTGTAATGTTTCGGCCGGATGCCCGGCAGATTGAGGGAGCGCGTCGGGCGTATGGGGAATGGTGGCAGGCCCTGGGTTGGGTGCGCGAGGGGTTGCAGGCGGGCAGTTTATTGCACGAGTTGGAGGTGACGAAGGTGATGCCGAGAGAGAGGCCATGGGTGCGGTGAAAGGGCAGCCTAAAGCGTCATAATCGGTTAGGCGGGATCGCCAGGAAAGGGGGGCGCGCCCGCCTCGCTACCGCGTTGGGATACTGCGTCTTTTCGCAGCCTTAGGCTTCCCGCTTCATACTTGATCACTTGCGGTGTCCAAAGGGCCACACTAGGCTTAATCAACGAATTACAATTCCATCGGGCTTAATGGCATTCCTCAACTTCATGAGATCTAGACGCGACGACAAGACACCCCTGCTTGAGCGGTGCTTGTCGGTTGATCTCGAAGTGAATCCAAAGACCGCCGAAATTTTCGATATGGCCGTGGTGGGGTTTGGAAACGGCCCAGCGGTTGTGTCTTCAAAAGGTAATATCCTGCAGGGGCTCGACTCTCTCGAAAAAGCCGTTTTGAAAACCTCACATATTATCGGCCACAATATACTACGCCACGATATCGAGCATCTTCTGGCCGCTCGTCCAAGGTTGGCCGAAAAACTAGCCGCGCCCATTGATACGCTCTGGCTCAATCCGCTGGCCTTTCCACGCAACCCCTATCACCACCTCGTCAAACATTACCATGACGGGCGCTTGCAGGCGGGGCATGTGAACGACCCCGAGCTGGATGCACGGCTCGTTTTTGAGGTGTTGGGCAACCAGATCAAGGCGCTGACGGATCTTGCGGCGCAGTCACCTGAAACGCTAACTGCCTATCACTACTTGGCCACGCGTATGGACCGCGCGGAAGGCTTTGACGCTGTGTTCTGCGAGATCCGCAAGGCACCTCAGCCGGAGCGCCGCGAAGCGCTGGCCGCGATCAGGTCTCTCCTTGCAGGCAAAGCCTGTAGCACACAGGTGGGGCAAGTTCTTGACCAGTTGTCAGATCCGCAAATGGGTTGGCCTCTGGCCTATGCACTCTCATGGATTTCGGTCTCGGGTGGCGAATCTGTTATGCCGCCTTGGGTTCGGGCAGCGTTCCCACAAGCCGCCTTGCTCGTGCGCGAACTACGCGACACCACCTGCGGCGAGAGCACGTGTGGGTGGTGCGCCGAAATGAACAATCCGATCGGTGCGCTGAAAAAATGGTTTGGCTTTGAAGGCTTCCGCCCGCAGCCCGCCGACAGCATGGGCCGCCCATTGCAAGAAGTCATCGTTTCTGAAGCCATGCGCCACGTTAACGTATTGGGAATCCTGCCCACCGGCACGGGCAAATCGGTTTGCTATCAGGTGCCGGCACTAAGCCTTTACGATAAGACAGGGGCACTAACGGTAGTGATTTCGCCGCTGGTGGCACTGATGGCGGACCAGGTGCAGGGGATGGAACGCGTTGGGATCTCGTCCTCCGTGACCATCAACGGAATGCTCTCGATGCCAGAACGGCAAGATGCGCTTGACAGGGTACGGCTGGGTCAGGCCGCAATTTTGCTGATTTCGCCCGAGCAACTACGCAGTGTTTCGGTGCGTTCGGTTTTAGCGCAGCGCGAGGTCGGCCTATGGGTGCTGGACGAGGCGCACTGCGTGTCAAAATGGGGGCACGATTTTCGCCCTGATTATCGCTACATCGGGCGTTTCATCCGCGAATTTTCGGGCGATGTGGCCCCCGCGCCAGTGCTATGCCTAACTGCCACCGCAAAACCCGAGGTGGTGCGCGACATCACGGAGCTTTTTCACGAACGCCTAGGCGTAAATCTCGAGCTGTTTGACGGCGGCGCAACGCGAACAAACCTGACCTTTTCGGTTTTGGCGACAGGGAAAGAAAGTAAGCTCGGAGATCTGCTGACGGTGATTTCCAATCATTTGCCTGCCGAAGGAAAATCAGGCGCCGTTGTCTATTGTGCCACCCGCAAAGAGACCGAGCGCGTCGCTGATTTTCTGAAGGACCAAGGACTTGCTGCCGAGCATTTCCACGCAGGTCTAACCGCCGACGACAAGCAGTCGGTGCAAGAGCGCTTCCGCGTGGGCGATCTGCGGGTGATTGCAGCCACCAACGCGTTCGGCATGGGCATTGACAAGCCCGATATTCGGCTTGTGGTTCACGCTGATATTCCCGGATCGTTGGAAAACTACCTGCAAGAGGCGGGCCGAGCCGGGCGCGACCGCGCTCCTGCCGACTGCGTATTGCTATACCTCTCCGACGATGTGGAGCGGCAATTCACCCTCACCGCGCGTTCGCGGCTTGAGCGCCACGAGATCGGCGCCATTCTCAAGGCACTCCGCCGCATCGACGAGCACACCCGCAACAGCGGCAAGGTGGTAGCAACGCCCGGCGAGATTGTGCGCGAGGAAAAGGACCGAGAGTTCATCCGCGACAGCGCCACCGACGACACGCGGGTAAAGACTGCGGTCTCTTGGCTCGAGGAAGCCGCACTCGTTTCGCGTGAAGAAAACCGGGTTCAGGTGTTTCCCGCGTCGCTTTTGGTGCGAACGCTCGCCGAAGCCGAAACCCGCCTTCGGGCCGCCGACATCACGCAAGCGCGGCGCGAGCAGCTTTTGAGCATTGTAAGCCATGTAATGAACACGGCCCCCGATCAAGGCATTTCAACTGACGAGTTGACCGGCATCAGCGGGCTATCGCACCGCGAGCTGAGCAAGGCGATGGCTGACCTCGAAACCCTAGGGATTGCACGCAACGATATCGCCATCACGGTTTCGGTGCATATTGGTGTTGAAAACCATTCGCGCCAGCGCATGAGCCGCGCAATGCGGTTGGAAAAGGCGCTTGTAGCACGAATGCGCGAACTAGCTCCTGAGGCGGGCGTGGGCGATGGTTCCCCACTTGATCTTGCCTCGGCAAGCCAGGTCTTGCGCAGCGAAGGGCACGAGGATGCGAGCCCACATATACTCGATCGTCTTTTGCGCAGCATCGAGAGGGACGGTCGCGACAGCGATGGTGGAATGGGCAACATTCGTCTGCGCAAACTCTCAGCCAAAACGCTTGAGGTGGTGCTGCAAAGGTCCTGGCGAGTGGTGGAACAAACAGCAGCGGTGCGCTGGGCGGCTGCAGAAAAACTACTCGATTTTTTGATTTCCACTGCCCCTGCTGGAGCTCGCGGCAAAGATGTGCAGCTGCACACAACCATCGGCGACATGTTGGCCGCGCTGGGCGGGGATGCGTTTCTCAAATCCACTGGCGTAAAAGACATGACCAAGCTCATGGAACGTGCGCTCTTGTGGCTTCATGAGCAGCAGGTGCTGACGCTTGGTAAAGGGCTGACAGTGTTCCGATCAGCTATGACGATTTACCTGAATCCTGGTCGCGCGGGCTTCTCAAAGAAGGACTTCCTGCCGCTTGAGGACCATTACCGTGAGCAAACCCTCCAGACGCATGTGATGGCCGCTTATGCCGAAAAGGGTCTCGACCGGATCGATGAGGCGGTGCGGCTGTCGGAGGAGTATTTTGCGCTCGATCAGGCTCGCTTTTTGCAGCGCTGGATGCCAGGGCGTGGAGCCGAACTTCGCCGCCAGACGACTGGCAAGGCGTGGAAGCAGATTGTCGAGGATCTAGGCAACCCGGTGCAGCAAGAGATCGTTGCTGATGAACGCGAGGAGACCAACGTGCTGGTGCTCGCTGGACCTGGTTCAGGCAAGACACGCGTTTTGGTGCATCGCATCGCCTACCTATTGCGTGTGAAGCGCGAAGATCCGCGAGGCATTCTGGTGCTGACATACAACCGCCATGCCGCCGCCGAAATCCGCGCACGTCTTCGCCATCTTGTGGGCGAAGATGCTTCGCGTGTGACCGTTTCAACTTGTCATGCATTGGCGATGCGATTGGTGGGGGCGAGTTTTGCGGGCGTGGCAAATGAGACGCGCGATTTCGAAGGCATTGTGATGGAGGCAGTGCGCCAGATCAACGGCGAGGGGTTGAGCCGCTCAGAAGCAGAGGCGCAGCGCGAAGCGCTCATACAGGGATATCGCTGGATCTTGGTGGATGAATATCAAGATATCGGACCAGAAGAATATGCGCTGATTGCTGCCGTTGCTGGCCGATCGCTCGAAGACCCCGACCAACGATTGAGCCTTTTCGCCGTGGGGGACGATGACCAGAACATTTACGCCTTCGCAGGGGCGTCAATTTCGTTCATCCGTCGATTCGAAGAAGATTACCGCGCGAAGCCTAAGTTCCTGATCGAAAACTACCGTTCAACGCGTCACATCATTGATGCGGCAAATCAGGTGATCGAACCTGCGCGGGGTCGTATGAAAGCCGGAAATGCCATCACGGTAGACAAAATGCGCAGCCTTGACCCCGGCGGAGGCGTAATGTCAGTTCACGACCCGGTTGGTCAGGGGCGCGTGCAGTTTCTCGATGTCGCAGCGGATGACACCGCGCAAGCAGTGGCCGCTGTAGATGAGTTGGTGCGCCTCTCTCGGCTCGATCCGGGGTTTAGCTGGGCACGCTGTGCGATCATCTCGCGAGATTGGCGAAGGCTTGGCCCCGTCCGGGCCTATTCCGAAAAGCTCGGCCTGCCCGTCGAGATGGCCAATGAGAAGTTACCAAGCGTTTGGCGCCTACGCGAAATGCAGCGCCTTGTAGCGGGGTTGCGACGAAACCCGACGGCAATGCTGACCATTCAGGACATCCTCAAGGTACTGAATGAGCAACCTCCAAACCGTTGGGTTGATCTGATCGCAGAGGGCATTGCAGACCTTGCGCGGGAACTGGGCAATAAGACCATTCCGGTGCCTGATGTGATCGAATGGCTCGCGGAATGGGCACAAGATGTTCGTAGCGCGCAGCGGGGGCTTTTGCTGCTAACCGCGCATCGCTCTAAAGGGCTTGAATTCGATCATGTGGTGATCCTTAACGGCGGCTGGAAGGCGCTCTCCAAGGGCGAAGATGGCGAAGCGCCGCGCCGGCTGTTCTACGTTGCTATGACACGCGCGCGCCATAGCCTTGCCGTAGTAACCAGTGGCGCACATGCCTTTGTAGAAGCCGACAGCGAATGCGAGATGCTGCGCAAGGTCGAAATGCTACGGCGGCGCGATCTACCTGAGCCTGATCAATATCAGGTACCAGATATGGCATCGGTCGATCTTTCTTATGCAGGCCGCCTGCCCGACGCGAACAGGACCCATAGCGCCATCGCCTCGGCAAACGTCGATGATCCGGTAACGATTGAACAGCAAGAAGGAAAATGGCTGATCCTTGACCGAAACTGCAAGCTCGTGGGCCGCATGGCCGGAAACTGGGCGCCGCCCGACAACACGACCCTTGTGTCAGGCAGAGTCGGGGCCATCGTGCGCTGGCGCAAAACCGACAATGACGAACGATTTCAAACCTATATCAAGCGCGACGAATGGGAGACAATATTGCCAGAGCTGGTGTTTCGTGCGCGCGGGTGAGTTTTGATCCCAAACGCGCCGCTTCTCGTGGTGTTCATGATGACCCAAGGCTCGGCAACCTACCCGCCTCAGTTCGGGAGGCCTACAGCGATTAATACGCGGAGCTGGGCAGGGCTTAGCGACGGGCTTCAGGCGGGCGTGTTGTTGTGATAGGTTGAAGATAACAGGTTTGATACCTAGCGAACGCCCGAGTGTTAGTTCAGCCTGCCCTTGACAAGTTCCCAAATTGGTAACATATGAAGGGAGGTTCCCATATAGGGAACACGATGAGGTAGCATGCGAATCCTGTCGAGACGAACACTTGTGGAGTACTGGACCAAGCATGCGGCGGCAAAAGCCCCGCTGTTGTTCTGGTACGCTGAGGTCGAGCGGGCCCAATGGGAGCGCCCGCAGGACGTGAAGGACATGTTTGGTAGTTCGGTGGACTTCGTTGGCGACAGCAGGATCGTGTTCGACATCGGCGGCAATAAGTTTCGGCTGGTCGCCCGCGTTGTGTACGGCCCGTATTACCGTGTGATGATCAAGTTCGTGGGTACCCACGCAGAATATGACAAGATCGACGTAACCAAGATCTAAGTAAACCAGGAAGAAACAAATGGAACTCCGCGCCATTCGAACCGATGAAGATCTGGATTGGGCGCTTGCGGAAATCGAACAATACTTCGATGCACCGCCTGCGCCTGGAACGGAAGAAGCCGATCGCTTCGACATCCTGACCGATCTCATCGAAGCCTACGAGAACCGTGAATACCCCATCGAAGCGCTCGATCCTATCGAGACGCTCAAGGTCTTCATGGACATCAAAAAGAAGAAGCAAAGTGATTTGGCCGAGCTGGTTGGCGGCAAGCCACGCGCTTCCGAGATCATGCATCGCAAGCGGCCGTTGACCTTGCGCATGATCCAGAGGATCAACTCCAGCTGGAAAATCCCAGCGGCCTCGCTGATCGCACCCTATCACCTCGAGGCCAACGGCGAGGGGGCCTGACCCCCTCCCATGGTTCCTCCCCGGGCTTTTGCGTATACGGGCGTACTCAGCCCAGAACTTTTCTAGCGTCTGGCCTTTTCACCGGGGAATCCACCTGGAAGCCAGCACGCGGGCAACGCGCCAAAACTTGACTCATTATCAATGGGTTATGCTTTTCTGCGTCCGTGCAAGTGGATTCCATCGAGGAATCCAGGAAGCCACCTTTTGTTGGAATCCACCCCACCACCATAAGAAGCCGTTGATTCAAAACAGAAAACGGATTGACATTTCTAGCCCCCTTGACCTACCAACGAACCATCGAAGATTTGCGCCCAGAGGAGACCCTCGTGGGCGCTTTTGTTTTTCCGGCACCGCGATCGCTGACACGCCCATGCATTTGGAGCTGCCTTCAGCATGCCTTGCCTGCAGCCAGTGAGCGTCCTGCCCCATGGATCTTGTCTTTGCGCCGCGCCAGATCGAGCTCTGGCCGATCGAGAAGCTGCGCCCTTATGCCAAGAACGCGAAGATCCATGGCGAGGCCCAGGTTGCGAAGATTGCGGCCAGCATGGCGAAGTTCGGATGGACCGTACCATGCTTGGTCGCTGACGACGGCGAGTTGATTGCGGGCCATGGGCGCGTGCTGGCAGCCGGCGCGCTGGGCCTGACCGAGGCCCCTGTCATCCGGCTTGGCCATCTCGATGAAGCGGAACGGCGCGCCTATCGCATTGCCGATAACAAGCTGACCGAGCTTGGCGAATGGGACGAGGCGATGCTGCGCGACGAGATCGCAGGGCTCTTGGCGGAAGACTTCGACCTCGATCTGCTGGGCTTCTCGGATGAGGATCTGGATGCCCTGCTGCAGGATCCAGAGACAGTGAGCGACGATGGAGCCGTTGAGGGCGAGGATGATATCCCGGAGCCGCCGGTTAACCCGGTGTCGGTGGCAGGCGACCTTTGGCAGCTTGGATCGCATCGGCTGATCTGCGGTGACAGCACCAGCGCCGATGTGGTTGGGCGGCTCCTCGGCAGCGTAAAACCGCTCCTCATGGTGACTGACCCACCCTATGGCGTCGAATACGATCCGTCATGGCGCAACCACGCGGGTGCCGCGAAAACCAAGCGCACCGGCAAGGTGCTGAATGACGACCGCGCAGACTGGCGCGAGGCCTGGTCCCTCTTTCCCGGTGATGTGGCCTATATTTGGCATGGCGCGCTTCATGCATCCACTGTGGCCGACAGCCTGATCGCCGCGGGCTTCGCCATCCGCTCCCAGATCATCTGGGCAAAGGACAGGCTGGTGCTCAGCCGCGGCGATTACCACTGGCAGCATGAGCCCTGCTGGTATGCCGTGCGCGCTAAAGGCAGGGGCCACTGGGCCGGTGATCGCAAACAGACCACGCTCTGGCCAATCGCGAACAAGGACCAAGATGCCGAAACCGTACACGGCACGCAAAAACCGGTCGAATGCATGCGCCGCCCGATCCTAAACAACTCCAGCCCCGGCCAAGCGGTCTATGAGCCGTTCATGGGATCTGGCACCACGCTCATCGCGGCGGAAACCAGCGGGCGCATTTGCTACGGGGTTGAGCTGAACCCGGTTTACGTCGATGTCGCCATCGAACGCTGGCAAGCCTTCACCGGCGAAGAGGCAGTTTTGGCAGACAGCGGGGAGAGTTTTGCGGCACTCAAATCCAAGAGGTTGGCCGCTTGATGCAGTCGCGGCGCCAATCGCTGATCGAAGCGATCACCAATGTCGTGGTGGGCTATGCGCTGGCGGTGCTGACGCAGATCGTGGTGTTTCCGTGGTTCGGGTTGAAAGTAAGCCTGAACGACAACCTCGCGATCGGCGCGATATTCGTGATAATCTCGCTTCTGCGCAGCTATGCGCTGCGCCGACTATTCGAGCACTGGCGATGATTGGCGGGCTCAGGCCGCGTCCAATTTGTAAACAGTGCCGCGCTCGGGGTGTTTCTCGGACATGATTGGTAGGCCAAGCTTCTTCTTGAGCGAACCAGAGATTGCACCTCTCGCCGTATGTGCTTGCCAAGATGTCGCCTCAACAATCTCGGTGATCGAGGCACCTTCGGGGCGCTGCAGCATTTCGATCAACAGGGCCTGCTTGGTACCTTGCCGGATAGAGACCAGCTTAGGGCCTGCGCTTGCGTCTGCGGGCACTTCTGTAGATTTAGCCGCCGGTCGAGCCTTACGGATATTACTGACAGTGCTCGCGACTACCGGGTCAATGCCGATAGCATCAAGTCCGGCCTCAGTTGCAATCAAGGTCGTGCCATGACCATCGCCGGTCTCACGCCAGAGCGGTTCATGACGCCGGAGATTGGCATCGACCTCTTCAAGCCAGCCGCGCTCGATCATCTTGGTGACGGTCATCTTGGCCGCAGCGCCAGCCAGCCCGTCGGGCAGAGGCATGGCCAAATTGCCAGGGCGAGATGCGGCGCGGGTGAGAATAATGGTTTGTGTATCGGTGAGTTTGGGCATCGTTTGCTCCTATTTAAAATGTTTCGGGAAGCAGGTTAGTTGGCATCTTCCATCGCGGCCGTGACGGCGAAGTGCTGCACCCAGCCAGTCAGATAAGCCAGCCCCGCGGGGATGCCGTGCTCGCGCTCAGTCTGGCGGTCGATGCGCCAGCCCTGCCAGCGGCGGATCGCGGAGCCGATAGCAGCCTCGAGTCCAATGCCGCAGCTGGTCATGTTGCCGACGACATCGTCGGCGAAATGCCGACCCATGCGGCTGTCGAGGAAATCACGGATACCGCTCATCTCGTCTTCGCTGTCGGCGTGGATGGCTTCGGCGATCAGGCGCGAGACAAGGCTCCAGACCTCCGAGCTGCGGCGGTCGCGCTGAGGGCAGACGGTCAGGGTGCGAAAGAAGCCGTAATCCTCATTGCGGCTGGGCGGGATGGGGTGTGTGGTCATGGCGGAGGTCCTTGTCAGGGGCGCGGGCGGGGCGCTTCGCCCCGCCACTTGGGACTCAGGCAGCGCTGAGAGCTTCGAGCGTGGCGATGTGGCTGCGCAGGGTTGCGGCCTCTTCGCGTGCGGCGTCGGCCCAGAAGGCTGCACGGGCGTTGCAGGCTTGGGCGAGATGCGCTGCATCTGCCTTCGTGAAGCGGTTGACCTTGTGGGCGCTGCCATGGCCCGTGCAGGTGGCGCGGTGTTTCTTGCCCTCAGGCGTCAGCGTGAAGGTCAGGGGTCCGAAGTCGTCGATAACAATCCAGTTGTGCGAGGCGATCATGGCGCAGGAGCTGGGCGCGAGGCGTGCTTCGATCTCGTCAGCGGCGGCGCGGAAGTTGGCGATCAGGGTGGAGGTGGTCATGGCGTGGGCCTTTCAGGTGAGTTGCATCGTTTTGGTGCAATCACAATCGCTCTGAAGAGCCGATTAACGTAGCAAATTCAGAGTACTATAATTGCTATCTGATCACTGCTCTCAATCCGTCGCATCGACCCATGCCTCGTCCTGCCAGACATAGAGATGGGACAGTTCGCAGGTCGGCCGCGAGAGGAACCGGGGCGGCCGAGGCGGGTTGAAACAATCCAGCGCCTCGGCACTGACTTGCCGGATTTCCCTTGCGGCAAGGATGTCCTCAGGCGCCCACGCGGCTAGTGCGGGAAGCATGTGCTCGGGGTAGCCATCGTAATGGATGTAAACATGGGCCCATTCTTCGGGCCCGGTCTGGATGGCGATCTGTGCGCGGGTGCTCATGCGATCGCCCTCACTTCTGCTTTTCAAGCAGCGCGAGGAGGACCGCCGCCATGCCGCCCAGGTATTCGCTGCGGCGGAACACGATCTCGTCGATGTGGCCAGCGTTGTCGATCGCGGGGTCAACCGCGAGATCGTCTGCCATGTGCGGCATCAGGCGTTTGGCTTCTGCGTTGTAGCGAGCGGCTAGGGTCATTTCGATTTCTCCAATCAGGCAATTTGCTTGATGTGAGAATCGCTCCAAGCGGAAGTGTAATCAACTCAAATATGCAGATTTTTCTGTTTATTTTCAATATATTGACGGAATTATAAACGCCATGGAAGGTATGTCAGAACGCGCCTATGCCGAGCATGCCGGGATCTCCCGCGGGGCTGTTCAGAAGGCGCGCAAGACCGGTCGGCTGGTGCTTTTTGCAGACGGGTCCATCAATGCGGTGGCGTCCGATGCGCGGCGCGGTTCAGCGACCGATCCGGATCAACAGATGCGTTCACGCGGTGGCATCAGTGTCGCAAGTGAAGGGCCTGCGCCTGCAGTCTCAGGCCCTGGCGACAGCACGTCTTATATCAAGGCGCGCACCGCGCTAACGGTCTACCAGGCTCAGGAACGGCAGCTGTCGATCCAGAAGAAGAAGGGCGTGTTGGTGGATCGCGCACGGGCCGAGACCTTGGTGTTTCGTCTGGCCCGTCAGGAGCGGGATCTTTGGGTCACCTGGCCCACCCGCGTGGCGGCCCTCATGGCCGCACAATTGTCCGCAGACATGGAGAAGGCATCCGGCAAGGCGGTGACGATCGAGACTGCGATCTTGCAGAGGGTGTTGGAAACCCATGTCCGAGAGCAGCTCGACGCCCTGGCCGACCTCAGGGTCTCGCTTGAATGATGAGGAGAACACATCTGATCTGACCGCGGGCCTCGATCTCGCCTTTGACGGCGCCGAGGATATCCTGCGCGCCTGGCGCCGAGGGATGCGGCCCGACCCGGACCTGACAGTGTCGGAATGGGCAGACAAACATCGCAAGCTCTCCTCGCGGGCATCGGCAGAACCGGGGCAATACCGAACGGCCCGCACGCCCTATCTGCGGGCCATCATGGATGCGCTGTCGCCCAACCACCCGGCGCAGCGGATCAGCTTCATGAAGGCCGCACAGGTCGGCGCAACGGAGGCTGGCAACAACTGGATCGGCTTTGTCATCCACCATGCGCCCGGCCCCATGCTGGCGGTGCTGCCCACCGTGGAGATGGCCAAGCGCACATCGCGCGGGCGGATCGACCCTCTGATCGAGGATAGCCCGGCGCTGAAGGAGCGCGTGCAGCCCGCGCACTCTCGCGATGCCGGCAATTCGATGCTGTCGAAGGAGTTCCCCGGCGGCATTCTGGTTCTGACCGGTGCGAACTCGGCCACGGGCCTGCGGTCGATGCCTGCGCGCTACGTGTTTCTGGACGAGGTCGACGCCTACCCAGCTTCGGCAGACGAAGAAGGCGATCCGGTCAGCTTGGCTGAAGCACGAACCACCACCTTTGCGCATCGGCGCAAGGTGTTCATGGTCTCGACACCGACCATTCGGGGGCTGTCGCGTATTGAACGAGAGTTCGAGGCGAGCGATCAGCGGCGGTATTTTGTGCCGTGTCCGCATTGCGGCCATATGCAGTGGCTGCAGTTCGAGCGCCTGCGCTGGGCGAAGGGAAAACCGGAAACGGCCGCATATCACTGCGCGGACTGCGAGCGTCCCATCGCCGAGCACCACAAGACGCAGATGCTCGAGCGTGGTGAATGGAGGGCCACCGCGACCAGCGCAGATCCGAACGCGATCGGCTTCCACCTCTCGGCGCTTTATTCGCCGATCGGGTGGAAGAGCTGGGAGCAGATCGCACGGGACTGGCTCGCAGCGCAGGGCTCGGATGAGATGCTGCGCGCGGCTCGGAACACGCTTCTGGGCGAGACCTGGGTTGAAAGCGGCGATGCGCCGGAATGGCAGCGGCTTGCGGATCGGCGTGAGGCATATGCTGCGCAGATCCCCCTCGGCGGGCTGTTCCTCACCGCCGGAGCCGACGTGCAAAAGGACCGCATCGAGGTCGATGTCTGGGCTTGGGGCCGCGGCCTCGAGAGTTGGCTGGTTGACCACATCGTCATTCCGGGCGGGCCTGGAGATCCTGCCTGCTGGCAGGCGTTAACGGAGCTGCTTGGCCAGACTTGGGTGCATGAGAACGGCGCGGTGATGCCGCTTGCCAAGCTGGCCATCGATACTGGGTATGAAACCTCTGCCGTCTACGCCTGGGCGCGGCCGCAGGGGATATCGCAGGTGGCACCTGTGAAAGGTTTGGAGGGGTTCAACCGCGCGACGCCCGTGTCGGGGCCAACCTTTGTCGATGCGACCGTCAATGGTCGGAAACTAAAGCGTGGGGCGCGGCTCTGGACCGTGGCCACGGCCACCTTCAAGGCAGAGACCTATCGGTATCTGCGGCTAGAGCGGCCGTCCGAGCCAGAGGAGCCGATACCGGCGGGCACGATCCACCTGCCCGACTGGGCGGATAGCGAATGGCTTAAGCAGCTCGTGGCTGAGCAGCTCGTGACGATCCGCGACCGGCGAGGCTATGCCCGGCAGGAATGGCAGAAGATGCGCGAGCGGAACGAGGCGCTCGACACCCGGGTCTATGCCCGGGCCGCGGCTTGGATCCTTGGCGCCGACCGCTTTGATGAACGGATGTGGCGGCAGTTGGAGAAACAGGCCGGCGTGGAAACGGTACCCGCGACCCAGAACGCTGAGACCGAGAAACCGACCGAACCTCAGGCGGGGCGGATTACAACGCCCCGGCGGCGTGGCTGGAAGATCAGCACGCCTAAATACATGGAATGACGAATGACCCTCGACGAGCTGAAACTCCGCCACAGCGCGCTCTTGGCCGCGCGCTACAGCGGCACGCGGTCTGTCAGCTATAACGGCAAGACCGTAAATTATGGCACGGATGCTGAGCTCGCCGCTGCCATAGGCGATGTCGAACGGCGCATTGCGAAACTCGAACGCGGCGCTGGGCGTGTGCTACGCACCTTTGCTGTGAAAGACCTCTGATGAACTGGCGGCAGCGCCTCGGCGCCTTCATCGGCGGGTTTGATGCAGGACAGCAACATCGGCGGCTGCGCGGGTTCCAGGCCACAAGGGCTCATGTGAATGCGCTGATTACGGCATCTGGTCCTGACATCACCGCCCGTGCCCGCTGGCTCGTGCGCAACAATGGCTATGCCGTGAATGCGGTCGAAAGCTGGGCAGCCAACACGGTTGGCGACGGGATCAAACCGATCTCAAAGCTCGCCGATGCCGCGCGGAAGGAAGAGCTGCAGCGGCTCTGGCTCGCCTGGACCGATGAGGCCGACGCCGAAGGGCTGACGGATTTCTACGGGCTTCAGCGCCGGGCCGCGCGCGAGGTGTTTCTGGCCGGTGAGGTTTTTATTCGGATCCGCCCACGGCGGGTCGAAGATGGGCTAACGGTGCCGCTACAACTCCAGATGCTGCCCTCGGAAATGCTGCCGCTCCATGAAACGGGCGTAGCGCGCAACGGCAATGCCATCCGCCAGGGGATCGAGTTCGACCGGATCGGGCGGCGTGTTGCCTATCACTTCTTCCGGCGTCACCCGGGTGACAGCACCGATCCCGGGCTCTCAGGAGAAATCGTGCGCGTTCCCGCCAGTGAGGTCATCCACGTCATCGACCCAGTCGAGGGTGGGCAGCTGCGCGGTGTGTCGAAACTGGCCCCGGCGATCGTGAAGCTCTTCCTGCTCGATCAATACGACGATGCTGAGCTCGATCGCAAAAAGGTCGCGGCGATGTATGCGATGTTCGTCACATCACCTGCCCCGGAGAACCCGCTCGCCCCCTTGGACGACGAGGAGATGCCCGTGGGCGTTGAGATCAGCCCAGGCCAGATCGTGCGGCTGGATCCCGGCGAGGACGTGACCGTCGGCCAGCCTGCCGACAGCGGCGCGACCTATGAGCCGTTCCAGTATAGGACGTTGCTGCAGATCTCGGCTGCGCTCGGGATCCCCTATCCCTACCTCGCCAATGACATGGTGAAAGGGAACTTCTCAAACTCACGCCTGGCACTGATCGAGTTCCGCCGTCGGGTTTCGGCATGGCAGCACTCAGTGATGGTCTATCAGCTCTGCCGACCGGTCTACGCGCGCTGGCTGGACCTAGCGGTGCTCTCCGGAGCGCTGCCCTTGCCCGGCTATGAGGCCGATCGTCTGCGCATGCTGGCGGCCGATTGGCTCCCCACGAAATGGGACTGGGTCGATCCGCTGAAAGACGCCAATGCCGAAATCGCACAGATCGAAGCGGGGCTCAAATCCCGCACCCAAGCCATCGCAGAGCGGGGCTATGACGCTGAGCAAGTGGACCGGGAGATTGCCGCAGAGAGGGAACGCGAACGTGCGCTAGGCCTTGATTTCCGCCGGCCTGGATCGCCCGCGCAGGGTGTGCAGGCTGTACCGACCGAGGAAGATAGGGCCGAGCCAAACAATGAGACCTATGACGCGGAAGACCGCCCACGCCCTGACGAGGACCAAGCCTAATGCTCCATGCCCGCATTGCCGCTCGCGCGTTCAACACGCCGCTGCTGGTCGAACCGTCCAAGGCCATTGCGTTTCTATCCGGCCTCGGGCCGCGCATCCTGGGACGGCAGGTCGAACTGGCTGATGGCGTCGACACACCAGAGGGCAAAACTGTTCTCCCTGCACGCGCCAGCATCTTAAGTGGAAACCTCACTCAACGCCTGCAGCACCATGGCGACGCCCCCTACCCGATCGTCGATGGCATCGCGGTGATCGAGATCGCGGGCGTGCTGATCCATCGCGGGGGCTGGATCGGACAGTCCTCCGGCCAGACCAGCTACGAGGGAATAGCCGCACAGATCGATGCAGCAGCGCGCGATCCGTCTGTGCGCGCGGTGGCGCTCGAGATCGATAGCTTCGGAGGCGAGGTAGCAGGCGTCTTCGACCTGGCTGATCAGATCCGCGCGCTTCGTCGTAACAAGCCCGTTTGGGCTTTCGTTGCCGAACATGCATTCTCTGCAGGCTATGCGCTGGCCTCCCAGGCCGACCGCATCCTTCTGCCGCGCACCGGCGCCGTGGGCAGTATTGGGGTTGTGGTTATGCATGCCGATCTGAGCGGCCAGCTTGATCAAGACGGTGTACGGGTCACGCTGATCCATTCCGGCCAGCACAAGGTCGATGGCAATCCCTACGAGCCGCTGCCAGAGAGCGTGCGGGACGACATCCAGCGCGAGATCGATGTGCTGCGGTTCCTCTTCGCGGAAACTGTTGCTGCAGGCCGTGCTGACCGTCTGAACCAAGATGCGGCGCTAGCGACCGAAGCCGCGACCTATCGCGGGGTCGATGCGGTCAGCGCTGGCTTGGCCGATGAGGTGATCGACCTCCCCCGTGGCTTTGCCCGCTTTCGCGAAAGCCTGTCTGCCCCGTCACCTACCGCGCGGCTACCCCGCGCCAGTCACCCCCGAGCAAAGGAGGCCGCCATGAGCGCCAGAACAGATGCCCCTGAGGCGAATACGGAAATCGGCGATGCCGAGGACGCCGCGCTGGAGAGCGCGACTGAACAAAATCAGCAGGACGCGGCACAAAGCATGCAGGAAGAAGACCCCGCGACCGTCGCAGCTGTGGCGCCTTTGCCCGCCCCGGCGGCCGCGCCACCAAGAAATCTGGCGGAACTCTCAGTTCAGCTTCGCGAGGCGGCAGCAGAGATCGCTGAGATCGCGGCGCAAGCGGGCCGGCTCGGAATCGCGATTGATGCCGCGAAAGCACTTCGCGATGGTACGGCCCCGGAAGCCCTCCGCAAACTGGTCCTTCAACGCGCCTCAGCAGCCGCTGATGCCCGCGACATCGTAGCGGCCCCACCCTCGCCTGTTCTCCCCAAATCCGTGGAAAGCCCGATTGTGGCTGCCGCGAAGAAGGCTGCCTCGGCGGGCAGTAGGGGCTGAACCGTTCTCTCCACGACCTGCCGCCCACCTGATACCCCGCCGTTCCTCCCCGGCGGGGGATTTCTTTTTGACCCTCACATCTTCGGAGATTGCCCATGTCCGTGCTGACCCAACCGCCCACCATGGGCGATGTCCTCAAATACGAGCTGAACCCCAACTTCACCCGCGAGACCGTCACGCTGCTGGCTGGCACCAGCTACCCCGTCGGCGCTGTGCTTGGCCGCATCACCGCAAGTGGCAAGATGAAACTCAGCACGGCTGCCGGCAGTGATGGCGCACAAAACGCGGCCGCTGTCTTGCTTTACGACGTCGACGCGACAGCGGCTGATGCAACCGGCATCGTCGTCTTGCGTGGCCCCGCCATCGTCTCAAAAGCCGCACTCGTGTTCGACGCCAGCGTCGATGACGCAGCCAAGACGGCGGCCAAGCACGCTCAGTTGATCGCGCTCGGCATCATCCCGCGCGACGCCGCCTGATCCGGCGCATCACCCGTTCTTCCCGTCGTGCTTTAGCGCGTCACCCCATATTCCCCGGAGTTTCCCATGACCATCACGCGCAACCCGTTTGACGCGGGCGGCTATTCGCTCGCCGAGATGACGCAGGCCATCAACATCCTGCCCAATCTCTACACCCGCCTCGGCCAGATCGGCCTCTTCCGCTTTGAAGGCGTCACGCAACGTTCCATTGTCATCGAACAGCGCGAAGGCGTCCTCAGCCTCCTGCCCTCGGTCCCGCTGGGTGCGCCCGCAACCGTCGGCACCCGCGAGCAGCGCTCGATGCGCAGCTTCGCCCTGCCCTGGATCCCGCATGACGATGTCATCCTGCCGGCCGATATCCAGGGCATGCCCGCGCTGGGCCTGTCGGATGCGGCTGACCCGCTGGTCGAGGTGATGAACCGCAAGCTGACGCTGATGCGCCGCAAGCATGCCCAGACCCGCGAATACATGGAGATGAACGCGCTGCGCGGCATCGTGAAGGACGGCGCGGGCACGACCCTCTACAACTACTTCACGGAATTCGGTCTCGAGCAGATCTCGGTCGACTTCGTCTTCGGTACGGCCGGAACGAATGTGCAGGGCAAGGTCCGAACTGTCCTGCGCGGGATCGAGGACAACCTTCTCGGCGAGACCATGACAACGGCCCATGCGCTGGTGAGCTCGGAGTTCTTCGACAAGCTAATCAGCCACCCCAAGACCGAAGAAGCCTACAAGTTCTTCTCGGCCACGGGCGGCCAACCGCTCCGCGAGGACATGCGCCGCGCCTTCCCCTTCGCGGGCATCCTCTTTGAGGAATACAACGGCTCGGTCACCCTCTCGAATGGCACCTCGGAACGCCTGATCCCTGCGGGCGAGGGGATCGCCTTTCCGCTCGGGACCTTCGACACCTTCACCACCTATGGCGGGCCGGCCAACTTGCTCGAGACGGCCAACACCGTGGGTCTGCCGCTTTACGCGCGGCAGATGATGGACGCCAAAGGCCGCTGGATCGACCTGATGACCGAGGCCTCGATCCTGCCGGTCAACAAGCGCCCGCGGCTGGCCATCCGGATCTTCAGCTCGAACTGAGGCCGCTGAGACATGACGGCCTTTGCCGTGGCCCTCGATCTGCTCTTCGCTGATCCGAACCTCGCCCATGAGGCCTGGTATCGTGACAGCGAAGGGCAGTTCACCCGCATCCGCATCATCATGCGGCGTAATGATGATGTGACCACGTTTGGGGCAGCACGTCTGGTCTCAGAGACCATGCGCTTTGATGTGCGCGTCTCGGAGCTCCCCGCGCCCCGCCCCGATGATCAGATCCTCATCGGTGACGAAACCTTCCTCATCCAAGGCGAGCCGATCCGCGATCGCGAGAGGCTGATCTGGACCGTCGAGGCGACGCCCGCGTGAAACTCGACCTCTCCTTGACCGGCGACATCGTCAACGTGATGCGCGCCGAATTTCTCGTTGGCGAAAAGGCCGTGACCACGGCAATGCGCGTTGCGGGCGCTGGTCTCAAATCCGACTGGCGCGCCCAGATCATGCGCGCCCGCCTCGGTCAGCGGCTTGCCAACACGATCAGGTTTAAGACCTTTCCGGCGGCGGGGGAAAGCCTGGAAGCGGCCGCGCTCATTTGGTCCAACGCACCCCAGATCATCGGGGCGCATGACACCGGACCCTTGATCCGGTCGAAGGACGGGTTCTGGCTTGCCATCCCAACGCCTGCGGCCGGCAAAGGCACGCGCGGCAAGGCGCTCACGCCCGGCGAATGGGAAAGGCGGCGCGGTCTGCGTCTGCGCTTTGTCTATCGGCGGGGCGGTCCAAGCCTGCTCGTGGCCGACGGACGGCTGAACAGCCGTGGGCTGGGCGTGGCCTCTCGATCCAAGACCGGGCGTGGACAAAGCACTGTGCCGATTTTCCTCTTGGTGCCCCAGGTGAAACTCGCCAAACGGCTGTCGCTGGCGCGGGACGCCGAACGGGCGCAGGCAGCGATACCGGGGCTGATCGTGGCGAATTGGCTCGATGCACGGGCGTCATGAAAGGGCTGGCGGAAGCGGTGGGATTCGAACCCACGGTAGGCTCTCACCTACGCTGGTTTTCAAGACCAGAGCCTTAAACCACTCGGCCACACTTCCTTTTGGTGCCCCCTGCCGGACTCGAACCGGCACGCCCGAAGGCAAGGGATTTTAAGTCCCTGGCGTCTACCGATTCCGCCAAGGGGGCGGTGGTAGGCCCGGCAGGATTCGAACCTGCGACCAAGGCGTTATGAGCGCCCTGCTCTAACCGCTGAGCTACAGGCCCGCCGATCGCTGTGATGGCGGAATTCAAGGCAGAAAACAACCACATGCCCACCACCCGCGAAACCATCCTTACCGCCCTGGCGGACCTGCTCAGGACGATCCCGCATGTGCCGGTTCTACGCGGAGAAGTTCTGCCGGAACGCATCCCGCCCACAGGTCTCATGATCCTACGCGACGGCATCCCGGGAGACCCAGGCGTGACCTTGTCGCCGCTGACCTATCATTTCCAGCATCGCGTAGAACTCGAGATGATCGTGCAATCAGCAACGGATAGGGACACCCTTTTCGACGCACTTGTCACTCAGATCGGCTCAGTTATCGCCGCCGACCGGACTTTGCGGGGGTTGTGCGACTGGGTTGAACCGGAGGCCGCTGAGCCTGTCGATCTACCGGTCGAGGGGGCCGCCTCTCTGAAAGCCGGGATCATTCCGATCACCCTTCACTACGCGACCAGTGACGCGCTGGGCTGACGAGACCAATTCAAGGAGAGACACCATGGCACGAGCCCAAGGCGCGCGGGCGCAAATGGCGCTGGCGTTCGAGACAACATACGGCACGCCGCCTGCGAGCGGCTACACCAAGATGCCCTTCGCCAGCACGACGCTGGGGGCAGAGCAACCGCTGCAGACCTCGGAACTGCTGGGTTACGGCCGCGATCCGCAGGCGCCGATCAAGGATGCGGTGACGGCGGATGGCGACGTGGTGATCCCGATCGATGCCGAGGCCTTCGGCTTCTGGCTGAAGGCCGCTTTTGGCGCGCCCACGACCACCGGCGCGGAGGCGCCCTACACGCACGAGTTCCGCTCCGGGAACTGGGCGCTGCCGAGCTTTTCAGTCGAGACAGGCATGCCAGAAGTGCCGCGCTTTGCCATGTATTCTGGATGCATGATCGACAGCCTCAACTGGCAGATGGCGCGCTCCGGGCTGCTGACGGCAACGGCCAGCATCGTCGCGCAAGGCGAGGCCATCGCCACGACCAGTGCGGTAGGGACACCCGCCAATATCGCGCTGAAGCGCTTCGGGCATTTCAACGGAGCGATCACCCGGAATGGGGCGAACATCGGGAACGTCGTCTCTGCCGACCTGACCTATGCCAACAACCTCGACCGCATCGAGACGATCCGGGCCGACGGCAAGATCGATGGCGCAGACCCGTCCATTGCGGCCCTGACCGGCAATGTCGTTGTCCGCTTCGCTGATCAGACGCTGGTGCAACAGGCGATCAACGGCGAGGCCTGCGAGCTTGAGTTCTCCTACACGCTGGCAACCGGCGAGAGCCTGACGCTGACAGCCCACGCTGTCTACCTGCCGCGTCCCCGGATCGAGATTTCGGGCCCGCAAGGCGTGCAGGCCACCTTCGACTGGCAGGCCGCCAGCGACCCGGTATTGGGCCGGATGTGCACCGTCACGCTCACCAATGACCGCGAGGTTTACTGATGCTCCGCCTGAACCTGTCGAATGAACCCCGCTGGCTCGACTTGGGGCATGGTGTCCGCCTGCTGGTGGAACCGCTAACCACCGCCATTATGTTGGCCGCGCGGAGCGATCCAACGATCACCGCGGCCACGGAGGATGCAGCAATCGATGCAGCCCATTCCAACGACGACCTCGCCCGCATCGTTGCCAAAGCCGTCGCCCGCATTGTCGTGAAAGATTGGGACGGCGTCGGCGACGAGGACGGCGAGCCACTGACGCTGACGCCCGAGGGCATCGACGCCCTGCTGGAGCTTTGGCCGATCTTTGAGGCCTTTCAGACGAAATACATCGCGGGCGCGCTCATCCTGGACGCGGAAAAAAACGCCTAACCGCTCTCGCCGACTGGGAGTTCGGCGGGGGCGGTGAGTATTGCGCCGCATGCCCCTCTGTTTGCGCAGAATGCCCACGCAATTTGAATAAACCGCTGACCCTTGAAGGCTGGCAGGTCTGGGATCTTGTCCAACGCCTCGGCGGTCAGGTCCGGGTGGCGGGTGGAATGAGCGGCGGTTCTTTTCTCGGTTGGGACATGACCGCGGCGCTGCAACTCGGGGCGGCCCTCGGGCTTTCACCCCTCATCCTCGCGGAACTCCTGCCGCCCATCGAGGCGGTGATGGTGCGCAAGATCAATGAACACCTTCAGGCCGGATCAGGCCTGACCTGACCTCGTTTCCATTGGGAACGAGGTGTGACCTACCGAGGAACTGTTCCGATGGCAGAAAAGCGCGTTTCCGTCCGGCTCTCCGCGACGGGCGGCCGACAAGTGCGCGCCGAGTTGGAAGGCGTCGGCGAGGCGGGTAGCCGTGGCTTGGGGCGTCTCTCGCGCGAGATGGACCAAGCCAATGCCCGTATGGCGGCCTTTGCGCGCCGGGCCCGGATCGCGGCAACTGCTGCAGCCACGGCCCTTGCTGCTGCCGTCGTATCGATGACCCGCTCGACCGTGGCAGCTACTAATGAAATCGGCCAGCTTTCTCAGGTGGCCAATGCCACCCCGGAGGTCTTCCAGCGCTGGTCCGCGGCCTCGGCCACCGTCGGCATCGAACAAGAAAAGCTCGCCGATATCCTGAAGGACGTGAATGACCGTGTGGGGGATTTCCTGCAGACCGGCGGCGGCCCGATGGCGGATTTCTTCGAGAATATTGCGCCCCGCGTGAGCGTCACGGCGGACCAGTTTGCCCGGCTCTCGGGGCCGGAAGCCCTGCAACTCTATGTCGACAGCCTCGAGCGCGCGGGCGTCAGCCAACAGGAGATGACCTTCTATCTCGAGGCCATGGCGTCCGACGCCACGCGGCTGATCCCGCTCTTGCAAAACGGCGGCGCGGAGATGACCCGGCTTGGAGCACAGGCGCAGGCGCTTGGTGCGGTGCTGGACGCGGACGCCATCGCCGCGATGCGTCGATCCGAATTGGCGCTCGTCAGCATTGGGCAAGTCTTCACCGGCGTGCGCAATCGGATCGCGGTGGCGCTGGCGCCAACTTTGGAAGCCGCCGCGACTGCCTTTGTCGCGTTGGCGTCTTTCACAAGCCCGATCAGCTTGGCTTTTGACGCGGTCCTGGCCAACCTTGATCGACTGGCCATCTACGCCGGGACCTTTGCCACCTTCCTCGCCGGACGCTGGGTGGCCGCCATGGCCGCCGCGGCTCTCTCTGTTCGTGGGCTCGCCACCACACTTGTGGTTCTGAAAGGTGCGCTTATCCGGACCGGCATCGGTGCCCTCATCGTCGGCGCAGGGGAACTGGTCTATTGGTTCACGCGGCTCGCCTCCGGCGCAGGCGGCTTCGGTGAGGCCATGCGGCTCTTGAAAGATGTCGCTGTTGAGGTCTGGGAACGGATCAAAATGGGGGCCAACGCGGCCGGGTCTCGTGCGACGGCCATGTTTTATGATCTCAAAGCGGATGCTGCGACCGGCATGGCTGGGGCCATCGAGAGTGTGGTCGCCTTTGGCAACACGACCGCCAATACGTTCGAGGGCGCACTTCTGGCCGTGCGCGAGATCTGGTCGCGTCTGCCGGATGTGATCGGCGATTTGGTCTTCTCGGCGGCCAACCGCATGCTCGACGGGATCGAGGCCATGCTGAACGGCGCAATTCGACGAATTGATGCCTTCACGGGGCGCATTCGGGATGCCCTGGCAGCGGTCGGGATCGAGACCACCTTCGGTCAGATCGGAGAGATCAGCCTCGGCGACATTGCTAATCCTTTTGCTGGCGCCTCAGCCGATGCCGGGACGGCTGCGGCAGAGGCGTTTCGGCGAGCCTTCGAGGATAACCCACTCTCTGTTCCCGACCTTGGGCTGGATGGCATTGCAGCGGATGCACTGGAAACAGCCAATATTTACCGACGCGCCGCCACAGACCTTGCGAATGGCGCGACGGCGCCGCTCATCTCCTGGGGCGCGCTTCGCGATGCCATCGCGGGTACGGGTGAAGAAGGCGCCGCGGCGCTGGATGAGGCCACAGCCTCTGCAGATCGGCTATCGGACGCCATGGGGCGAGCTGGTGGCGCGGCAGGAAGTGCCGGAGATCGGATCGCTACCGGCTGGCGTGCAGTGTCGGAGTCTCTTCAGGCTTATGCCACGGATGCGCTGAACTGGGGCAAAGGCCTCGGCGAAACCCTGACCGGAGCCTTCAGCGGTGCGGAAAGCGCGTTCCGGAGTTTTGTTGAAACGGGCAAGTTTGACTTCAAGGGCCTCGTGCGCTCGATCCTGGCAGACCTCGCGGTTCTGTCCTTCAAGCGCGCTGTGCTGGGGCCCATCGCCTCGGCGCTCTCTGGCATCTTTGGCGGCGGGTCCGTTGCGGCGGCTGTCTCGCATGCGGGCGGTATTGTCGGACTGTCCGGACATAGCCGCTCGGTGCCGGCAATTGCCTTCGCGGGGGCGCCGAGGATGCATTCCGGCGGTTGGGCTGGTCTCCGCCCCGACGAGGTCCCAACGATCCTGCAGCGCGGGGAACGGGTGCTGAACCGGCGCGAGGCGGCTGAGTACGGACAAGGCAATACTGGTTCGGGCGTGACCGTGAACATCGACGCACGCGGGGCGCAAATGGGCGTGGCCGAGCAGATCGATGCGCGGCTGCGGGCTGCCATTCCGGAAATCGCCCGCATTGCCAAGGAAGGCGTGGCCGATGGCCGACGCCGGGGTCAGGTGATCTGAGATGGCCATTCCTGTCTTGCCGCTGACGCACGTGTCCTCGCTCGAGCGGAGGCTGGTCACGTCGGTCGCCGAGGCGCGTTCGCCATTCACCGGCACGTCCCAGATCCAGGACTGGGGTGCCTCTTGGTGGGAATACCAGATCGAGATGGCGGTGACCCAAGGGGCGAAGGCTCGGCGGCTCTCGACCTTCTTCACCGCCCTTGGTGGATTGCGGGGCCGTTTCCTCTTCCCCGATCCGTCGATCGAGGTGCCGGTGGCGGCGGGCAATCCTTACGTGACCGAGGTGCAAGCTGCGGGAGCCTCCACCTTGCGCACGGCTGGTTGGGGACTTGGCCTTCGCGCGGGGGATTTCTTCCAGCTGGGCTCGGATGCCACCACGCGGTTCTATCAGCTGATTGCCGATGTGACGCCCGTGGGCAGCGAGGCGACGCTCGCCTTCGTGCCACCGCTTCGGGCTTCCGTGCCGGTAGGGACGCTCCTTGGCCTTGATGCGCCGTCGGTCCTGTTGCGGCTAACGGCCCCGGTCCCCTCGGTCATCGGTCGGGCGGATCAGCATCGCTTCACGATCTCCGCCCGCGAAGCCCTTTAACCAGCGAGGCCCTTCGATGAGCCGTGATCTTACCGTCGCCTTCGCAACTGCGCTGGCTGACCAAAGTCTCAGGCCGGTCATCTTCTTCGAGGGCCAGTTTGCGACGGGCTGGGTTCGGATCTGGTCAGGTCTGGGAGAAGTCAGCTGGAACGGCCAAAGCTGGGCTGGAGCTGGGTCACTCTTGGGCCTCGGCTCGCTTGAGGAAACCGGTGAGGTCGTGGCCGGCGGCACGGCTGTGTCGCTTTCCGGCGTGCCGCTGGACCTCGTGCAGATGGCGATCGAGGAAGCGCGTCAGGGTTTGCCCGGTCGTATCTGGCTTGGGCTTTTGGCCGAGGATGGCAGCATCATCGCCGATCCGGTTCAGGCTTTCTCAGGCCGGCTCGATGTTCCGGAAATCAAGGACGACGCGGATACCTGCACGATCACCATAAGCTATGAGAGCCGTCTCATCGACCTGACCGTGGCGCGGACCTGGCGCTACACCCATGAAAGCCAGCAGGTCTTGTTCCCGGGCGATCTTGGATTTGAATATGTGACCGCGATCCAGGATCGCGAAATCACCTGGGGGCGCGGATGATGCTCCCTCGCGTTGACCACTGGGAACGCCTTCTCGCCGCAGCCATCGATACGGCACGGGCTAAGCCTTTCGTCTGGAGCGTCAACGATTGTCCGACCTTTGCCTTCGAGGTGCGCATGATCCTGACCGGCGGTGAGGATATCGCTGCCCTCTGGCGCGGTCGTTACACCACTGCGCTTGGCGGGCAGCGCGTGATGCGTCGTCTGGGCTGGGCCTCGCTCGAAGAAATGGGGCGCTCCCTTTTGGGCGAACCACGCCCGTCTGTCCTTCTCGCTCAACGCGGCGACATCGTTCTGGCCGACACCGGTCTTGGCTTCGGCATCTGCACTGGAGCCTCGGCGGTTGGGATAGCGCCGGAGGGCCTCGTGACCGTGCCGCTCACCTCTTGCCGGCTTGCCTGGCCTATCTGAATACGGATCCACTCCATGCCCTTCATCGTGACAGCCGTCACCGCGTTCGCGGGGGCGATCAGCGGCGTATTGGCTGCAGGCGGCATTGGTGCGGCCCTTCTGCGGATCGGCGGCACGCTTCTGCTGTCCTACGCGGCGCAGGCCCTGATGCCCAAACCGCAGACCACGATGCAGCCGCGGACGGTCACGATCCGCGAGCCCGTCGTGCCGCGCGATCTCGTCTATGGTCGTACCCGCAAGGGCGGGGTCATCGTGTTCCTGCACTCCTCAGGATCGGACAACAAATACCTCGATCTGGTGATCGTGCTGGCCACGCATCGGGTGAAATCCGTTGGAGCGATCTACTTCGAAGGCGAGATGGCCCTCGATGCTGATGGCTTTGCCCAAGGCCGTTGGGGCGGAAAGGTCCTCGTCGAAAAGAAACTGGGTGCTGCAAACCAGACCGCCTTCGCGGGTCTCAAGGCAGCGCTGCCCGACAAATGGACCGAAAACCATCGGCTGCGGGGCTGTGCGGCCATTCGGCTACGTCTGACCTATGACCAGGACGCCTTTCCGGGGGGCATCCCGAACATTACGGTGGATATTGAAGGGAAGGACGACATCTGGGACCCTCGCACCCAAACCGCAGGCTACTCAGAAAACCCCGCACTTTGCCTTGCTGACTATATGGCCAACCCGACCTGGGGCATCGGCGCGCGCATCGGCCAGCCCGACGGGATTGACGAGATGTCCCTCGTTGAGGCCGCCAACATCTGTGACGAGACCGTTCCGCTTGCAGGTGGTGGGTCCGAGCCGCGCTATGCCTGCAACGGGGTGATTACGCTTTCGGAGGTCCCTAAGACGATCATCGAGGGACTGCTCTCGTCCTTCGCCGGTCGCTGCGCCTTCTCGGGCGGGTCCTGGCGCATTCATGCTGGTGCCTGGCGTGCGCCGGACGTCGCGCTGACCTCGGACCATGTCCGCGAGGGTGGGCTGACGCTCGCCACGCGCGTGACAATGTCGTCGAACTTCAACGGGGTGCGCGGGCAGTTCGTCAGCCCCGAGAACGATTGGCAGCCGGATGACTTCCCGGCTTATGCCTCGGATGTTTACCTGACTGAGGACGGCGGTGAGCGGAAATGGCGCGACATCTCGCTGCCCTTTACGATCTCGGCTGCCATGGCGCAGCGGCTTGCGAAGATCGAACTCGAGCGCGCGCGGCGTCAGATGACGGTGCGGCTGTCGGGCAAGCTTTCGGCTTGGGCCGCGACCGTCGGCGATGTGGTGACACTATCCTATGCGCGCTGGGGCTTTGCCGCGAAGCCCTTCGAGGTGCACGGGGTGAGCCTTGACCTGACCGCCTCGGGCGATGGCGCGCTCCTGCTGCCAGAGCTCGTTCTGCGCGAGACCTCACCCCTAGTCTATGACTGGTCGGCATCCGAGCAGCAGATCTACGCTGCCGCCCCGCGAACAGCCTTGCCCAACGCCTATGACATCCCGGCACCAGGGGCTCCGCAGGTCACCGAGGACCTCTACATCACGCGGGATGGGGGCGGACTGAAGGTTCTGGCCAAGGTCGCTTGGGAAGCCGCACCTTCAGGTTTTGTTGCGGCCTATCAGCTACAAGGCAAACTGGCTGGCGCGGCTGACTGGATCGACTATGGCCGCACCGACGGCACTGCGCTTGAAATCCGCGACATCGCGCCGGGAGCTTGGGCTTTCCGCGTCAAAGCGATCTCGGTTCTGGGCGTTTCTTCGCCCTGGCAGGAGACCGCGGCCGAAATCCTCGGGCTCACCGCGCCTCCGGCCCAACTTGAGAATGTGACGCTGCAAACGGCGGGTGGGCTTGCGATCCTCAAATGGACGCGCTCTGCCGATCCTGACGTGCGGGTCGGCGGCAATATCGTAATCCGGCACTCGAAGGAAGCGACGGCCACCTGGGCCGACAGCTATTCGATGGACCGGGTCTCGGGCGGCGAGGCCATCGCCGTCGTGCCGCTGAAACCTGGCACCTATCTGGTCCGGGCTGAAGACAGCGGCGGCCGTGCTGGCCCTGAAACCCGGGTCTCGACCAAGGGCGCGCAAGTGCTGGCCTTCTCGACCTTGGACTTTCTGCAAGCCGATCCTGGTTTTATCGGCCCAAAATCCGGGCTGCAGGTCACGGGTGCGAACCTGACACTCGCCACCGCGACCACGAATGGCGTAACCCAAGTGACGGCAATGGACGGCGAATACGCTTTCGCCACCGGTCTCGATCTCGGTGCGGTGAAACGTGTCCGCCTCCGATCCGAAATCGGCGTGGCGGCGCTCGCACTGAATGACCGGATCGACGCGCGTACGGCCTTGATGGACACATGGGCCGACTTTGACGGATCGGCTGGAGCAGAAATCGACGTGCTCTTCGAGATTCGCGAAACCGATGACGATCCGGCCGCATCGCCGAACTGGGGTCCCTGGGGCCGCCTCGACAACCACGAAATCGAAGCCCGCGCGGTGGAAGCGCGGGCGCATCTCACGACGAAGGATGCGTCCTACACGCCCATCGTCAGTCAATTGCGGCTTTACGCCGACGAGGTAGCCTAATGGCGCAGACAGCGAGTTTTACGATCGCGAACGACGCGGGCGCCGCCGTGCGCGCGCGGATCAATGAGGTGATCGCTGCGCTGCAATCGACGAGTGCCGGGGCCTCCGCGCCGACGGCGACGATGGCGGGCATGCTCTGGGTTGATACGTCGGTCTCACCGCCTGTACTGCGCCGCCGGAATGCCACGAACACGGGCTGGGATGCGCTCTTGGATGCAGCGGGTAATCTGGCCGGGCTCGCGAACACCGCCGTGGCACGCACCAACCTCGGGCTCGGGACCATGGCCACGAAATCCGCCGCCGATTATGACGCAGCGATTGCGGCCAAAGCGGCGCTGTCCGGCGCAACCTTCACCGGCGTGGTGACGGCTCCGAACTTTGTCTCCTCGTCAGATGCGCGGTTGAAGTCGGAGATTGAGACAATCGCTGACGCTCTGACATTGGTCAGCGCCTTGCGTGGCGTGCGCTTCACCATGGATGGAAGCCGCCAGATCGGCGTCATCGCCCAAGAAGTGGAGCCGGTCTTACCCGAGGTGGTCCGTGACAACGAGGCGGGTCAGCTCTCGGTCGCTTACGGCAATATCACCGGTCTCCTCATCGAGGCCGTCAAGGAACTGGCCGCCCGGGTGGCGGCGCTTGAGGAGGCACGCCCATGAATGATGGTGGGTTCATCGACATGATCAACTCCTTCTTCGGAGGCGCAGTTACCACGCTGATCGGCGCCTTTACGGGACGGCTCATGTGGCATTCGGGCGAGGTGAAGCTCGGCAATCGCCGCTTCTTCGGTAAGGAACTCCTCTGGGAAATCCCCGTCGCCGTCGGCATGGCGCTGATCGGGGAGGCAGCGGCACGCTATATCGGCCTCTCGCAACCGGTCTCGACCGGGTTTGTGGCCACGCTCGCATACCTTGGCCCTCGTGGGGCGGAAGCTCTGCTGGCCGCCTGGCTCTGCCGCAAGAAATAACCCGTCCACCACGTCGCTGAAATCACACACGCCGCCCCATCTGGGGCGGCGTTTTGCATTGCATGGGAGACAACCATGACGCCGTTTGACATCGCCCGCAGCTACATCGGCACGACCGAGGGCCCGGGCCCCGCCGACAATCCCATCATCATGGAGATGTACGCCTCGGTCGGTCACGACTGGGTTGAACATGACTCTGTGGCCTGGTGCGCTGCATTCGTCGGGCACTGCCTCGAGAGGGCCGGGATCCGCTCGACCCGTAAGCTGACCGCGCGCTCTTATCTCGACTGGGGTGTGCCGGTGGAGGTTGCCGACGCCCAGCGGGGCGACATCGGCGTGATCCCCCGCGGCTCCTCCAGCTGGCAGGGCCATGTGTTCTTTATCGATCGGATTGAGGGCGCTTGGGTTTGGGGGCTCGGCGGCAATCAAGACGACGCCGTTAACGTAAAGCGCTATCCGGTCTCAAAGCTTCTTGGCATACGGCGCGCGGGCGATGTTGCGCCTGCCGTGACGCTCTCGGTGGCGGCGGTCCAGCGACGGCTGAAAGACCTCGGCTATCACGAAGTGGGTCAGATTGATGGGGCCATGGGCCCAAGAACGCGCGCTGCGATCTTGGCCTTCCGAAACGACAACGACCTTGCCCTCGTGCCGATCATCGATGTGGCGCTGACCGAGGCGCTGGAAACTGCCGCTCCTCGCGAAATCGCACCGGAAAGGGCATCTGGCGCGCCTGCAGAAAGCAGGATCGTAACAGCATCCAATGCACAGATCGGTCTCGGTGTCATTGGCGCAGCAGGCTCGATCGGCAGTCAGATCGCACCTGCACTCTTGGAGGCCGAACAGGCTCGAGACATGGCCGGACGCGTGTTCACCTTGATCGGGCTGGAAAGCTGGCTTTCCAATGTCCTGCCATGGATCGGCGCGGCAGTGTTCATCGGCGTCATTCTATATGCGCTGCGCGCAAAGGCGGCCCGGATCGACGATCACCGCACGGGGAAAACGCCATGACCTGGGTCTTGATTGTCGTCTCCTGTCTTGCAGGGGATGACCTGCCTGTCTGCGCCAGCAGCATCAACCAAAGCCGCTACGCACACTTCACCGACTGCGAGGATGCCGCGGTCCGTACGCATGATCACCTGCGGGCCGGCGCCGATGCGCGCGGGCAAACCGTACTGCTACTCGACACACGCTGCGTCGCCCTCTCACTGGGGGCGCCCGCATGAGTGCCATCCTGACCACGCTGCTCTCCGGCCTTGGCCGACGCTTTGTCTATTGGGGCGCGATTGTTGCGGCCATGGGCATCGCCATCTGGCTCCTGATCCGCCGGGGCCGGCTTGCCGCAGAGGCCGACCTCGCCATCCGCCGCGCTGATGCCCGCGTTCGCGCGCTGCAAACGTCCAAGGACATCCGTCATGACCTTCAAAACACTGATCGTACCGATCTTGAGCGTCGGGCTGACCGCTGGATGCGCGATTGACCCGCGAGGTTTGCGGGACGATTGCGATTGGGCCGAGCCTATTCGCTCCTCGCGCCAGGACCTGCTGAGCGATGACACTCTGGCCCAGATCGTTGCCCATAACGAAGTCGGCGCGCGGCTCTGCGGGTGGCAGCCATGACGGTGGCCACTTTGAGCGAAGGCCCGGCCATCCTCATTGGCTACGCCTGGCGGCTGCAGATTGAGGCGGAGGCACCGGTTTTTGTCGAAGGCGCGAGCTATGCCGGCCATCTACGCCTCAAACCGAGTGATCCGACGCTGCTTGCAGAGCTGTCCAGCGCTGACGGCGGGATAGAGCACATCACCGACACTGTGTTGGAACTGTCGTTGACACCAACCCAAACCGCAGCGCTCACGCCCGGCCGCGTGGTGCTGGATTTGGTGCGCACCGATCTCGAGCCAGGCCTGCACTTGGGTTTCTTTCTTGAAATCCCCGTGATGCTGCCGGTGACGCGAGGGCTAAGCCCATGAGCGAAGCGGTTCCGCAAACAGGCCCGGTCACCATCACCGCGCCGATCAAGGTGCGCGTTGTAAACGGGCCATTCCGTATTCGGCTTGGCGGCCAGCCAGGACCGCAGGGGGCTACAGGCCCACAAGGCGACAAAGGCGATCAAGGTGATCCGGGCATCACGATCCTGCCCACCGACGCCCCCATCAATGGAGGATTTTTCTGATGGCCAATACGATCCAGCTCAAACGCCGCGTCTCCGGCGTGGCGGGTGCGCCCGCAGCACTGAAATCCGGCGAGCTTGCCCACAACGAGGTCGACAACACGGTCTATGTCGGCAAGGGCGACGACGGCAGCGGCAATGCAACCTCCATCGTCCCCATAGCCGGGAGTGGCGGCTTTCTGGCGCTGGTGGGCACGCAGACAGTTGGTGGTGCCAAAACCTTCTCTCTCGTGCCAAAATCTGGACAAGATGCCAGCAGCGGGACCGATCTTGTTCGCAAGTCGCAGGTCGACGGTCTGCTGTCGACGAAAGCACCCTTGGCGTCGCCAAGCTTCACGGGATCGCCCACGGCACCGACGGCGGTCACGGGCACGAACTCAACACAGATTGCAACAACGGCCTTCGTAAATGACGCCATTGCCGGCTTTGGCGCGGGCGACATGGCAAAATCCACCTATGACACGGACAACGATGGCAAGGTGGATGCCGCAGAGGTTGCCGATGCCGCACCTTGGGCCGGGATTACCGGCAAACCCACGAGCTTTACGCCCTCCAGCCACAGCCATTCGATCGCGCAAATCACGGGGCTCCAGACGGCGCTGGATGCAAAGGCGCCTCTTGCATCGCCTGCACTGACAGGATCGCCGACGGCCCCCACTGCAACGGCCGGCACAAACACGACGCAGATCGCGACCACAGCTTTTGTCGCCGCCGCCATCGGTGCGCTAATTGATGCCGCTCCAGGTGCAATGGACACGCTGAACGAATTGGCCGCAGCCCTCGGCGATGATCCCAACTTCGCAACGACCGTGACCAATGCGCTAGCTGGCAAGCTTTCCGCAGCATCGAACCTGTCGGATATACCGAACAAGGCGACGGCGCGCTCGAACCTCGGGCTGGGGTCCATGGCCACGCAAGCCTCCAGCAATGTCGCGATTACCGGTGGGTCGATCAACGGGATCACCCTTGACGGTGGGACCTTCTGATCATGGCAAATACCGTGTTGGTCAAACGCACCACCGTGGCAGGTCGGGTGCCTAGTACGGCGCAACTCGCTGCCGGTGAGCTGGCTGTGAATGTCCCCGACGGCAAGCTGTTCCTGAAGCGCGTCTCCGGTGCCGAAACTGTCGTCGAACTCGGACAGACTGGACCGCAAGGACCCGCAGGACCGGCCGGTCCTCAAGGCGCGACCGGGCCAACAGGGCCAAAGGGGGATACTGGCCTGACAGGAGCAATGGGTCCGCAAGGCCCAACCGGTGCCACGGGTCCAACGCCGGCGCATCAATGGTCTGGTACGAGCCTTCGGTTCTATACCGGCACCGCCTGGGGCGCTTATGTCAATCTCAAGGGGGCAACCGGTGCCACAGGGGCAACAGGGCCAACTGGGCCGCAAGGCGACACCGGCTCAACTGGACCGCAAGGTCCGTCAGGTCCGACCGGGGCGACAGGCCCGAAAGGTGATACAGGCGCGACAGGTCCTCAGGGTCCTACGGGCGCCACAGGACCGACGCCCGCCCATCAATGGTCCGGAACCAGCCTACGATTTTACAACGGATCAACCTGGGGCGCTTACGTCAACCTGAAGGGCTCAACCGGAGCGACGGGGGCAACAGGTGCGACGGGCCCCAAGGGTGATACTGGCGCCACTGGCCCGACAGGACCCCAGGGACCTGCGGGTCCCACAGGCGCAACCGGTGCAACCGGCCCACAGGGTCCCGCAGGAGCAGACGGCTCCCCGGACACCGCAGCACAGGTGCGTGCCAAATTGGTGACGGTCGATGGCTCTGGGTCGGGAATTGACGCCGATCTGCTCGATGGCAGTCACGCCAGCGCTTTCGCCCTCCTCAGTGGAGCGACCTTCTCTGGCGCGGTGACCGCACCGAACTTCGTCTCCTCGTCGGACGTACGGCTCAAGTCCGACATCGCGCCCATCGCAGATGCGCTGGCCAAGGTGCAGGCGCTGAACGGCGTCACCTTTTCCATGGCGGGGAGCGACGCGCGGCAGATGGGCCTCATCGCACAAGAGGTACAGACCGTTTCGCCAGAGGCCGTCGTTGAGGCCGAAGGCGTGCTGCGCCTCGCTTACGGCAATCTCGTGGGCCTCCTCGTAGAGGCCATCAAGGACCTCGCTCAGGAGGTTGATCAGCTGAAAAGGACCGCGCCGTGATCGAGACCGGACTGCATGTCATCTACAACACGGGCACGCCGCTGCATTACGCCGTCGATGTCCAGGACACCTACGCCGGGCTTGCCGTCTTTGCGCGCTGCGGGGCTGGCGAGGGCCTACGCAATAGTGTTGGTGCCATGGAATGGGCAGAGCTCTCAGAAGAACTCGCCACGCCCTTTGACCAGGACCGGGGCGCTGGCTTCGTTGATATGCGTGGCAACGGGATCTTCGTTCCGGACCTGCCGGGCTGCCCGCATGGCGGGATCTACAAGGGGCGCTCCTACGTCTTCCCGGGCGGGATGCGCGGTCACGATGAAATCACCGATCACGCTCTGATCGACATCATGACCGACAATGCAGGGTTTCCGCAGCCCTGGCGCAATCGTTTCGCCCAATCGGCGCGCGAGAAGGTCGACCTGTCGTTTCGCCACCGTGCGCGCATGCAGGCCTCGAATGCGCTGGTGATCTTCATGCCGATCAAGGGGCCGCTGTCCTCGGCCCGGATCGAGATCCTTTGCGATCAGGACCCGATCCTGCTGAACGGCACCACCGTTGCTGGCCGGGTCGATGACGCGACGATCCCGAATGACGGGCAGTGGTTCAAGCAATTCTACTTCCACGCTGTGGCAAGTGACCCGGCGGTGCTCTCGGTTCCCGCGGGCGGGCGGGCCGAGGTGCCCATCGCACTCCGCTGGAATGGCGATGGCGCGCCCTGCGCACACGCGCTTGCACTGAAACTCGACAGTGACGCCGGCTATCTGCCGAAGCGGCGGCTGACGACAAATGCGAGCGGGGTTGGCAGTTTTGCCATTGAGGCGCTGGGACTCAGCACCGGCGACCAGATCGCGGTCAAGATCAACACCGAGCACTACACCGCGATCGGCAAGATCATCCTAGAGGTGGTGTGATGGAGATCGCGACCACGACTGAGTTGCAGCTAATCTACCCCGCCTTCGTCATGCACAAGCACTGGGAGATGCCTGAGGGCTTCAATGACCGCTTGCACGCGTTGGCGGCTGAGGATGCGGTGGCGAACCGTATTCGAGATGCGGGCGACGGGCGCAATGTGGGCGATCAGACCAACCATCTTGGGCATCTGCGCCACAACTTCCTGATGGATCGGCGGGACCCTGCTATCGCCGTTCTGGCGCAGATGGTGGCGGCAGCCGTGCGGGAATACCTGCAGTTGGCTTACGGATATGATCATACCGGCGAGATCGCCATGATGTCGGACACGTTCTGGCAGCGGCGTGCCGCACGGGAAAACGTCGGCATCAACACCCACACCCATGTCCAGACCGACATCGTCTGCACCTATTACCCGCGTGTTGTATTGGACGTGGATTGCCCCGAGACCTCGCTCCATCGCGGGGCGGTGCGGTTTTATGATCCAGCCAATGTCGGCAAGCGGCTCTGGCCTTGCAACAACCCGGACGCCTATGTCGGCGGCTGGTATGCGGTCGAGCCGCGCACGGGCTCGATGCTGGTCTTTGAAGGGCATGTGCCCCACGACAGCACCTATTTCGATGGCGAGGAACGGATGTGTATTCCGGTCCTATGCTCCCTCGATCTCCCTAATTCCCACTGCACGGCCGGTCTCTCCGAGATCCTGGCCCATCAGGCGCAAGGAGGCAGCCATGGCCTATAAGGTCGGAACAACGATCGTGATCGACGACAGCGGCTTTGTGGATTGGTCTCGTATCGCCAACAAGCCAGCGATTGGCACCGGTGACATCACCGCCGTCACTGTCGCTAACGGCACTCCCTCAACGGGATCGCCTTTTACAGCCGTCAGCGGCAGCGGAGGCGGCAACTGCAATTGCACAGCCAATTGTTATGTCGCCAGCCTCTCGGGAGGTGGAATCACAGGGGCAGTTTCCGTTACGGCAAACCGTGCTTACTTCAATTGCAACTGCGCCTGCCGGTGCTGACGATGGAAGTGCAGCAGACAAACCTTGCGCTCTGGCCCACCCATGTCAGTTTTTTTGAGGCTCCGGTGGACTGGGAGGTCAATCGCCAGCTCGCGGATGAGGCCATGGCAGCGGTTGGCGGAGATGGCGGCGCCAGTCAGCTGAGCGCTGCCAAACGCCGGGTGCGTGGCATTCTTGAGCGGAGCGAAGCCGGTCAAGCGCTGAAGGCCCATCTCTTTGCTTGCGCGCGTGCCGTCCTCGGCCCCTGGGCTCGATATCTCGACTCCGATCATTGCGAAAACCGTGCCCTCGTCATTGAGCCTGGTGGCTTCATCTCAACCCACAAGGACAGCCGCGAGGGCGACCTGACCTGCGTCCACTTCCTGACCGGCAGTGGGGCGGGCCAGCCGGTGAACAGTGTTGGCACCCCGCGCTTCGTGATCGAGGATCCGTCGCGGTACTTCGATGAGGGGCGACTGCCCCATGAGAGCCGTCACGGCTATTCAGTCAACCCGCGGCCGGGGCTCTCGGTCTTCTTCCCCTCTCATATTCCCCACAACCAGCACCCCTACGAGGGAAGAGTGCCGCATGTGCAGGTCGTCGCGAACTTCCGCGTCACCCTGCCCACCGCAATCGACGAAAGGCTGTTTGACTGATGTGGTTCGATCTGACCCTGGAAGCGCGTGACGGCAGCCGCCACCACGTGAGCTACAACCCCCACACCTCCGAATGCGAGGGGCTGCCGCTGCCGGTCGAACCGGGGATATTTGCGCCAGTGCCGCGCGTGGCCAAAGACAAACCGCTTGGCAAATCCCGCGCGCCGCGCGTGCTGAAAATCCAACTCGGGCTCTCGTGCAACTACGCCTGCAGCTATTGCAGCCAGGCCTTCCAGATCGCTGACGCGACAGTTTCGAAGCTGGCCGATGTGGAGCACTTCCTGACTGAGCTTGACGGTTGGATCGCGCAAGCCCCGGAAAAGATCGAGCTCTGGGGCGGCGAACCATTTCTTTACTGGGCCAAAATCAAGCGGCTGATCCCTGCGCTGGCCGCGCGGTTCCCGAGTGCCGGCTTTTCGATCATCACGAATGGTTCGCTCTTCAATCGAGAAAGGATCGACTTCATTGCCGCCCACGACATCGCCATAACCATCTCGCATGATGGGCCGGGTCAGCATCTGCGCGGGCCGGATCCGTTCGACGATCCTGACAAGAGCCACTGGATCCAAACCCTGTTGGCCGAGCGTCCCGAAAAGACCGGGTTCAATGCGGTGCTGACGCGCCAGAATCACGACCTTCGGGCCCTTAAGGCCTGGTTCGCTGAAAAGGTCGGACCGGACATCTTCGTCGGGCTCGAGGGCGTCGTGAATGTCTATGACGCCGCGACCGCCATCGGGACCGGGCGGTTCGAGTCCGCGGAGTTGAACAGCCTGACGCGCTCGATCTTCGAAGTTCTGGTTGAGGACCCGAACGCTTTTGGCCTCGGTGAGCGGATCGACGAGTTCTATGCCTCGATCCAGCGTCAGCGGCCCATTGAGGCCCTAGGCCAGAAATGCGGCATGGACAGCCCCGACGCCATCGCCGTCGACCTGCGCGGCAATGCCATGACTTGTCAAAACACCGGTGCGAAGGGGGCGCACAAGATCGGTCATGTCGCCGACTTCGACGCCATCGCGCTCGATACCGCGACGCATTTTGCCTTCCGGGACGAGTGCATGTCCTGTCCCGTCGTTCAGCTTTGCAAGGGGTCCTGCATGTTCCTCGAGGGGGACTTCTTCAAGCAGTCCTGCGCCAACGAGTTTGCGTTCAATATGGGGATCATGATGGCGGCCTTATGGCATTTGACGGGGATGGTGGTGCGCGAGATCAAAAGACCAGATCGATGAAACCATGCACCGCGAAGAACGCGATAACAAACCAAACGCAGAACTGCAGCGCTCCTTTCATACCATCTCCAACGTTTGCCCCGCTTTGCGCCAACAGGTTTCAGCGCAACCCCTCACGGATTTATAGGGCTGAGATCAATTTCGCCGTCTTTGCTTCTGAAGGTCGCCGCGTCGGCATCCCAGGTTGCCACCACATAGCACGGATCTACGCCAGCCCCGCTGTTCCCGTCACTTGTGACACAACCGCTCCCATGGATGGGGATCAGAACAAATGATTTCTCCCCTTGCAGCACTGAGAACGGACGAAATCCACTCCGGCGGAAAAAGGCGACCCCGTCCACGATCAGATGGAATCCGCAGCCGCCAGAGCCGCACCAGCCGTATCCGATATTGGTGCAGTGAAACTCGTTGTAGAGAACCGTGCCCGTGACACCGTCTGGTGTCAGCGCAATGTCGTAAATGGCGTCCTCGGATAGGCTCAAGACGCCCTGCAGCGGCGCATCAAGATCGTCGTCAATCCCGCGGAAATTCGCCTGTTCAGCATCACACTGTTCCTGGAACTGCTCGATGATGAAGTCGACCATTGGGTCTGCTTGGACGGGCTGGACCATCATGGCGACGCAGAGCAAAGCGGGGTATGAGTGGCGGAGAAACCGGAGAGCCCAGCTACGCATCGCGCACCCCCTGCACAAATCCAACCAGCAGATCCCACACGAATAAGATCGGCAGGGCCAAGAGCCACAAAAGATAAATTGCCGCACGTGCCATAAAGGCCAGCAAGACCACGGCTGCGGTGATCAGCATATAGATGACCTGCAGCTGGGCTGCCTTCTTGCCGCGCAGCTGTACGCCGGCAAACTTGAACGACGAGTACTGGGGCTCCAGGAAGTTGAAAGTTCCTGCCTTGTTCTTCACAGACGCACTGACACCCGTCTTCGACAAATTGAAGCCAAGCGGACCTGCCCGCCAACGACCGATCAGCTGAAACCTTCCGTTCTGCAGCGCAACGCGTGTGCCGTTGGCAACCCGGGTGGACGCCCGCAGGCCCTTCGACGAGTTGGCCGTCAAGTTTAGCGGGCCCACCTTCTCTTCAGCCCGAACCGCCACACCGCCTGTCCGAGAAGCGCGCGTGTACTTCCCCCGATGTTCGATCCGGACCTGCTTGCCGTCTTCGTCTTTTTTGCCAAGACCAATCACGAACCGTCCCCACCAGCCTCCGGCTCGAACGTGCGTGATCGGACATCGGCATTCAATTTCTGCAGCGGATCGCGAAATGCCTTTTCAATTCGCACCATCGCATCCGTCATGAACTCTATCATGCGCGGCCAGTCCTCACGCTCGAACATATCGGCTTCGGTCTCGCATTTGATCCGACACGCACGTCGATGATCGAGGCGCTCCCATACCAGCGGCCCACCAAACGCCGCCTCAAGGGCTTCGCGCTGGGCGAGCAGCTGATCGAAGACATACTTGTTCTCGGCCTGCTCGCCCCGATCGATATAAATCTCCGCGCGCCCATACTTGCCCGCCGCGGCGAAATTGAAGCCAACGCCACGCATGCCAGACCCAGCGCCGATCCAATTGGCGACTCCGGCGGAAATATTGTCGTAGAGGCGCGACTTCGTCTGCATGACGCGGATCACTTCGCCCCAGAACTCACGACGAATGGTATTGCGTGCGGCCTCCGCGGAAGAGGTTTGCACTTCGTCCTGGGCCTTGTCTGCCAGGCCAATCACGAAGTCCTGTGTATCCTTCACAGGGATGATCTGCTCAACGTTCAGGAAGAGATCGTCAGCCATCGCCCACGGCGTGACCTTGAAGCACTGAACCTGCAGCTTGAAGTTCATCAACCATAGAACGGTCGAGGTCACCTCTTTCCGGAAATTCGCAGCAATCAGCATGATCCGTTGCGACACGCCGCGATTGAGCGTAACCTCCGACAGATCAGCCACTTCCAGAAAATCCGCAATCAGCTCACTGGCCGCGCCGGGCTGCCCTGTCTTTGTTAGGTGATCCTGATAGATGCCACAGATGCTTTCGGTCTTAAGGCTCGCGCAGTAGGACGCGTATTTCATGGCCTGCCACGTGACGTCCTTGCCGGTGTCATCAAGCTTATTCTCAATGATGACCAAACGGCCCTTCTTATCCAGAGCAAGAAGGTCGAGACGCTCCTGCGTGTCGGAAAAGCCAGCGAATTCCTTCTGGATGATCAACAGGTCCTCACCCAGACAGGATGGATACTTGGCGATCCACTCCTGCAGGTGCTGACGCTCCTTAAACCCCAATTCGGAAAAGCTGCGGGCCTTGAGTGGCTTGATCGAGTTGTCGTCTTTATCGATGCGGAACATGCGTCTTACCCCTGCTCAGCGCGAACGTAGGTCACATAAAAGCCCTTGATGATGCGGTGCTCCTGCAACCGATCACTGAGCGAAAACCCGTCCTTCTTGATCGGCGCCTGGAAAATATCGAGACCGCGATCCAGCACGATCTTCCAGCCAGTATCGGTGACGATGTCGCGCGCGTGCGCTGTTCCTGTGCCATCGAAAGCCCATGTGAATTCAACGCCCGAGCCAACACAGGCGTCCACGATAGAATCCAGCAGCTCGCGCTGTTTGCCGACATTGCCATCGTCTGGCCCTGTGACGAGGTGAACGCTGACCTGGTCCTCAGGCGATTTCCGCCGGATAACCATTTCAACGAATTCCATCATGTTTCGGATTTGATAGAAGTATCGGACATAGGGGTCTGTCACGATGATCTTTGAGGCGCCTTCGATGTAAGGACCGAAGAGCCGTTCGTAGCTGATCCCTTTGCGATCCTCGGTGAAGACATGATGGCCTTCTTCGAGAACGGGCTTTGCCTCTGCTTTGATCGGGCGCCCAGCCTCGGAAGCGGGCCCTGACGTCGATGTCTCTTCGTTACCGGCAGACGCGGGCTCACCAGCACCAGCTGACGTCTCTGACTGTTCCTGCTCCTTGGGATCCAGCGCAGGCTTGAGGTGATAGAACTGCGGGTATTCTTCCTCCTCGACCGTGGTCACACGGCGCTTGGTTCCGTCCGTGCCAAGGTAGTGGAAATCGACCTCGGGATAGGTGCTGTCGATACGGGCCAACTGATCTTTGACGCGCTTGCGGCTCTCCATGGCTAGGCGCAGCAGTTCTTCGACATCCTCGGCCGTCTCGCCGCCATTCGGGAAGATCAGCTTCAGCAGGCCAGACATCGTCTTGTAGATCGCGTCCCGATCCCGTGTCGAAATCTTCTCGCTGATTTTGAAATGCTGATCAGGCCGGTGCGAGAAATCTTCTTGGCGCAGGTGGCGCAGGATCTCGGCTAGGTAGTCGACGATGAAGCCATATCCCTTTGTGAACATCTCGCCGCGGATCACGTCGATTTCCCAGCCGGGCAGATAGGCATGCAGGCGGTCGATGAAGGCCGAGTCATGGAACTGCGGCGGCAGGGCTTCAAATAGGTCGCTGTTTTTCAGCATGAAGGGCACGTTGTGGTCGGTGTTGCCCACAAACGCGAAACTGGCCTCGGCCCCCATCGGGTTCACCCCCCGGGAGAAGGTCTTGTTGGCCATATAGTTTTTCATGATGTCGACCAGCGCCTTGTTCGCTGTCTTCTCTCGACCGGCGAATTCATCAAAGGCCACGACATCCCAGTAGCCGACAAGGCCAATGCGCCCGTTCGAGTTGTTCACGAAGAGCTTCGGGATCGTCACCTCGCCACCCGAAATCAGCTGACCATGCGGCGAAAACTCCGAATAGATGTGCGACTTGCCCGTCCCCTTGGGGCCAAGCTCGATGATGTTATAGTTCCGTTCCACGAAGGGGATCAGGCGCATCAGCTGCAAGAGCTTCGCCCGACGCCCAAAGGCCTCCGGGTTGAACCCGATGCTCTGCATCAGTAGATCGATCCAATCGTCCGTGCCAAAGTTGCTCCGCGCCTCTCGGTAGCCCTCATAGTCGACCTTGGCGATCTGGATGGGTTTGATGGTCTCCAAGATCCAAGGAGAAGTGCGCGCATCCTCGGAATACTCATACTGAACATCCGCGATGCACCAGACGCCCGTCACGAGCAGCTTCGGGTGCGCTTTAATTGTGCCGCTGTCGACTGCAACCTTCTTGATGCCGAGATTGTCAAAGGTGGCCTCATAGCTGTCGGTCTTCTCGTTCAACGACACGCTGATCTGGTCAATGACCTTGTAGCGGCCCTTTTCCTTGATCGTTGACTGGATGAGCCCCGCTTCGCTGCGGTGGACATAATGCTTGCGCAGGATTTCTTTGACGGTCTCGATGCCAGTCGCGATCGATGCCTCGTCGTCGGTGGCGCAATACTGACCCAAGAGATACTCGAGCACATAGGTCGGAACGATCGCGTTGCCCTTGACCGCCTTCACCAGGTCCTTGCGTACAACAAAGCCCGCGAAATGTTCATTGATCCTGGCGTCGAGATCACTCATGGGCCCGCTCCTCAAAAGTCAAAATCTGTTGTGATGCCACGTTTCAACTGGAAGCGATGGCTTGTGTAGTCCTGATAGTGGCTTGTCTTACCCACCCGCTCGCGCAGTTTCAGGAATACGTCTTGGTTATTGAATTTGTCCGCCTCACGCGACAGCAGGAACTTCCGGGGCATTTCGCGCTCACGGGCGTTCTCGGAGGTAAAATCGAACTGCAGGACATGCTCGTCTGAAATCAGCGTTTCATCAGCAGCGTAGATCCCTGCGACCAGCTCGCGCGCCTGCATCTTCTCGGAGACCGGTTGCGCTTGGTAAAAAATGACTGCCGTTTGCCCAGACGTGATCTGGCTGCGGCCCGACACAATGATCTGCACTTCGACCTGGTTCACATCCGCTTCGCGCTGCTTGCCGACACGGATGACCGGGACGACGATTTCCTGCAGCGACGCGCCGCCGTGCACATACCGGCTCCCCGCCCCTTTGACGCGCAGGCGGTTTATCGAGTTTGGGATCAGGACATCGAGGTCACCCGCCAAGCCAAGATTGGCTGAGCTGAACTTCTTCATGCCCGCGGTTTCTTCGAGGCCTCGACCTATAACGAAGCGCCGATTACGAAGCAGGATTTCATCGCCCTTGGGATCAGCAACAGCGAAGTCGCTCTCATCAAGCGATCGGTGCTGGTAAAGGAAACCGTGATCTGCCGTGATAAGGATGTTTGAGAAATTCGCCGACGTCAGCTTCCGAACAAGCTTGGTGAGTTCTTCAATCGCGTCTTCTGCCGCCTTGGGCAGCTGATCTTCAGTCTGCAGCTTGTCGCCAATCGCATCGATCAGGTTGTGATAGATGTAAACCACGTCATTGTCGCGGAAGAGCTCTTTGCCCTCATCGACCCGCATATCGAGCACATCGCGTGCGGACAGAGCCTTCGCGCGGTCGCCTACACGTCCTGTTGCCAAAAGCTTCTCGCGCGCGGCAAGGCCCTGAGTGCTCTCGTCCCCCGAAAGTACCGATCCGCCGCCGTCAGATGCGAAAGAGAGTTCCCGGTTCGGCAAAAGTGCCGCCATCCCGAGCTGTGTATAGCTGGGTAGCGCGCTAATCATGGGCTTCAGCTCCGCATCAAACCGGTTCAGTGCTCGGATCCGACGCAGGCATTCCTCGGCCACCTCGAAGCGCAGGGCATCCGAGACAATGACCACGACCTTCTGATCTCGACGGCGGAACTCTGCGGCCTGTTCGACGTAGAAGGCGCTCTGGCGAGCGTATCCGGGGATTGTCCAGTCGCTCAGTCCAGCAACCTGATCCTGCCAGGCGTCATTCAGCTTCAAGAGGAAGCTATTAGTATACCGGTTCTCCACCGCCTCGTAGAGTTCCGAGAGCAGCGATGCATGACCACTGCGCTGCATATGGTAGATGAATTTGCGATAGAGCTGGTCGAGCTTGTACCAGCTGCTGACATAGCGCTTCACCCCTTCGGCAGGGCTCGTCATCCCGAGATTAGCCTCGGCAAGCGCCTGCTGGAATTCAGTGGCAAAGCCGATCGCCTGATAGATATCCTCGTAGGTCCCATACCAATGGCTCTGGCGGCGCTCGCGCACCCATTTCAGCACCTCAGATGCGCTGACGGTTTGGGTCGACATCGCATGCACCAACTGCCGGATGATGTGGCGGTCGATTTCCTCAAAATGGTCGACGGCCATGACCGTACGGAAGTCACGCTTCGACAAATCCTCTGGGATTTTCAGCAAGCCCTGATAGCGTGCAGCAAGCGTCTCAAACGCCTGTTCCCAGTGGCGGTTGTTCTTCCAGCGCCGGAACACCAGAAGTGCCTCAGCGTTCAGCTTGCCATCTTCGCCCAGCGCCCGCAGATAAGCCGACTGAAAAAGTGCGATCGCGAAATCCTCAAGATCGGGCTGGCCGGGCTGGTAGCCATAGGCATTGCCGACCTGCTTCCAGAACACCTCGGTCAGACCAGACCGCTCGATCAGCCGCATGGCATCGTCGCGGCCCTCGGCTAATTCGCCCATGAGAGCCTCAACAATTGTATCAAGCCCCCCTTCTGCGCCGACACAGACGGCCAGCATGCGCAGCCGCACCTGGGACTGCGTGTCTGCAGCATGCAAAAGGCGTTTCAGCTCAGCCACACGCGCTTTGGAGCGGTAAAACTCCATGTGATCGCGCACGACGCTTTCGAACTGTGGCGGCAGGCCCAACTCACCCAACCAGATCCCAGCTTGATCCGCCTTGAACACCGCCGTTGCCAATTGCAGATCCAGCAGCCAGTTCGCCGCATTCCCAGGCTCTGGCCCATCATGGAACACCAAAAACTTCGTTTTCGGCTCCTGCCGCAGCATCCGGTGCTTTAACCCGAACTGGTTGTTCGCGATCTCCACCTTCGTCACCCCAGCCAGATCGACGGCATCGAACTCCCCCCGCATGTCGCGTGCGGCGTCATACCAGAAGACGATGCGATTCTCGTCAAAGAGGCGTTCCAGGCTGGCGGTGATCCGGTCAGTCATCCTTCGCCTCCAGCCCAGGAATCTTCTTCAGCGCTTCGCCGAATTTCGGATAGTTCGCCTTTACCCCGTCATCGAGGTCGATCTCGATCTTGGCCTGCGCCAGCGGGAAGACGACATCGCGTTCCCACTCGTTCAGCTCGTCGATCTGCTTGGCGATGACGGCCATGTCCTTCAGCGCCTTGGTACGCTGGCCCTGGCTGGCGCTTGGGTCATCGGACAGCTTCTCCAGACGCCCACGTTCGCCCTCAAGCTTGCTGATGAACTCGCGCAGATAGTCGTTCAGCAGCACCGAGACGGTGTCGGGCCGGTAGCGGTGCATGTAGATCAGGGCGTTGAACGTGCCCTTGGGGCTCGAGAACATCCAGTAGATCGGGCGCTTCTTGTAGCGCTTTACATGGTCGGAGTAGAAATCCTTGGTGAAATACTTGCGGATGTCCTTGCCGAGGGCCTCCTCGACATAGCGCAGGTTCTCCCGGAAATGCGCCTCGCCGAAGGTCACGCGCAGGAACAGGCGGAAGCGTTCGGTGATGTCGTCGGGGAACCAGTCACCGTCCAGCACGGGGATGACGTTGTCTTCGTCCGGCATGAAGCTCGGCTTGGGAATACCGGCGAGGTAATCCTCCAACCGCTCGCCTTGGTTGGCGAGGATCAGGCCCGGCGCGTCGAGGCTGTAGCGCCCGAACATGCAGCCCACGGCATAGCTGAGGAACTCGGCCATGGTGTCGGCGCGCAGGCGGGTTTCGCGGTCGTCCTCGGAGCCCTTCACGCCATAGCGATAGGCAGGGTTGCAGGTGAGGGTGATTTCCTCGATCGGGACCTCGGGGGTCAGCTCGTCTTGCAGGCCGTAGGCGTCGACGAAAATGCGGTTGTTCTCTTCCTCCAGCCGCTGCATCTCGTCCGTCATACCCTGCCAATGGGCGCGCAGGCAGGTATAGGTGGCCTCCAGCGTATCGGCGCGGTGGTCGGGTGAGAGCAGCGGAAGGGTGGTGAAGTCCCAAGAGGTCTCGTAGGCGTCCCAGTCGGATTTTGTCATTCCCACCAGCGCGCCAAACTTCTTAGAAAAATCAAATTGAGATTGCCAAACTGCATTGCTAATTGGGAAGTGTTTTATATCCCTCGGTAGATAAACCATCGTCGAATTCAGCAAATTCAAAATGTAGTTTCCAAGCGCAGAGTTAAGAAGCAGTATGACCTTCTCTATGTCTTCTTTCGAGCCAAATGCAGAGCTTGAGGTTGCATCGAAACCGTTGCTTTCAGGGCTGTATCTGGCACTGAACGACGATATTGTGATTTTTGACCACGTAATACTTGGGCGAAAAAATCTTTCTAAACCGTCTGGTCGGTGACCCTTCTTTGCCTTCATTTCGGAAAATGCGGGCTCGCAATACCACAGAGAATACTCATTGTTTCCATACCACTTCCGAAACGAACCTCCTTTATCATAAGGAATGAAAGTTGAAGTGTCGGGAACACGATCCAAGCCCTTTGAGAATTTTGAGGTCTCGACTTCATGCCATTGCCTAAGGAAGCGCTCGGTGTCGCCAGTCGTGAGACCGGCGCACACATCAAGATAGTCTGAAACCTCATCGCCTCTAAAGCACTCAAAGACCGCTTCTGGCGCCCAGTAAGATATCGGGGCATCGGGGATACTTTGAAATCGGGATTGCTCTACTTCAAAATGCCCATAGTTGGCATCAAAAAATAACCTCTCAATTTCTTCAGCATCGCGAACAATTGAAGATTTCTCGAACAGCCTGCGATAAATTCCCTTCCAGATTGGAGCAACTTCCTTTCTTTTGGGTTTTCGCATGGAAAAAGCTACCGCACCAAAATCCGCACCAAAAACGCCTCTGCCTAGATGGATTAAGGATAGGAATTGAACTTCTCCCAACAGCCGCTGACGGAGTTTGGCGAAAGATTGAATGAACATCCACGAAGGAAGATTAATCATGGACCAGTACCCGTTGTGCAAGGTCATGGAATCCGCTTTTTCCATGAAGCACGTCATTAAGTCGGCACAAGCCAGTGGGTAGGTACCCTTGATGAAATCCGCGAGCTTCCCGTTCATGCCCTTGCTGCCCATGTAGGGCGGGTTGGCCACCACCACATGATACTTCGGCGACAGCGCCTCGGCCATGCGCAGCACGGCGATGACACGCTCCTGCACCTCTTTCAGCAGCAGGTCACCGCCAAAATCCCGCGCCTCGACCACCCGCAGCGTCTCGGCCGGGTCGCGCAGCTCCGGCACGATCAGCGAGCCGAAGTTTTTGGCCTGCTCGAACTGGCCCAGGGTCTCGCGCAGCTCGTCAGTGAACAGATCCTGGCCCACCACGGCGGCCACGTCCTGCATCTCGGCGCCCGTAAAGCTCACGTTCTGCAACACGCAGATGTCGGGCTTTGCCTCCATCCGCAAAAACCGCCGCCGCCCGAGCCGCGACGCCGCTTTCATCATCAGCGCAAAGGCTGCCAGCGCTCCCGCGCGGTCGTCAATCTCCACGCCCGTCAGGTTGTGCGTCAGGATCAGCGCGGGGATTTCGGTCGCGTCATAGCCCTCTTCCTCATAGATGGCGTAGAGCAGGTCGAAGGCATAGGTCAGCATGTGGCCCGACCCGGCGGCGGGATCGCAGATGCGGATGTCTTCGGGGCGGGCTACCGCCAAGAAATCCGTCTCGGGCTCCTCCGGCGCGATGTAGTAATCCATCCGCTCGGCCAGACGGCTTTGGGGCCGGTTCAGCAGCCACAGCCGCCCCAGCGAGTTCTCCACCAGATAGCGGACGATCCAGTGCGGGGTGAACAGCTGCGTCGCGGCCGGGATGTTCTCGGCCGTGATCTTCTGGTTCTTCTTGAGGCCTGCGAAGACCAGGTCCTTCTTCTCCGAGATGTAGAACTGATAGAGCCAGCCGATGATCTCGACGTCCTGACAGGCCTCGATGGTCATGACCTTGCGCAGTTCGGCAAGGATGGAGGTCTGCGACAGCAGATCCTCGGGCATCAGCAGTTCGGTGTAGTCGTCCAGTTCCTCGAACAGGAACGGCATGGGGGCGTGCCACTGGTTGCAGGCATGCACCAAAAGCTGACGATAAGCCTCTCCCTGGGGGTCGGACGAAGGTGTACGACCATCAAGCAGCGCTGCGATGCTGCCCGGCGCGCCCTCGGGCAAGTTGCCCGCCATCGCCTCGGCCAAGATCTCGGGCCGCGTCTGACCCTCGGCCGGTGAAACAACCCCGACAGCCGTGTAGCCATTCACATCCATGAAACGGAGCGCTGTGAAGCGGTTGAACCAGGTATAGGCCACCTGCTCGATCACCTGCGCCCTCCCATCCCGCGCGATCGCGGCGTCGAGCTCTTTCATCGCCTGAGGGTGTTCCCGCCGCGCTGGCGAGGCAGGATCAAGCACCAGATCTAGCTTCGAGCGGACCTGATCGATAAGCAGATTGCGAGCAGCCTGGGCAAATTTCTTCAGCGCGTTTGTGTCCATCAGACGATCACCTTCTTGCCCGCGCGGATCTGCTCCAGCAGGGTCTTTTTCATTTCTTGGACGTATTGTTCGACGTCAGACTCTTCGGTCAGGTATGGCTTGGAGAAGCTCACCTTGATTTCAGAGGCGTTGACGTAAGTGGTCTGCGGCGGCTCTGGCTGCGGCGGCCCGGGCGGGACAAGTTTCGGATCGACGACCGGTCGGTTCAGTCGCTCAACCTCTGCCAAAATGCGCGGCAACAGGTCTAGCTTCGCACCATTCGCCCGATCGCGCAGAATCGGGATCATCTTCACGCTATCAAGCCCCGATTTGTGGCTGTCGATGTTACGCTTGATGTGGGCTTGGTCGTCTGCCGACAGCACCTGGAACTCTGGGGTCTGCGTCACCTTGGCCGCGCAGTCCTCTACCGCCGCGATCACGGCTTTGCGTTCTTCAAGTACGGTCAGCTCTACGCGGTCTTTCAGCCCATAGAGATCGGATTTCAGGGACTGGATGGCCGTGCCCTTGTAGCAGGCAGGATCCGCCAAGGCGAAGGCCAGCGCTTCGCCGGCCGCGGCATCCACGTAAGAGATATTCGCTTCCTGATCCCGCAGGAATTCGCGCGCATCGTCATAGATTTCGCGCTGGGCGCCGCCCATGAAACTGCGGATTTTATCGAGGACTTCTTCCTTGGCGTCGAGCAGGTCATCCTCCTGTGCCGCGGGCTCAGTGATGTACCAAGTGGCGGGCTTACCCACCATCGCAGCAATTTTCGTGGCTAGGGGTTCGAGCGCCACGACAAACGGGTACTGCGCTTTCTGGGCCAGCATCTTACCCAGATCTTCTGACAGCGTCCGCGTGCTCTCCAACCATTCCGCGCCGATCGTCCGCGCGTCAGTCCCATCCGAGGGTAGGTCAAACAGCTCTTTATAGAGTTCTTTCGCCTTCCGGATCTGGGCCGAGGTAAACTCGGTCTGCGGGGTAAGCAGGATATTGGCCAGGGCATGACTGTTGTTCAGCGCCTTGGCGAGTTCTGCACGCTCAAGCACAGTGCCGTCCGAGCGAGCCTCAAGCTTGCCCTTGCCCGAGAGACTGGCAGCCAAGCAGAGAATTGCCGTCGTTGGCCAGCCATAGGGTTTGCCACCAAAGCGTTCGGTGAGGTATTTCACCGAGACCTTTACGCCATTGCGAGCCTGCGACTGGACGTAGTTCAGAACATCCTGCTCGGCCTCTGTCAGCCCTTCGCCATTATTGCCGAAAAGCCCGCTTTCGGGCGTTGCCGCCTTCAGGATGTCTGCCTCGGCATAGGTTACGCCTCGCAGCATCGGCAAGTTGACATAGACCTTGTCAACAAGGCCCTGGAAGCCTTTCACGATCCGGTCCTGGGGCTCCTCCCCACCAATGTCGAGCTCATCGCCCCGCACGAACATCCGCGCCTCCGCCATGAGCTTACGCAGGCGCAATTCGAGGTCCTTGGAGCGCCGGCTGTTTTGATCCCCCTTCTCGGCCACGATGCGATCACGGCCCGGCTGCTGGGAACCCGCACGCGCTTGGCGGATGAATTTGTCCGTCTGTTTGAAGAGCGTCAAATCGCGGATGAACCGCACATCCGGCTGCAACACCACCGCCAGTTCTTCTCGGCTCATGTTCCGCATGCGGACAGCTTCAGGTGATGCCACATCATCGTTAAACGGACTGATCACGTTGATGGAGAGTTCGTACTCCCGGCCCAACAGGTGGTCATCGAGCTTGCGGCTGAAGCTGTATTCGTTGCCAGTGGTCAGGTGCTTGATCTTGCGGTGACGCAGGATCGTATCGAACGCCAGCGTCTCCATTTCTTTGGAAAGCTCTGAAGGGTCGACATCCAGCGCCTTGATTTCCGCTTCGACGTCTTTCTCTTCGTTCGTCAGGAACTCATAGACCTCGCCATTGCGCTGAATGAGCGTGTTGCGCTCAAGGAAGGACAGCGCCTCCTCGATCTTGCGGCGCTGCTTAACCTGGTCGGTGTCGAACTCGGAGAGCAGCAGCACGCTGATATTGCGCACCGTCGGCTTGAACTCCTTGACGTATTTCACAAGGAAGAGCGCTTTCAGGACACGCACCGCGAAGGGGTCGATGTCCTGGATTTCCTTCTCGGCAATCTGGATTGACTGCTGGACGGCGGATTTCAGGGCGGTGCGGATGCCCTCGAACATGAGATCAAAGGTGGCAAGACCGCCTACGGGCTGGTCTGCCATTTTCTTGGCGACCTCTTGGAACACCCCCAGCATCGAGCGTTCGCCGACCGAGCTGTGCTTGCCCTCAAAGGCGTTGTGCTGCGAGAGCGATGTGATCGCCATCTGGAACAGCATGTATTGATAAGGGGGGAACGGGTAGCTCGAGACGAAATGGGCGCGCCCATCAAAGTTCTTCAGCTTGATCGACCCGTCCGTAAAATCAAACAGGGTCTTGAGGTTGTTCTCTTCGCGGTCGTGCAGGTTGCCAAGCCGTACCTGGCCCTCGTCGGTCTTGGACAGAAGGCGGCGCTGGATGACCTCAGCCACATCAGCCGAGTTCAGCGGCATCTTCACACCGAAGCGCGCCATGATCTTCGAGAAGTCCTGCGACTGAAACGCCTTCCCGTCCCCGATGATGGCTTCCATGTCCTGCTGTGAGGTCACGATGACCCAGGCCTGGCCTTTGCACTTCGTGTTAAGGCTTTCGGCAATCGTCTGCAGGTTGGTCATCAGCTTGACGTTTTCGGCGATGTACTGGCCCACCTCGTCCACGAAGAAGTTCAGCCGGAACTTCGGTGCCTGCTTATCAATCCAAGCCTTCACCTTGTTGGCAAAGTCCTCGATCGAAACGCGGGTGTCGGCGCGGTACTGGCCCAGAATGTCTGCGGCATCCGCAGGATCGCCGCCTGTCACGGAAGCAAAAGCGGTGGCGATATTTTTGCGCTCGAGCGCTGCCTGTTCACGGCCGCGCTCCCAAGGCTTGCCGGCAGCGGCCGCATAGGCATCCTTAAACGCTGCCAGCTGGCCACGATCATCAAGGTCGCGCTCAAACTGCGCGATATGGGGCAGCTTGCCATAGTAGCCACACGCCTCATCAAAGACCTTCTGGAACACCGAAAGCAGCGCATCCACATCGGTCTTGGAGATGACATCCGCCTTCTGGTCGATGTTGAAGAGGATAGACTTTGACGGCACCGAGACAGCTTTGCGCAACGCGCCCAAAAGCATGGGCTGATCGGTCATCTTTTCCTCAAAAATGTCAAAGGCCCGCGTGCCGTCGACTTCCCGGTTTTCCATGAGAAGGGCGAGCATCTTCAGCAGGTGCGACTTACCCGAGCCAAAGAAGCCAGAAATCCAGACCCCATTGGCGGTATCATAGTTGTTGTACGCATCGAGGAAGGTCTCGAGGCGTTTGCCTATTTCATCGGTGATGACGTACTCGTCGAGCTCGATGCGCAGGCTCGCTTCATCGTCAGCCTTGATCACGCCATCAATCGGGCGGTCGACAGGCTTGGCGAAAATGTTTCTCAGAGCAGTGGTCATCGGGTCAGACCTCGTAGTTCAGAATGTTAAAAGCGCGGTAATATTTGTCGTCATGCAGCAACCCAAAGAGATCGAGGGATCCCCCCGTCGCTGTGGAGTGGGTGTAGCTGCCGGGAAAGAACAGGACCGTTGGCTTATCCTTGGCGGTGCTCTGTAGGTTGTTGAGCACATTGTGCGAGCGAATGTACGGATAGACCTCGCCCACGCCCGAGAGGAAAATCACGTCATGAGGCTGAGCGGCGATCGCTTCCGCAATTTTCGGGATTAAGTGTTCATGAACGTCGAGAACGCCCTGCAGCAGCTCGCGCAGCTCTGATTTTTCCATGTCAGGCTCTGCAGCCAGGACATTCTCAAGGATGCCCCGCTCTTCCAAGAGCCCGAGCGAAATGTCGTATAGGCTGAGATCGAGCGCGGTGACGCCCGCATGTCCAATGCGCTCGACTAGGTCGAGCCGGTCCTCGATCATCGTGAGGCCTTCTTCTGCCGGGAACGGGCAGATGAAGAACGGCACTTCATTGCCCAGGCCTTGCTTGGTCAAAAAGCGCTCGCTGGTGATGACCCGATACAAGTGCTCAGCACGTTCTTTACGTGTAAGTTGCAAGCTCAAGACAGACCTCCCTCGATCACAATACCCGGGAACACGGCCAGATCGGTTGGGTTGGTCGCCTCAATCAGCGCGCGCAGCTGAGCCGAGAGATAGGTCGACTGGATCCGGTTTTCTTCCGAGATAATCCCAACCTCTCGCATGGTCTTGAACACGACTTGCCGGAGGCGAACGCGTGTGGAGGCAGAGGTTGAGGCCAAAGTGTCATCCCACTCGGCTTTATGCTCGAAGAACAAATCGAAGCTGTCGGTCGACAAATCCAGTTGATAGGCGAGATACCGGTCTTGCACGATTTCGAGTGTGAACTCGCGGACCAGCCGGTAGGCACGGCAAAAAGAAAGCCAAATGAGTAAAGACTGATCTTGCCGATCGGCACGCTCAACCAGGAAACACAACTCGTCCTCGGTCAGCGTTTCGAGGCGATTGACGAGTTCCCGGAGTATCCGGCGCTTCGACTTTTGCTTGGGCGACGATGTGAGACCATCAGCTTGCAGCTGCGATATCGTCTTATCCCAGTCTCGTGTTTCCAGGTAGCTCGCTGCGAGATCGATGCATTCGTTCAAGAAAAGTCCCCCAGAGGTGAAGGACATCTTGTAGGGCTGCTTTGCCCCTAACTCTGCTTTCCGTGCCGCCATGGTCATCCAATGACCTCGTCACGGTTAAGAAGGACAATCTGTTGGTCCTGGGGGCGGCGCGCCGCCGGGTCGGTGTCCAGGCCAAGACGTTTCAGCGCATAGAACAACAGCGCGCGGCGGACAGCGATCTGGGCCCTGCCGCTCTCCATGCCATAATCCATCTCGATCGCACGGCGCTGGTTGTCAGACAGGTCCGGATGCGGGCCGATTTCTAGAACAACTTCTGTGTGCCATGCCTCATCTGCGCTGGGCTCAGCGGTCACGGGCCCCTGATCACCGACCTCAACGATCCGAGACAACAGGAAGTCTTTAAACACCTGGTCGTTCTGACAGAACGCCCGGGCATGCCACCGGAAGCCGTCAAAGGCCAGTGCATGTGGCTCAATCCAGCGTGCACTGGGCTCGGGCCGCGACATGGACTGATAGGTCACCTGTAATGCTGCTGGCTCGCGGATGGCTGCCAGTACGTCGCGCAGGGTTTCCGGGGACACACCGCGTGCGGGCGTCGGCGTTGCGCCAAAGCTCGGGAAAAAGCTGATCCAGCTTTGCTCGGAGCTCACCAGCCCCTGATCCACCGCGCGCAGCTGGGCAAAATACTCCTCAGCGTCCGGCTTGAGATATTTGGGCTTGAAGTGCTTACCGCGCAGATAAGTGCGCAGGCTCTTGTCATACACAAGGTTGCGCTTGGCCTGCTCAATGTAGGCGTTCAGGTCCAGCGATGCCTGCTGTGTCGAAACCCCAAACGCGTCCATCAAGTCTCCTCGGTTTATCCGCCCCTGCCAAAAAAGGCGAAACTCGATGAACTCATATCGACGTTCGACACCCCAGTTCAGCTGTTTGCCCTTCTTGCGAGTCACCCTGCGCCCTCACTTATATGTCGCACGAATACATGCGTCTAGTTTTTTGATTGACTCACCAACCGGACCGACAGACCCTTAACAGGCCAGTGTGCCGATTCGTGACAAGCCCGTCACGTTATTAGACGTATCACAAACCTGGGGGCTCTCCCCAGCATAACCCTCCCGCTCTGCTCTCGGGAAGGGAAAAGGAGCTGCTGGATGAATTTTATGACGAAAACCCAGGCTTTTGGCCTGATTGCAGTCTTGGCCGTAGCCGGTTGCGCAGAGCTCGAGCCCTTGACCGAGTATCGTCCTGTTGTGGATCCAGAGCGCACAAACATGCCGCGATTTGAACGCGACCTTGAGGCTTGCCGTGCGGTCGCGGTCCAGGTCGAGGCCGACTATCGCCAGCGCCAGCAGGAACAGATGGGCGCGAATATTATGGCAGGGCTTCTGGTCGGCGCCATCACCGGAGCCGTTGTCGGCAGCGGGTCTGATTATCAGGGCGAACTCGCAGCCTACGGCGCAGCTTCCGGCATGGCGGCAGGGGCAGCGGCGAATGACTATTCCTATGATCTTGTGACTTACGGCCCTCGCCGGATCGTGGATCGCTGCATGGCTGAACGAGGCCACACGATCCTGAACGACATTGGCCGCGGTTAACGCGTTTCGCTGAAAGGACCCTCGACATGATGAAACTGCGCACGCTCACCGCTTCGCTGCTGATCAGCACCTGCCTCGCTGGGCATACAATCGCCCAGGAAAGCTCGACGCTCGATGCAGAGATCGCCGCCATCGACAGTCAAATCATCGAAGTGGATGCCACGATCGCACGTTACGACGGTGGGCTGATCCGCATGCTCGCCGAAAACCGGAGAGAAGCACTGCTTTTGTTGCGCACGATCATTGAGGCCAGGCAAGAGGCCGAAGCCGCAGGCGCGACCATCGAAGTCACTGTGCCAGCCGTAGAACCTGATCCCGAACGTGCAGAGCAGCTTCTTGGCGAAATGGCCGCCCAATTACAGCGTGTCGAAGCGGCTGAACGCGAGGCCGCATCTGCCGGTGGCCTGATACAAGCGGTGGCGCTAAGCCGCGTCGAAACCGAAAAGCTCACACTCGCCCAGTTGCAGATGGCCTATTTGCAGGCGCGCTATGGCATCGCGTTTCCGGTAACGCCCCAGGTGGAAGCTCCGACGCCGCCAAGCCAGGACGCACCATCGCCCGCGACCACCGCAGATGGTGACGAGGTGACCGCTGCCCTGCCCTGGGCGGATCCCGACCACCCGGACATCGATTACAGCCTCGCGCCCTTTGAGCAGGCGCACAACGAAGGGGATCGGATTTCTGGCTGGTGGGTGATCGACGAGGAGCGCGCTGCGATCGATGACAGCCCGTCCGTCGTGGCTATCAACTATTCGGCCTATGATGCGCGCAGCTTCAGCGGGATCACTGCACTGCTGGCACAATGCCGAGAAGGCGAGACATCCATCGTCTTTGTTCAAGACGATTTTCTGATGAGCGCCATTCGGCGGAACTCGTTCGATATCAACTACCGGATCGACGATGCACCCGCGCAGTCGACCCGCTGGAACGAACTGACCAACAACAAAGGCGCTGGGCTCTTTGGGTCTGCGTCCGAAGGCTTCTTGCGCGACCTCTACGATGCCGAAGAGTTTTTCATCCGGCTGACCGATGGCAATGGCCGGCGCTATGACGCAGAGTTTGACCTTGCCGGCATTAAGGAGGCCATCGAGGCTGTCGCTGGCGCATGTGGCTGGTCAACGCTTGACCTCTCCCGCGACGACTACCGTGCCATCCAGACCATGCTGAACGCCGGTGGCTTTGATGCCGGCACACCGGACGGCGTTTGGGGGAACGGATCGCGCAACGCGATGCGCGCTTTCCAGGAACAGAACGGCTTAGCACCCACTGGGGCGCCTGACCGCGCGACGCTTGAGGCATTGGGCATTCAGGCCAGCGATTAGAACCATCAAATCAGCGTGGCCCACATGATGGGACGATGTCGTGAGCGCGCGGGCACAATAAGAAAGGAAGCGAAATAATGGAATTCATCATCGCAGGCGCCATCGTCTTCGGCATCATCGGGTTCTTTGTCGATGGTGGCAAAGGCGCGCTATGGGGAGCGATCCTCGGGCCCTTTGGCCTGATCATTGCTGCCATTTTGAAGGGCAAATGAACGCCTGCACCAATGGCTTGGCGTCATATGCAGACTGGTGAGGCTTCGCTCAAACGGTATCATCAATTAGAAATCAGTGCGTGAACAGACCTCAACCTAGTGCCACAAATCCCACTTCATATCCAAATCCAGCCGCAAAATCGTGAAACAGAAAAGGGTTGCATATGCGATTCACCGCGCTTCCGAATCTGCAAGTCCTTGATCTTGCTGAGAGCTTTTACAGCGCCGCTGAAATACTTAAAAATAATAGAAGCAATGAAATTCCCATAATCAATCTTCGCTGTCACGCAATTGAACTATACCTAAAAGCACTCCACTTGCAGGATACGGCGACCGACCTCGGCGATGGAGTGGCACTGCTTCGGCCAACCTCTGGACGTGGCGCGGGTCACCAACTGGGGAATTCATTTACAAATGCCTTACCGGAACATCAAAAAGATCTCCTCTCCGGGATGCCAAGGCTAAAGGAGGAACTCGCACTTCTCGAAGGCATCTTTCGGAGAAGTCGCTATATATATGAGAATGGAGATAGCTTACCCTTTTCCACCGCAGAGCACGTGGTGCGATATCTTGCTTGCAGCATTCCACAGCTAACGCCCATACCTGTCAGAATAGACCAAATCGCACCTGAGGACCGTAAGTAAATCAAGTGCTAGACTGGTTACGAAAGGCAATTGAGGGATCAGTGTATTGAGCTGCGCATTGGCTTGAAGAATGAGCCAATAGCTTCAAGTTCATGAGGCTCAGCAGCACCAGCAGAACGTAATTCACCCAAAGCGGCCTCCGCTTTTTCGAAAGTCATCCATTCGGTTTCAGGGACGTCAGGCGCCAACCACTTATCACGCAAATAGCCTTTGAAAAGCGCAATCTCCTCCGCTGTCAGAAGCTCAGGGCTGTAAAACGCCACCAGCCGCCGACCGAGCTGTCGCAGGCGAGGATCTGAAAGGCTTGCAGAAATTTCTTGCCGGCGCGGCCAGGCCGCATGCTGAAACTCCTGCAAAAGCTGCTTGTCAGCGCTGGAGTAGAATTCCCCATAGATTTGTCGCTCAACCGGCTTGGGCGGGGCGTCGGGATCTTCGACGAAGCGAGCGGCCATTGCCGCGCCTACACGCTGACGAAACTCAGGCGCGTTGGCGATGACCGCCGCCCGGTTCAGATGCTCTGCGCTGGGCGCTGTGTGTTCGAGGAGCGCAGGTGCTTTATTCGTAGACACACCCCTGATGATCTTCGGCGTAGCGTCCACCGCTTCGAAGATCGTTTCATCCGATGCGGTGAGGAATTCAGTTGGGTCCGCAGCATCCAGATCGAAAAATGCCGCCTGCGCGCTGTTGCCGTAGGAGTATCCGCAGAAACAGCCCACATAGGATCGCGGCTCACCACCGCCAAAGCGTGTGACCAGTTCATAAGGTCGAAAGCTCTCAAGCTTTGCCTGCACGCGTGCCTTGTGGGCGTTGTCGATCAACTCAGACCAAAGTGCTGGGCTGCGCGTTGCGATTAGACTTGCGATGTGGATGGTCGCCTCGACATCCCCCAGGGCATCATGCGCGTTGTGGGCATTGAAACCGTTTGCAGGCGCCAGCCGATCAAGCTTAAAGCTCCGCCGGCCAGTGTCATCGGTGGGCCAGACGAGTAGATCCGGGTGTCGGGCATAAGCGGCATAGACAGCAGGCAAAATGTCAAAGCGCGTGTTGCCATTGAACTGCGTGGCGTAAATGTTCGGCGACAGGTTCTGGTAGAAGGTCTGCCGCAGCACCTCCTCATCGAACTTCATCGTGTTGTAGCCAACCCAAATCGCCGGCGCCCATCGTTCGGTGAACTCGGCCACCTGCTGCGAGAACTCAAACAGCGACGGAAGGCTTGGGTCTGTCAACTGATCAGGAGTGACACGGGTTACGACCAAGGCTTGCGGTGAAGGCAGAATATGGGGAGCCAACCGACAACGGATGTCGACCCTATCCTTTTCCACGAAATTCTCATTCGTCCAGATCGCGGCGAACTGCAACGGCTGGTCGAATTCGGGTGATATTCCCGTGGTTTCCAGATCATAAAAGACAAAATCCATGATGCATGCCTACACCCTAATGTGAGGGGAATCCATCTTGAGGCACCGCGTGGCCGACACAACCATTGCCTTCCAAAGTCGCAGCAGGCCTATGCCGGTCAGAAAACTGGTTGGTAACTCATTGCCCTTTCTTCGTGCCGCCAAGACACTTTGATGGCAGCCAACAAGGGCCAAAAGCCGTTGATGGCAATATTCAACTATATTTCGTTGTCAACAGCGCTTGATGTGACTAGGGTGCCATCAAACCGCGTTGACGACAGTTTGAGCTAGAAAATGGCCACCAAAACCTACGATCTTGCAGATGCAGTGCGCTACCATAAGGGTGCTTTCCCGCCCAAATCACTGGATTACGAACGGCTGCTTGGCCCTCTGGAAGAGGCTGCGGCTTCGCTGGCACGCTATGACGCCAAGATATCGGGCATGGTGAATGGCGAGCTGTTCCTCGCTCCATTGCGCCGCCAGGACGCGGTGACCTCGTCGCGGATGGAGGGCACGATCTCGACGATTGAGGACCTCTATCGCCTGGAAGCAGAGGAAGATTCCGGAAGCACGGATCTCTATCGCGATGCCCGCCACGACGACATTGAGACTTACCTCTATTCGCGCGCCCTCCGAAGCGCGCAAGATGCCCTTGCTGAAGGTATGCCGCTTGGGGAACATCTTATCCGGTCTGCGCATCAGCAACTGCTCTCCGCCGGGCGTGGCGCTACAAAGCGCCCTGGGAGCTATAAAATCGAGCAGAACTACATCGGGGATGAGCGCCGCGGAAAGATTTACTACGTCCCCATTGCCCCAGAGCAGCTTGAACCTGCGATGGCGGCTTTGGTCCAGTTCATAAACACCAGTGCGACGCGTCCGCTCATCCGCACGGCTCTCGCACATGTGGAATTCGAAGCGCTTCACCCGTTCGAAGATGGTAATGGCCGGATCGGCCGCATGCTGATCACGCTGATGCTCTGGCGACTAGGTGTGCTCAGCCAGCCCAACTTCTTTGTCTCAGGCTACTTCGAGACCCATAAAGACGAATATATCGAACGGATGCGAGCCGTATCAGCTGAGGAAGACTGGACCGGCTGGGTAATCTTCTTTCTTCAGGCCATGCATGAACAGGCCACGGTGAACATCGAGACAGCTGATGCGATCTTCAGGCTGCACGTGGACATGCGCGAGCGCTTCCGTGAGGTGCTGAACTCGCAGTTTCACGATCAGGCGCTGGATTTCGTATTCGCGAGCCCGGTGTTTCGCAATGATCGGTTCGTCGAAAGATCAGGCATTCCGGCGACCTCTGCGCGGTTGCTGTCCCGACGGCTTGTCGAGGCAGGGCTCCTAAGAACGTTGCAGCCTGCAGCCGGGCGCCGGGCGGCGCTCTATGCTTTTGACCCCTTGTTGGACCTGTTGAGGGTCTAATGCCGCTTCTGAAAATTTTTGCCGCCCTCGCACTGCTACTTTCTGCAGCGCCCGTCACAGCGAATGAGCTTGTCGGTGTCGCAAGCGTGATTGACGCTGACACTATTGAAATCCGCGGCGTCCGCATCCGGCTACACGGCATTGATGCCCCGGAGAGCAGACAGCTTTGCCGGCGTAATTCCGGTGACGAGTGGCGTTGTGGGCAGCAAGCGGCCCTCGCCCTGTCCGACCGGATTGGTCGCCGTACGGTGAACTGCGCGGTGCGCGATGTTGACCGTTACGATCGTGCGATCGCTGTCTGCACCCAAGACAATCAGGACCTGAACCGCTGGCTCGTCAACGAAGGTTGGGCCGTTGCCTACAGGCGGTATTCGCGGGATTACATCGAAGCGGAAGATCAAGCGCGCCGCGCTGGGCGCAATATCTGGTCTGGGGAATTCCTAATGCCATGGAACTGGCGACGGGGGCAGCGCCTGCCATGAAGCCACCCGCCGAGAGCACAACCGAAGTCCTCGCGGGTCTTGTGGAACGAGTGACCTTCCACAATTCCGAGAACGGCTTCTGCGTGCTTCGGGTGAAAGCGCGGGGGCACCGGGATCTGGTGACCACCGTGGGCCACGCAGCGATGATATCGGCCGGCGAGTGGATCACGGCGTCTGGTGTCTGGTTAAACGATCGCAATCATGGCCTGCAGTTCAAGGCACACTTCTTGAAAACCCATGCGCCGTCGACGACCGACGGCATCGAGAAATACCTAGGCTCCGGCATGATCCGCGGGATTGGGCCGGTCTATGCCAAGCGGCTGGTCAAGGCCTTCGGCAAGGATGTCTTCGACATCATCGAAGCCGCGCCTGAACGGCTGCGCGAAGTCACCGGTATCGGTCCCATGCGCGCAGCCAAGATCACGGCCGGGTGGGCGGATCAGAAGGTGATCCGCGAGATCATGGTCTTCCTGCACCAGCATGGGGTGGGCACGGCGCGCGCGGTGCGGATCTTCAAGACCTATGGCACGGATGCTGTGCAGGTCATGAGCGAGAACCCTTATCGGCTGGCCAAGGACATCCGTGGCATCGGCTTCCGCACCGCGGACATGATCGCCGAGAAGCTCGGCATCGAGAAGACCGCGATGATCCGCGTGCGCGCGGGGATTTCCTTCGCGCTGACCGAGGCGATGGGCGATGGCCATTGTGGCTTGCCCCGGGCCGAGTTGATCGGTCTGGCGGGCAAGCTGCTCGAGGTCCCTCCCCCGCTCATCGAGAGCGCGCTGGAAGAAGAACTGGCCGAGGAGACCGTAACGGCCGATCGCGTGGGCGACACCGACTGCATCTTCCTGACCGGTCTCTATCGCGCCGAACGCGGTATCTCCGAGCATGTAAAGCGCATCCGCGCGGGCGCCCTACCCTGGCCGGAGATCGACGCAGACAGGGCGCTACCCTGGATCGAGCAGAAGACGGGCCTTACCCTTGCGGGCAGTCAAGCCGAGGCGATCCGGCTGGCACTGCGCTCGAAGCTCATGGTGATCACTGGCGGACCCGGCGTCGGCAAGACGACGATCGTGAATTCGATCCTGCGCATCCTCGCGGCCAAAGCCGTAAAGCTGCTCCTCTGCGCACCGACGGGTCGCGCGGCCAAGCGTATGACCGAGGCCACCGGAATGGAGGCCAAGACCATCCACCGGCTGCTGGAATTCGACCCGAAGGCCTTCGGCTTCAAGCGCAATGAGGAAAATCCACTCGACTGCGACCTGCTGGTCGTGGACGAAAGCTCGATGGTCGATGTGCTGCTGATGCAGTCGCTCCTGAAGGCCGTGCCCAGCACCGCGGCGTTGCTCATTGTCGGCGACATTGATCAGCTTCCATCTGTGGGACCCGGCCAGGTTCTGGCCGACATCATTGGATCAGGCGCAGTGCCAGTGGTGCGGCTTACCGAGGTGTTCCGGCAAGCAGCCCAGAGCAAGATCATCACCACGGCGCATGCTATCAATGCGGGGCAGTTGCCCGATCTTGGCAAGCCCGATGGGGAGGCGGACTTCTATTTCGTCCCGGCCGCGGAGCCGGAGCAAGCCGTGCCACGCATCGTTGAGCTGGTCGCCAAGCGCATCCCGCAGCGTTTTGGCTTCGATCCAATCAAGGACATCCAAGTCCTCTGCCCGATGAACCGCGGCGGCGTAGGCGCGCGGTCCCTCAACATCGAGCTGCAGGCCGCTCTGAACCCCGCTGGGGAGAAGAAGGTTGAACGTTTTGGATGGACCTTCGCCCCGGGCGACAAGGTCATGCAGATCGAGAACGATTACGACAAGGACGTCTACAACGGGGACATCGGCATGATTGAGGATGTCGACCTCGATGACGGCGAGGTGGCCGTGAACTTCGACGGTCGCGCTGTGACATTTCTCTTTGGCGAACTCGACACGCTGGTTCCAGCCTATGCCGCCACGATCCACAAGAGTCAGGGGTCGGAATACCCCGCCGTCGTGATCCCCGTGATGACCCAGCACTACGCGATGCTGCAGCGCAACTTGATCTACACCGGCGTTACCCGGGGCAAGAAGCTCGTCGTGCTGGTTGGTCAGAAGAAGGCCGTGGCAATCGCGGTAAAGAATGTCTCAGGCCGTCGGCGCTGGTCGAAGCTGGATGAGTGGCTGGAGTGACTGGTGATGCGTCTATCCAAGGCTTCACCCTCATGCGCGCGTTGATTATCACGGCAGCACACCGAAAGGGCAGATCATGACCAAAGAGGAAAAACGGCTGGATCGGCTGAACGAACTCCTGTTCGCGCTGCCAGTCGATAACATGCCCATGACGTTGAGCGAACTCGACGGGTATGTGACTGGCGTGCTGGCTTGCCCCGAGATGATTCCACCGTCGGAATGGCTCCCGGAGGTGTGGGGCGAAACTGGCGACGCGCAATTCCCGGATCAAAAGGCGGCGGAAGAAACGATCGGCGCCGTTATGGAGCATTACAATTCCGTGGCGGGAACGATGACCCGATCGCTCTGGATCGAGCCGATCTACGAGGTGGATCCGAACAGTGATGAGACTCTCTGGGAGCCTTGGGTGGACGGCTTCACTCTTGCGATGCGTTTGCGTCCGGAGGCTTGGGAAAACCTGCTCGACCTGGCCGATGACGAAACTCGAGCCACGATGATCTTCATGATGGCGCTACAGGACATTTACACAGGCAATAGCAAGTTTACAGATGACGAGATCGACGAAATCGATCTCGAAGCGCCTGACCTAATTCCCAACTGTGTTGCGACGATCCTGCACCAATCTCGCCCGGAACTGGCTGGAGCGGTTCCTGCCAATCGGTCTAGCAAGCCCCACAAGGCTACTCTCCGCCCGGGAAGGAACGATCCATGTTCATGTGGCTCAGACCGGAAGTACAAATTATGTTGCGGTCGCCATTGAAGAAGATCAAAGGCCACGCTCATCAGCTAAATCCGTGTCGATATGCACGAACGTCATCGACAATCATTGGTTTCGATTGATTACCAACGATTACGGCTTTTCTGGGGGTGCGACTCGCCAAACGTTGAC
>JAEPNQ010000065.1 GCA_017643305.1 Marinibacterium sp. | reverse complement strand
ATGGAGGAAACACTACAACACCAAGAGGCCACACAGTGCATTGGGCTATCGGCCACCGGCTCCCGAAACCATCATCCAAATGGAAACCAGCCCGATCATGCACTAACAATTACCTTGGACCAATCAGATCGGGCTGCTCATGACCAGTTTCTAGCATCCTTAAAACGAGATTACGGTGAGCAAGGCAAAGGCAAACCGTTTGAGATTTTCTGTAAGTGGTTCTCAGATAGGACAAGCGTTTGTTTACAACAAATCGAACTTCGACGGGGACTTTCCCACGTACAACCTCAGGAATTACGCGCGGGTAGCCAATGTATATACGACCGTATAGCCACAGGGGTTACAGGGGAATAGCTCAGGGCCACAGGGGAATAGCTTAGGGGTCGCGACCCGTTCATAAAGACGTTACAATCTGATTGTGTTCTTTAGTGGGTGGTATCACGAGGACGTCATATTATCCGCACTCATCCGATCGGTCGCTTACTTGAGGAAAACTGCAATCAAAAAGCCAATCGGCCCAAATACAGCACCAAGGTCTACGGGTTTCAGTTCCACCCGGAATGCATCATCGAAGGGTTTCGTCGGTGGCAACAACACCAGCCCGATGCATCAAAGCCTGGAGTGCAATCACCTGCGGTGCAATCGCTTATGATGGCAATGCATGACGAAATCCAAGCGATCTGGTTCTATCATTTCCTTGAGATACTGTTCGGAACAAATCTATGAGCAATTTGGCCGTACGCAATCCACATGCCTTCGGAATGGCGGTGACAGCACTTGGTGTTTTGGTTTTCATTCCGGATGCCTTGCTGCTTCGGCTGATTGGTGGCGACATGTTGGCCGTCGCAGTCTGGCGCGGCCTGCTTGCCGGAGGTATTTTCCTGATTTGGTCTTTTGTAATTTCCAAGGCAGAAAAGCCCAGTTTGCGCGAAAGCCTGAGTGGACTTTGCCTTTTGGTTGCGCTGCTTGAAGGAGCAGCCATGGTTTTGTTCTGCGCCTCCATCGGTCATACGAGCGTGGCCAACGCGTTGTTCATTTTCGCGACCGCTCCTTTGATTGCCGCCGTTCTTTCATGGGTTTTTTTAAAGGAACGACTCCGACCGCAAACGCTTGCGGCAATCCTGGCGAGCCTTATGGGCGTGTTCGTCATTGCGAGCGGCAGCCTTGGCGGACCCACTTTGTTGGGAGACGGCCTAGCTTTTCTGAATGCCTTTGCAGTGGCCGGTTTCTATGTGACGCTGAGAAAGATTGGCCAAAAGAACATGCTGCCATCCATCGGGTTTGGCTATATTCTCGGGGCGTTTGCGGTGCTTCCGTTTGCCCAGTTCACGGCCTACAGTGCGGTTCAGATCGGGTATCTCGTGTTGAACGGGGCCATTATTTTGCCCGTTGCCATTGGGCTTTTATCAATCGGACCTCGCTATCTCACCGCACCGGAGGTCTCGATGATAACAATCCTTGAGGTTATTCTTGCACCGCTTTTGCTTTGGGCTGTGCTGGGGGAGAACCCGGGCACGCGCACGCTGTTCGGCGGGGCGCTAATTGTGTCCGCCATACTTGCACACACATATTGGCGGCTGAGGCTTGCTCGCAGCCCGCTTGGAGAGGTTCAAAACTAGCAGATTGGCTTCATCGTTTCGACGTTACTCGTTCAGGCGCATATTTGGTCTTCTAAGAGTGTTTAATTCAATAAGTCGCCTTATGAACTACTCTAAGGGCTTGGGGTTAATTTCCTTAAGACATTGATATTATTTGAAAAATGAATTTAGGGTCTGCATAAGTCAAATCCGTTGAATCCATTAGATAAAACGAAGACAGTTTGGTGCGGTCGAGAAGACGGTGAGCCTCCCCAACTGAATTGGTCCACCGCTATGTTTAGGAAACGGAGGACCAAGAATGGCGAACAAGTGACCGAAGCCCGAAGAGATTGTCTCGAAGTTACGGCAGGTTGAAGTGCTGATGGGGCAAGGTATGCCCCGACTGGATGCGATCAGACGGATTGGCGTCGTTGAACAGACCTATTACCGCTGGCGCAAGCAGTACGGTGGAATGGGCGTAGATCAGCTAAGGGAACTGAAGCGTCTTCAGAAGGAGAACAAACGGCTGAGACGAGCTGTAACGCCCGAAGATGTCGAGCGGGCCTATCGTGAGCGCCGATTCTTGATGCGTACGAGTGTGCGCAATAAGGCGAGATTTTTTTTTGCTAGTGACAAGCGCCGCGAAAAGCAGTGACAAATCAGATGACAAGGGAAAAAAGCAGCGTGAGCGGCCTACGCAGTCACTCATCAAGTGATTGTTTTTCTTGGTTTATTTGGCTCCGGCGGTAGGGATCGAACCTACGACCAATTGATTAACAGTCAACTGCTCTACCGCTGAGCTACGCCGGAACGGTCTGAGCGCTATAGCAACAGTGTTTTCTGGCGTCCAGTGGGTTTTGCGGGGTTCCCGCAGAAAATTTGCATTGCCTCAGGATCGGTTGAAAACAGCGCTGGCGGAGAGCTCCGGTGCGGCTGTCACCTCGGTTCGGCCATGCAGGTCAACGAGATGGGCAAAGACGTTGCGTTCGGCCGCGCCCAACAGGGCGGGCGGGGTTTCGGTGTAGATGCGTTCGGCAAGGGCGCGGGCGGTAGCAGGGCCATCGCTCAGCGCGGTGAGGATCGCGGTTTCGCGGCTGCGACGGTGGTCGATTAGCCAGTGCAGGCGGGCGGCAGGATCCGTGATCGGTGCACCGTGGCCGGGGTGGAAGACGGACCAGTCCCGCGCCTGCAAACGGGCACAGCTTGCCATGAATTCGGTCAGATCGCCATCGGGCGGCGACACGAGCGAGCTGGCCCAGCCCATCACGTGGTCTGCGGTGAAGCAGATATCGCTCCATCCGAGCGCGATATGGTTGCCGATATGGCCCGGGGTGTGGATCACCTCCAGCTCCCAGCCGTCGCCATTTATGTGGTCACCGTCTGCCACCACCTGGTCGGGGACAAAGCGGGTGTCGATGCCTTCCCCACCGCCTGCGAGGCCGCCTTGCGCCAGGTCCTCCATCACTTTACTTCGCCCGGCTTTTGCGTCGCCGAAGGCCAGCACCGGCGCGCCGGTGGCCTCGGCCAGCGGGCGAGCCAATGGGGAATGGTCCAGATGCGTGTGGGTGACGATGATGTGGCTGATGGTCTGGCCGGGCGTCAGGGCGGCAAGGATTGCCTCCAGATGTTCCGGGTGGACCGGGCCGGGATCGATCACCGCCAGTTCCCTTTCGCCAACAAGATAGGTGTTGGTGCCGCGGTAGGTCATGGGCGACGGGTTCGGGGCGACGATACGGCGCAGTCCGGGGGCGAGATGTTCGGCAGGGCCGATAGGCGGGTCAAAATCGTCAGGCGGCTGCATCGTCTTCCTCTCCGGTTCGCGGCCCGCTAGGCTTAGCGCATGTCGTTGGGATGGCTCAAACACTATATGCCGCGGGGGCTCTATGGCCGGGCCGCATTGATTCTTGTTTTGCCAGTGCTGGTGTTACTGACGATCGTGTCGGTCACCTTCATCCAGCGGCATCTGGAGGATGTGACCACGCAGATGACACAGACCGTGGTGCGTGAGTTGCAGCTGACTCTGGGGACAATGGCGGCTGAGGAGGACCAGGCTGCTGCGCTGGAGGCTGTGGCGCCTGTAACCCGGGTGTTGCAGATGCAGGTGGGCTATGTCGACGCTGAGGCGGTGCCGGATGGCGACAGTCGCTTGTTCTACGACTATTCTGGTATCGTATTGACAGCGCAACTGCGCGACCAGTTCACAAACCTTCTGGCCGTACGCTTGCCCGAAGCGCCAAGCGTGGCGCTGTATTTTGCGACGGACCTGGGGCCGGTTGAGATCCGGTTCGACCGCCGACGTCTGTCCGCAGCCGCGCCGCACCAGTTGCTGGTGATCATGGCCTTCACCGGGGTGCTGATGGTGCTGGTGGCCTATATCTACCTGCGCAACCAGCTGCGCCCTATCAAGCGGCTGGCCATAGCGGCCGAAGCCTTTGGGCGCGGGCGGCACGTATCCTACGGGCCATCCGGCGCATTGGAGGTGCGGGCAGCAGGCAGCGCCTTTGTCGACATGCGGGCCCGAATCGAACGCCATATCGAACAGCGCACGATGATGCTATCCGGGGTCAGCCACGATCTGCGCACGCCACTCACGCGTCTGCGTTTGGGGCTGGCGATGTTAGATGATGCAGACGTGGAACTTCTAATCGGTGATCTGGAGGAAATGGAGCGCATGCTGGACGAATTTCTCAGCTTTGCGAAGGGCGCGACCGAGGGGGAAGCTGAAAAGACCGATCCGCTGGCGCTGGTAACGCGGGTGGTCGAGGATGCGGAGCGGGCAGGCAAACCGGTGGAGCTGGTGGCCGCCGAAGGGACAGGGCGGATCGACCTACGCCCGCTGGCCGTGCGGCGGGCGGTCGAGAACCTGATTGAAAACGCCGTGCGTTACGGGCAACGGGCAGAAGTATCGGTTGCGCTGACCGACAAGGCGCTTCGCATCCGGGTGGAGGATGATGGGCCCGGTATTGCGCCCGATCAGCGGGCCGAGGCGGTGAAGCCCTTTGTTCGGCTCGATCCGGCGCGCAACCAGAATCGGGGTAGTGGTGTCGGGCTTGGGCTGGCCATCACAGCAGATATCGCGCGCGCCCATGGTGGGGTGCTGCGGCTGGGAGAGAGTGATCGGCTGGGCGGGTTGCAGGCGGACATCGTCATCGGGCGGTAACCCCTATAGATCTGGGCGAATACTGTTTCAAAGCACCTTGAGGCCGGTGGAAAAACCAGCGCAGGGACAGGGGAAATGGTAGGCCCGGAGGGACTCGAACCCCCAACCAAAGCGTTATGAGCGCTCTGCTCTAACCAATTGAGCTACAGGCCCGACCTATTCCTGTGCGTATCACGAACCCCGCCCGCGTCAAGCCTGACCGTTGCATGGGCGGCACGGATGGACTAGGCCGCGACGCAGCAACAACAGAGGCGTGCGATGACCACAGCAGACACCACGGGCAAAAATGGGCTGACTTACGCTGAAGCGGGCGTGGATATCGATGCGGGCAATGCATTGGTGGAGCGGATCAAGCCTGCCGCTAAGCGCACGGATCGTGCCGGTGTGATGGCCGGGCTGGGGGGCTTTGGTGCGCTTTTTGATCTCAAGGCTGCGGGCTATCAGGACCCGGTGCTGGTGGCTGCTACGGATGGTGTTGGGACCAAGCTGCGCATCGCCATTGATACAGGTCATGTTGACGGTGTGGGTATCGACCTGGTGGCCATGTGTGTGAATGACCTGGTCTGTCAGGGTGCGGAGCCGCTGTTTTTCCTCGACTATTTCGCCACGGGCAAGCTGGAGACAGAAACCGCCGCGCGGGTGGTTGAAGGCATTGCCGAAGGCTGCGTGCGGTCTGGCTGTGCACTGATTGGCGGGGAAACGGCGGAGATGCCGGGCATGTATCCCGCAGGCGATTTCGACCTTGCGGGCTTTGCCGTGGGAGCGATGGAGCGGGGCTTCGCGCTGCCGGACGGTGTGGCCGAAGGAGACGTTCTTCTGGGTCTGGGCAGTGACGGCGTGCATTCCAACGGTTATTCGCTGGTGCGCCGAATCGTGGAACTGAGCGGGTTGGGCTGGGACGCTCCGTTTAAGGGCGCAACGCTGGGCGCGGCGCTGCTCGCGCCCACGCGGCTCTATGTGATGCAGGTTCTGGCCGCCGTGCGCGCAGGTGGCGTGCATGCGCTGGCTCATATCACGGGGGGTGGTTTGACGGAAAACCTGCCGCGTGTTTTGCCAGATGGCATGGGGGCACAAATTGACCTGAACGCCTGGGAACTGCCGCCGGTCTTCCGCTGGCTGGCCGAGACCGGTGGCGTGGCGCAGGGTGAAATGCTGAAGACCTTCAACTGCGGTGTGGGCATGGTTTTGGTATGTGCCGCTGACCGGGCCGATGATCTGGCTGCAATGCTGACGGATGCGGGTGAAACCGTGCACCGATTGGGCCATGTCACGGCTGGTGAAGGCGTGTCTTACACCGGGGCGCTTCTGTGAACGCCAGTCGGGTTGCGATCCTGATTTCGGGCGGCGGATCAAACATGGTTGCGCTGACCGACAGCATGGTGGGAGATCACCCGGCGAGGCCTTGCCTTGTGCTGTCCAACAATGCGGATGCGGGCGGGTTGGCCAAGGCGGCGGCGCGTGGCATTCCGACGGCGGTGGTAGATCACACGCCCTTCAAGGGCGACCGGCCAGCCTTCGAGGCGGAGTTGACCGCGGTTCTGGAAACCGCAGGTACCGAACTGATCTGCCTGGCGGGTTTCATGCGCATTCTGACCTCTGGGTTCGTGGGCCGATGGCAAGGGCGCATGTTGAACATCCATCCCTCTTTGTTGCCCAAGTTTCGCGGGCTGCACACCCATGCCCGCGCGCTGGAGGCGGGGGAGAGCGAACATGGCTGTACCGTGCATGAGGTCACGCCGGAACTGGACGATGGCCCGATCCGGGGACAAGCGCGGTTGCAGATTACCGATGGCGACACGCCAGACAGCTTGGCGGCGCGGGTGCTGGCGCTGGAACATCAACTGTATCCGGCCGTCCTGCGTCATGTGACCGAAAACCGCTCCGGAATTGTTGAAATTGGCTGACACGCCAGCGGAACTGGTCAAACTCGGATTGTTGGCTTAGACATGCTCCGACTGGGGGCGCCGCGCTGGACAGTAGCTTATAAAGAAGATCAGAAAAGAACCTGCACGCACGTATGATAACTCTGAAAACGACCCAGGACCTCGAAGCGTTTTGCGCCTCTGCCCGCGCGTATCCGTTTGTGACGGTCGACACCGAATTTCTGCGCGAACGCACCTATTATTCAAAGCTGTGCCTGATCCAGTTGGCCGTGCCTGACGAAAATGAAGACAGCGCTGTGCTGGTTGACCCGCTGGTGGATGGCATGTCGCTCGAACCACTTTATGACCTGTTCCGCGACACGTCCGTGGTCAAAGTTTTCCACGCAGCGCGGCAGGATCTGGAGATTTTCTGGGTCGATGCACAGGTATTCCCCGAGCCGCTGTTCGACACGCAGGTTGCGGCCATGGTCTGTGGCTTTGGCGAACAGGTGGGCTATGAAACGCTGGTGCGCAAGATCGTGCGCCAGCCGGTGGATAAGACTTCGCGCTTTACCGATTGGTCGCGTCGCCCGTTGAGCGAGGCGCAGCAATCCTATGCGTTGGCGGATGTGACCTATCTGCGCAAGATCTACCAGCATCTGTCGGCGGAACTGGATCGTACGGGCCGTACCCGTTGGGTGCAGGAAGAATTGGGTGTGCTGACCGACCCGGCAACCTATGAAACCGATCCGCGTGAAGCTTGGCGGCGGGTGAAAACGCGCAGTAACTCGCCCAAGTTTCTGGCGGTGGTGCGGGAACTGGCTGCGTTTCGGGAGGATTACGCTCAGTCCAACAACGTGCCCCGCAGCCGCGTATTCAAAGACGATGCGCTGATTGAAATGGCCTCCACTAAGCCGAAAAACCCCAGCGAACTGAGCCAGGCGCGCCTGTTGCTGCGTGAGGCCCGCAAGGGCGCGATTGCCGAAGGTATCCTGCAAGCCGTGGACCGCGGCAAAACCTGCCCGTCCGACAAGATGCCAAAGCCGGATACCAGCCGCGACAAGCTTCAGGTGAATCCAGCGCTGGCCGATTTGTTGCGTGTTTTGCTGAAATCCAAGACTGAAGCTTCGGGTGTGGCTGCGCGGCTGATCGCACCCAGTGCCGATCTGGACCTGATCGCTGCGGGCAAACGCGATGTGCCCGCGCTGCATGGCTGGCGGCGCGAGGTGTTTGGCGAAGACGCGTTGCGGCTGTGTGATGGGGCGATTGCACTGTCGGCGCAGGGGCAATCTGTGGTGATTGTCGAAACCTGAGCGGGCGCATGAAGCTTTCCGATTTCGATTTCCATCTGCCGGAGGAATTGATCGCCACCCGGCCGGTCAGCCCGCGCAGCTCGGCGCGGATGCTGGTGGCGCAGGGCGACCAGATCACCGACAGCCGCGTGGATGCGTTGACCGACTGGCTGCGTCCTGGTGACCGGCTGGTTCTGAACGATACCCGGGTTATCCCGGCGCGGCTGGCCGGACTGCGCCACCGTAGCGGGGTACAGGGCGATACGCACGCGCGGATCGAAGTCACGCTGATTGACCCGCGGCCCGACGGTTCTTGGTCGGCTCTGGTAAAGCCGTTGAAAAAGGTAAAAATAAGCGAAAACATTGTTTTCTCTGACGATCTTAATGCAATTTTGGAGGCCGTGCAAGACGGGCAGGCTGTGTTCCGCTTCAACCTAACGGGGGATGATTTCGACGCCGCGCTGGACGCTGCCGGGCAGCTGCCGCTGCCGCCTTATATCGCGGCGAAACGCGCTGCGGATGATCGCGACAGCATTGATTATCAGACCGTGTTCGCGACCCATATCGGCGCAGTTGCCGCGCCCACCGCGTCTCTGCATTTTGACCAGCCTCTGCTGGATCGGCTGGCGACACATGGTGTGAATTTCACCCGTGTGACCCTGCATGTGGGGGCGGGCACGTTCCTGCCGGTAAAAGTGGACGATATCACGACCCACCGCATGCACGCTGAATGGGGCCGGGTGACGGACCAGGCGGCTGCGGAAATTGCGCAAACCAAGGCCGAAGGAGGCCGGGTGATCCCCGTGGGGACCACTGCGCTGCGCCTGATCGAAACGGCGGCTGCGGCCAGCGGGGCGATCGCGCCATGGCAGGGCAAGACTGACATTTTCATATATCCCGGCTTCAAATTCCGCGTGACCGATGCTTTGATGACCAATTTCCATCTGCCCAAATCCACGCTGATGATGCTGGTGTCTGCCCTGATGGGCGCAGACCGGATTCGCGCCATTTACGACCATGCCGTGGACAACAGATACCGTTTCTTTTCCTACGGGGATGCATCGCTGCTTTTTCCGGCAGGCTAGGCCAATTCACCCCTCAACCCACCCATGTGCGTCGCAAGGCGACCACTTCTGTCGCGAACGCAATCGAAACGCTGAAATTGATTGCTATTGAGGGCGAACGATTCATAGACCGGTAATCTCGGGGGCATGGGATGTTTCAGGTTCTGAACAGTGCCTGGGCGTTGCTGCTGGGAATGGGGCTCCTGATGGTGGGCAACGGCCTGCAAGGAACCATTCTGGGTGTGCGCGGCCAGATCGAAGGCTTTTCCACTCTGGAAATGTCCATCATCATGTCGGCCTACTTTGTCGGGTTCCTCGGCGGGTCGCGGCTGGCGCCGGATATGATCCGCCGCGTTGGCCATGTGCGTGTGTTTGCGGCGCTGGCCTCGCTTATTTCGGCGGTGATGATCCTCTATCCCGCGCTGACCCATCCAATCGCCTGGACCGCAGGCCGGGTTCTGATCGGGTTCTGTTTCTCCGGTGTCTATGTCACTGCGGAAAGTTGGCTGAATGACAGTACGGACAATGACCATCGCGGGCAGGCGCTGTCACTCTACATGATTGTTCAGATGGTCGGGATTGTATCAGCGCAGGCGCTGCTGCTGGTGGGAGACCCTGCGGGATACGAGACCTTTGTGATCGCAAGCGTGCTAGTTTCAATTTCTTTCGCGCCTATTCTGCTGTCGATTAGTCCGACACCTGCCTTCGACACCACGCAGCCGATTTCTTTAAAGGCACTGTTCGATTTGTCGCCATTGGGCTGTGTCGGCATGTTCCTGCTTGGCGGCGTGTTTTCCGCACAATTCGGTATGGGTGCGGTCTTTGCCGCGCAGGCTGGCATGTCGCTGGCTCAGATCTCGGTCTTTATGGCGACGTTCTACGTCGGCGCCCTCGTGCTGCAATACCCGCTGGGCTGGATTTCGGACCGCATGGATCGCCGCCAGCTGATTCTGATCGTGGGCCTAATTGGTGGGATCGGCGCGATCCTTGGTATGTTGTTTACAACGCAGTATTTCGTCTTGCTGCCCGCGGCTTTTGCGATCGGCGGCATGACCAACCCGCTCTATTCGTTGCTACTGGCTCATACCAATGACTATCTGGACCCTGCTGACATGGCGGCGGCGTCCGGCGGAATGGTCTTTATCAACGGGCTGGGGGCCGTTGCCGGGCCGCTGATTACTGGGTGGCTCATGGGGCCGGGGGTGTTTGGCCCGTCCGGCTTCTTCCTGCTAATCGGTGTGCTTCTTTTCGCTCTGGTGGCGTATGCGCTATACCGGATGACCCAACGTGCATCGGTGCCTGTGGAAGACACCGGATCTTACGCTGCCGTTTCCCCGATTCTCACGCCTGTCGGGATGGAGGTTGTGCAGGAGGTCACCTATGAAGCAGATCAAGAGTCCTCAGAGGTTGAAGAATCATCATAACATGCTGGGATATGTCGCTTATGTTGCAAATTGTTACTGTAACAGGTCTGCAGAATGGCAGTACGACTTCAAGAAACGCAAACCGTGTTTGAAAGCGGAGGCAAATACATGGCGGCACCCGAAGACGTTTTGAGTTTCTGGCTGGACGAAGTTGGTCCGGATGGATGGTACAAACAGGACGACGCGCTTGACGAAGAGATCCGCGCGCGGTTCTTGCATGTATGGGAAGGCGCGCGGGAGGGCAATTATTCGCTTTGGCTGACTTATCCCAGCGGTTCGCTGGCCTACATCATCCTGACCGATCAGTTTCCGCGCAACATGTTCCGCGAAGACGGGCGCGCGTTTTCCACCGATCGGGCGGCCATTGCAGTTGCCAAGGCAGCGATTGACAAGGGCTGGGACGTCAAGATCGACGAACCCGCACGCCAGTTTTTCTATCTGCCGCTGATGCACAGCGAAAACCTGTGTGACCAGGAACGCTGTGTTCGCATGATGATTGATCGCATGCCGGAAAGCGGCGCGTCGAACCTGCTGCACGCGCGTGCACATCGTGAAGTGATCCGCCGGTTTGGCCGGTTTCCATATCGCAACGCTGCATTGTCCCGCGCAACGACCCAGCAGGAGGCGTCTTATGTCGCCGACGGCGGCTATGGCCAGACGGTTCAGGCGCTGCAAAAGGCAGGGTAGGCGGTTATTCAGTCGCGCGTGCCCCCAGCGTTGTGCTGATCACTGCGCCAAACTCATCTGCTGCGGTCTGTATCGCGTAATCGGTCAGGTCATAGGGTAGAGTTTTCATCTCCTGCGTGGTGGCCTGCATTTTATCCAGCCGGGCAGTGACTCCATCCATGCGGGTTTCGATCCGGGTAAGGGTTTCTTCCCGCAGATCCTCCGGCGCAGCTTTGAGGTCCGCCAGATCGCTGCGCAGCCCAGCCAAATCGGTGCGGGCGGCGGCGACTTCGTCTTTCAACGGTTCCAATTTGATAAGGTTGCTGGCGAATGTGGCGGTGATATCGTTCGCCCTATTGACCACCTTGAGGCCTAGAAACAGGCACAGTGCGATTAGTATCAATGTGGCGTTCAACAACGCCAGAACCAGGTTTTTTAGTGTTTTCGACATGAGTGGCCTCGTTAACCATGGATGCGAACAGGTTACCCGATGCAGCCGCACGCGCACAGGGGCAGGTTATACAGGGCGTTGCGAAATGTCGCGGATACCTACATTGTGCACTCGCAAAAACTAGTTTAATACTAAACTAAATTTTTAGAGTTGTATGTCGGGAGGCGGGAAATGGCCGCACAGACCTTTGATGTTGTTGTAATTGGCGCCGGACCTGGCGGATATGTCGCCGCGATCCGCGCATCGCAGCTGGGCCTGTCCACCGCCATCGTGGAACGTGAAAACCTTGGCGGGATCTGCCTGAACTGGGGCTGCATTCCGACCAAGGCGCTGCTGCGGTCTTCGGAAGTCTTCCATCTTATGGAACGCGCAGGCGAATTCGGCCTGAAAGCGGACAGTATCGGCTATGACCTCGATGCAGTGGTGAAACGGTCGCGCAAAGTGGCCGGGCAATTATCAGGCGGCGTCAGCCACCTGATGAAAAAGAACAAGATCAAGGTCATCATGGGGGAAGCCGCGATCCCCGCCAAGGGCAAGGTCACAGTCAAGACCGACAAGGGCAGCGAAGAAATGACGGCCAAGAACATCATCCTCGCGACCGGGGCCCGTGCGCGAGAATTGCCGGGGCTGGAGGCGGATGGCGATCTGGTCTGGACCTACCGCCATGCCTTGATGCCCCCGCGCATGCCGAAAAAGCTGCTGGTCATTGGGTCGGGTGCGATCGGCATAGAATTTGCCAGCTTTTACAACACACTGGGCGCTGACACGACCGTGGTCGAAGTGATGGACCGCGTGCTGCCGGTGGAGGACGCTGAAATTAGTGGGTTGGCCAAGAAGCAGTTCGTCAAGCAAGGCATGAAGATCATTGAAAAAGCAATGGTCAAGCAGCTTGATCGCGCCAAGGGCAAGGTCACCGCGCATATCGAAGTGGGTGGCAAGGTGGAAAAGCACGACTTTGACACCGTGATTTCCGCTGTGGGCATCGTTGGCAATGTCGAAGGTCTGGGGCTGGAGGCGCTCGGCGTGAAAATCGACCGGACGCATGTGGTCACGGATGAATACTGCCGCACAGGTGTCGATGGGCTCTATGCCATTGGAGACATCGCGGGCGCGCCGTGGCTTGCGCACAAGGCCAGCCACGAAGGCGTGATGGTCGCCGACCTGATCGCAGGTGAGCACGCGCATCCGGTTAAGCCTGAAAGTATTGCGGGCTGTACCTATTGCCACCCGCAAGTGGCCAGCGTCGGCTATACCGAAGCCAAGGCCAAGGAGCTGGGCTATGACGTGAAGGTCGGGCGTTTCCCCTTTGTCGGCAATGGCAAAGCGATTGCGCTTGGGGAACCGGAAGGGCTGGTCAAGACTGTGTTCGATGCCAAGACGGGTGAACTGCTGGGGGCGCACATGATCGGGGCCGAGGTGACGGAGCTTATCCAAGGTTATGTGGTTGGCCGCCAGCTTGAAACCACCGAGGAAGACCTCATGCAAACCGTCTTCCCGCACCCAACCCTATCCGAGATGATGCACGAAAGCGTGCTTGACGCGTACGGGCAGGTTATCAACTTCTGAACGTGGTGATGCGCGTGACCGCAACCTATCGAAGGGCCCGGTCACGCGTAGGCATCAGAGAAAAGCAAGCTGATGCGGCATTAACGGCCGGATTCGAAATTGCGTTCGCGCACGCCCGACGTTGTGTGAACCAGCTGACTGTAGGAGCGGCCGGCTTGCCGTTCAGGCAGAGCGGGCCAGTTGGAATAGCGCTGTCCGGCCCCAGCATTGGCGACGGGATCCGTGGTGTTGGCGGCGATGTCCGTATCTGTGCGCAGCAGGAATTTCTTGTCGGCCAGTGCCGGAACGGCAGCCAGACACAGGGCGGCGGTTAATGAAGCGATCTTCATCGCAATTCTCCCAGGCGAATGTGCTTACCCTGCGCCCACAATGACGCGTGGATGGCGGGTGGACAAAACACACCTGTTCACCAAATCGTGTGGCATATTCACGCTTGACGGCGGGCAGGTGCGCGGCGACACACGCGCTTGACCTCCAAAACCAATTGGCCGCTGGTCTGGCTGCTATGGGCAGCCGGGCTGGGAGCGGCCGCGCAATACGGCAAAATCAGCGTTATATTCGACTGGCTACCTGCGCTTTATCCCGATGCTGGGGCCGCGCTGGGGTTTCTGGTGTCTCTGGTTGGCGTGTTAGGCATCGTGCTGGGGGTTGTGGCGGGCGTTGTGGTGGCGCGGATCGGGTATCGCCGTGCGCTGCTGGCAGCGCTGGTGGCCGGTGCGGGGGTCTCAGTCCTGCAATCGGTGTTGCCAAGCCTCCCGGTTTTCCTGGCCTCCCGCGTAATTGAAGGCGCGTCACATCTGGCCATCGTTGTCGCCGCACCGACGCTGATTGCAGAATTGAGCGCGCCCAAGGACGCGCCACGCAGCCTGACATTGTGGGGCACGTTTTTTGGTGTGGCGTTTGCGCTGTTGGCCTGGCTGGGCGTGCCGCTGGCTGACCGCTATGGCGTGGGTGTGCTGATGGGCGCACACGGGATTTACATGGCGATGATGGCGGTCATCCTTTGGCCACGCCTGCCGACGGTTGTCACCACACCGGAAACCCCATCACTGCATGAGCTGTTGCGCGCGCATCAACGCATCTACTGCTCCGCTCGCATTGGCGCCCCTGCGCTGGGATGGCTGTTTTACACGGTTTGTTTCGTCAGCGTGCTGACTGTGCTTCCACCGTTTCTGCCGGAAGCCGGCCGCATGGCGACGCTAGGCGCGATGCCGCTTTTGTCAATCCTGTCATCTCTGACACTGGGCATGTTCCTGTTGCGTTACGTGAGCGCGGTCACGGTGGTGGTTACAGGTTTTCTGATCTGCGCCGGGGTGACGATGCTTCTGGCGGTCTGGCCGGGCCTCCCGGTTCTTGCGTTGTGTCTGGGCGCCGCGCTGGGGTTGGTGCAGGGCGCAACCTTTGCTAGCGTTTCGCAACTGACACTGGATGTATCTGACCGCGCGTTGGCAAACGGTGGATTGGCGCAGATGGGCAATATCGGCAACACGGTGGGCACGCCTTTGATGGTCATGGTGATCGGCGTGACTGGCTATAGTGGGCTGATCTGGACCCTTACGGTGCTAGTGTTGGCGGGCGCGGTCGTCCACTTGGCGCTTGCGGCGGCACGACGCAGCGAATAGTTGGATATGTTCCCTTTATGTTCTTTAAGTTCATTGGAACTGGAGGGACAACCCGCTATGTATCCGGGAATGATGAACGAGGTGCAGCATGCCCGAGCTGAAGCATATCGAAGTCCGCGGAGCGCGCGAACACAACCTCAAAGACATCGACGTGGACATCCCCCGCGACGAACTGGTTGTGATTACTGGGCTCTCAGGATCAGGCAAATCCAGCCTGGCTTTTGACACGATCTATGCCGAAGGCCAGCGCCGCTATGTCGAATCGCTGTCGGCCTATGCGCGGCAGTTTCTGGACATGATGGAAAAACCGGATGTAGACCATATCAGCGGTCTTTCCCCGGCGATTTCAATTGAACAGAAGACAACTTCAAAAAACCCTCGGTCGACCGTGGGCACCGTTACCGAGATCTACGATTACCTGCGCTTGCTTTATGCCCGCGCGGGCACGCCCTACAGCCCCGCTACCGGCCTGCCGATTGAAGCGCAGCAGGTGCAGGACATGGTCGACCGGATTATGGCGATGGAAGAAGGCACGCGTGCCTATCTGCTGGCCCCTATCGTACGCGACCGCAAGGGCGAATACCGCAAGGAATTCCTGGAACTGCGCAAACAGGGGTTCCAGCGGGTCAAGGTAGACGGGGCGTTTTACGAACTCGACGAACCGCCCACGCTGGACAAGAAATTCCGCCATGACATCGACGTCGTTGTAGACCGGCTGGTGGTGCGCGAAGGTATGGAAACCCGGCTGGCCGACAGCCTGCGCACCGCGCTGGATCTGGCGGATGGTATTGCGGTGCTGGAAACCGCGCCATCTGAGGGTGACCCAGAACGTATCACCTTCAGCGAAAACTTCGCTTGTCCTGTAAGCGGCTTCACCATTCCGGAAATTGAACCGCGCCTGTTTTCTTTTAACGCGCCGTTCGGCGCTTGTCCGGATTGCGACGGGCTGGGAGTGGAGCTGTTTTTTGACGAACGGCTGGTGGTGCCCGATGCCGCGCTCAAGATCGCCGAGGGCGCTCTGGCCCCATGGCGTAAAGGCAAGTCGCCTTATTTCCTGCAAACGATCGAAGCCATCGCCAAACACTACGAATTTGACAAAAATGCGAGGTGGAAGGACCTGCCGAAACATGTGCAGCAGGTGTTCCTGTACGGCTCCGGTGATGAGGAGATCGGGTTCCGCTATGACGAAGGCGGTCGCGTCTATCAGGTGACGCGCGTGTTCGAAGGCGTGATCCCCAACATGGAACGTCGGTACCGCGAAACGGATTCTAATTGGATCCGCGAGGAATTCGAACGCTATCAGAACAACCGCCCCTGTGGCGCCTGCGGCGGCTATCGCCTGCGGGACGAAGCGCTGGCGGTCAAGATCGCAGGCCTGCATGTGGGCGAAGTGGTGCAGATGTCGATCCGTGAGGCGCTGGCTTGGATTGAAAGTGTGCCAGAGCAGCTGACCGCCCAGAAAAACGAGATCGCTCGCGCCATCCTCAAGGAAATCCGCGAGCGGCTTGGATTTCTGAATAATGTGGGTTTGGAATATCTTACGCTGTCTCGTTCAAGTGGTACGCTATCGGGTGGGGAAAGCCAAAGGATTCGCTTGGCCTCCCAGATTGGGTCGGGGCTGACCGGGGTGCTCTACGTGCTGGACGAGCCCTCCATCGGTTTGCACCAGCGGGACAACGGAAGGCTGTTGCATACGCTGAAGAACCTGCGCGATCAAGGCAACACAGTGATCGTCGTGGAACATGATGAAGAAGCCATTCGCGAGGCTGATTACGTGTTCGATATCGGCCCCGGGGCCGGGGTGCATGGGGGGCAGGTGGTCAGCCACGGCACGCCCAAGGCGATTGCGACGGATGCAGCCTCGGTCACCGGGCAATACCTGTCGGGCGTGCGTGAAATCTCTGTTCCGGCTGAACGCCGCCCGGGCAATGGCAAGTCCCTGACAGTTGTGAATGCTACGGGTAACAACCTGAAAAATGTCACGGCAGAGTTTCCGTTGGGCAAGTTCGTTTGCGTCACTGGCGTTTCCGGCGGGGGGAAATCCACTCTGACGATCGAAACATTGTTCAAAACGGCCTCCATGCGGCTGAACGGGGGGCGCCAAACCCCTGCGCCATGTGAGACCATCAAGGGGCTGGAGCTGCTGGACAAGGTGATCGACATCGACCAACGCCCCATCGGACGCACGCCCCGGTCAAACCCTGCGACCTATACCGGTGCTTTCACGCCGATCCGCGACTGGTTTGCCGGTCTGCCCGAAGCAAAAGCGCGCGGGTACAAGCCAGGGCGGTTCAGCTTCAACGTCAAGGGCGGGCGTTGTGAGGCGTGTCAGGGCGACGGTGTTATCAAGATCGAAATGCATTTCCTGCCGGACGTGTACGTCACTTGTGAAACTTGTAAGGGTGCGCGCTACAATCGGGAAACGTTAGAAATCAAGTTCAAAGGCAAGAGCATAGCCGATGTTCTCGATATGACGGTTGAGGACGCGCAAGAGTTTTTCAAGGCCGTCCCGTCGATCCGGGACAAGATGGATGCTCTGGCGCGGGTCGGGCTGGGATATATCAAGGTGGGCCAACAGGCGACCACGCTGTCAGGTGGCGAAGCGCAGCGGGTGAAACTGTCGAAAGAGCTATCGAAACGGTCCACCGGGCGCACGCTCTACATCCTCGACGAACCCACCACGGGTCTGCATTTCGAAGATGTGCGCAAGCTGCTGGAAGTGCTGCACGAACTGGTCGATCAGGGCAATTCGGTGGTGGTGATCGAACATAACCTGGACGTGATCAAAACCGCCGACTGGATCATCGATATCGGCCCCGAAGGCGGTGATGGCGGCGGGGAAATCGTAGCAACCGGCACCCCGGAAGATGTGGCAGAAGTCGAACGCAGCCATACCGGGCGTTACCTAAAGGCAATGTTGGCGGCCCGTCAGGTCGCGGCAGAGTGATCACCACCCGGGCCGTGTTCGTTTCTATGGCCATGGTCCCGTCGATCGGGTTTGGCATGAGCAGCCTTGGGCAAGCCAGCGCACTCTGTGCTGCCCTTATGAATGTGATCGAAGTCAGTCCGGAAGACGCTGGTCATATCGTGGGGTCCAGCATCGATCTGGCTGCGGCACATGATCAGTTTCTTTTGTCGGCCAGTGCCTCGGATGGGCAATCTGCCGCCGAATGGATCTATCTTGAAACCATCGCATACTGTCTGGATATGACCGACACTCCGGAGGCGCGCAGTGAATTTGCGCAGGCGCTGGCGGAATGTCGGAAGATGACACAGCATCTGGGGCGTCCATAAACGCCAGAACGAATGCGGGGACCGATATGTCACGCTGGCTTTTTGCATGTATGCTCCAAGTATTGCGCGAACGAACGCGACGATTTCGGGATCAGCCCATGATGTATCGAAGGATCTTGCCATGACCCTCGGCCTCGCCCTTGGCAGCGGTGGTGCGCGCGGGTTTTGCCATATTGGCGTTCTGCGTGGGATGGAGCAGGCCGGGTATGCGCCGGATATGGTGGCAGGATGCTCCATGGGCGCGCTTGTGGGCGCGGCCTGGGCAGCCGGGCAGCTGGATGCGCTGGAAAATTGGGCGCGGGATCTGACCAAGGCGCGTTTTCTGAGCTAACTGGATGTGCGGTTCACCGGGGGCGGTGTGCTGCGCGGGCAGGCGATTCTGGACGTGCTGTCCGAACTGGACCTGCCGGAGAATATCGAAGATCTGTCCAAGCCTTTTGTCACCGTCGCAACTGACCTCTCGACGGGACGGGAGGTGTGGTTTCAGGAAGGTTCCCTACGCGATGCGGTTCGCGCTTTGGTGGCCATTCCTGGCGTGCTGCGACCACACAAGGTAGGGGAGCGGTACTTGATTGACGGGGGCGTGACCAACCCGGTTCCGGTGTCGGCCTGTCGGGCGATCGGGGCGCAGCATATCATCGGGGTGGACCCGAACGACAAGGCCGGGCGGCATTACTGGCAACCGCGTCGCAACGGCCTGCTTGCTGATCTCATGGGCACAGACCTGCGGGACAAGCTGCCCGATGCGATTAGCGCGCTGCTGCCCGACAATGATCGTTCCGGGCCGGACCTGATGGATGTGATCGACAGCACAGTGGAGATTGCCACCGATTATCTGGTCAAGACACGCGAAGCCGCCGATCCGCCCCATCTGATGTTGCGGGCGGATCTGTCTCATATCTCTGTGCTGGAGTTGTTTCGCGCCTCCGAGGCGATAGAGGAGGGCGCACGGCTGGTCGAAAACGCAGCCCAGCCATTGGACAGTCTGCTGGGTTAGACTGCGTTTGGCAGGATCCAGCGGGCACCATTGGCCGCATGGTTGCTTCACAGCCCGCGGCTCATATAATGACCTCACCCGCGTATTGCGCCGGACGGGTCCTTTGCGAAACTTTTGCCGTCTTTGTAAGCCCTATGCTGACGCTGTTGGCCCAGATGATGATGGTGATGCGCTGCGGCGGGTTTTTCTTTGTTAAGACTTTGGCGCCGCGTAAAACTATCAGGTCTCTCCGCGACTAACGTGCGCTATTCCAGATACGGGGACGGATCGACGCTGTCGAAGCCTTCACGTACTTCGAAATGGACATAGGCATCATCGCCGCCGCGCAGTTCCGCCAGTTTCTGGCCGCGTTTGACCTTGTCGCCCTTCTTCACCTTGATGCCACCCACATTGGCATAGACCGTCAACAAGTTGTCAGGGTGGCGCACCACGATTATCGGCACCTGATCCGCGTCCGAAGTGATTGCGGCCACGGACCCATCTGCCGCCGCCGTGACAGACGCGCCGGGTGACCCGGCAATGTCGATACCCTCGTTCTTACCCTTGGAATAGGGCCGCACGATTTTGCCCTGCACCGGCAGGGCCATGCGCGCTGTGGATTTGCTGGCCTGCCCGACATCCGTTGTTGACGTGTCCTTCTTGGACGCGGGCGCCACCTGTTCGTCGGGCAGCGGCTGGGTCGCACTGGGCGGTGTCGGAGTGGGAGAGCCCTGGCCGGGGACGGTGGTCGTCGCCGCCGCCGTCGAAGCGGCCGCGGGCGGTGTCTGGGATGCTATCGGGATAAGAAGGTATTGTCCTTCACGTACGGCAAAGTCCGATCCCAGACCGTTCCATTCTGCCAGCGACGTGACCGACACCTGGTACAGCCGCGCGATAGTATAAGCGGTTTCGCCCCGGTCCACCTTGTGACGGATAGGCTCTGGCCCCGGCTGGACCGTCGCGGGCGTGCTAGGGGTGAGCGGAGTGCTCTCCACCGGTGTAGTGGCAGGCGCGGCAGCAATTGCGTCGCCCGCGAGGGATTCGATGTCAACCGTGCCCGCGCTGGACCCCGGTAGCTTGCGCGGCAGGGCGAGGATTTCGCCTCTGCGCAGCCGCACATCTGGGGACACGCCGTTAAATCGCGCCAGTTCTGTGCCGTCGATGCCCAACCGCTGGGCGATGCTGTTGGCAGTGTCGCCGCCGCGCGCCGCCACAACCTGGTAATTAGGGTAGGTGATGATCCCGCGGCTGTCCGGTTTGGGACGGTTGGCCGTGGCTGTCAGTGCGGCATCGGTTGTGCTGAACCCGCCCAGATTTCCGCGCAGGTCATAATCCAACGGCTGGTCACAGGCCGACAGGCCGAGCACGGGTGCGGCAACCAGCATGACGTATCTGAAACCTAGGGGTTTGGCACCCATCTCGAAATCCTCAAGGCCTGCCCCTGTTTGCCGGGGTCCGGCGCTACGTGCGTCCGATGCGCTGTCAGGCGTCCTTGCCTAGCCCTTCCAGAAGCGGGACAAACCGCACCGGGCGCAGTTCTTCATAATCGTACCCGGCGTCCGTACGCCGCACGCGGATCAACGTCTGAACCGCATCCGACTGGCCCACAGGCACAACCATGATACCGCCGATCTTGAGTTGCGCCAAGAGCGGGCCGGGCGGGTCTTCCGCCGCGGCGGTGACAATGATGCGATCAAACGGCGCCTGGTCTGGCAAACCGTGCGAGCCATCGGCTGTCATCGTGGTGATATTACCAAGGTCCAGCGCCTCGAATACGGCGCGGGCTTCGCGTACCAGTCGCCGGTGCCGGTCTACCGTGTAGACCCGCCGCACCAGCTTCGACAGCACCGCGGCCTGGTAACCGGAGCCTGTGCCGATCTCCAGCACCTTGTCACGGGGGTCGGGATCCAGCGCCTGGGTCATCAGCCCCACCACCGAAGGCTGGCTGATAGTCTGCCCACAGGCAATGGGCAAAGGCATGTCTTCATAGGCCCTTTCGCTGAACAGCCCGCGTATGAACAGCCCGCGGTCGATCTCTTCCATCGCGGTCAGGACCCGAGAATCTGTCACTCCGCGAGAGCGTAGCGCAAACAGAAACTGCATCTTGTCTTCGGCGCTGGCGGTCATTCAATGCCTTTCATGACATCCATAGCATCATGTGCAGTCAGGTCCGCACGCATCGGAGTGACTGAGATATAGCCGTCCAGATTAACTGCCGCATCGCTGCCGGGTTCCGACCCCAGCCGCTGGTTCGTGCCTTTGATCCACAGGAACCGACGCCCGGAGGGGGAGTTGTGCGGCTCGGCGGAAAACCGCGTATCCCGCCGGAATCCCTGCGGAACAACCCGGGTGCCCAGCACCTCATCTGCCGGAACAGGCGGGAAGTTGACGTTGAAAAACAAACGGTAATCTTCCCGCGCTTCAGGCAGGTTGTCGAGAATGGACTGCACGACGCCCGCACCATGCACAGCGGCGGCTTCAAACGGGTTCTCGCTGCCAAAGGTCTTGGGCCCCAGGTATTGCGATAGGGCAATTGCGGGCAGGCCTTGCAGCGACGCTTCCATTGCGCCGCCAAGCGTCCCGGAATAGAGCGCGTTTTCGGCAGAATTGTTGCCTCGGTTCACACCGGACAGGACCAGGTCTGGAGGTGCGTCTGCCATGATCTCGTGCAGCGCGGCGATTACGCAGTCAGCGGGACTGCCTTCAGCGGCGAACCTGCGTGGCGCCAGTTCGGCGATCATCATTGGATGTGTGTAGCTGATACAGTGGGCCACGCCGGATTGTTCGAACGCGGGCGCGACTATCCAGACCTCGTCTTCCGGCCCGGTCAACTGACGCGCAATGGCTTCCAGAACCTTCAGGCCCGGTGCGCTGACACCGTCATCATTTGTCAAAAGGAGTCGCATGTTTCGCCCGTTTCTCAACTGTCCGCCTGCCTGCATTCTGCATAGGGGCTTGTGAGCGTGGGAGCAAGCAGGCTCAGCCCGCCGCGATCTGCCCGACGAGCCGCGCGGCCTCTTCTGCAGGCGACGCCAGTGCAGTACGATCCTCGCCCGGGAAAAACCGGGCGCGGGTGGCGGTTGCCATGGGCAGTGGCGTCAGAATCTGAACTTGCGGACCGGTCTGCACGGTTTCGGCGGCCCAGCTCCGGGCCAGAGCCATTTGCGCGGCCTTGGTGGCGCCATAGGCCCCGAAAAACTTCTGGCCCGCGCGCGGATCATCGAAAAACACTGCGCGGCCTTCATGGCTCAGCAGCGGTGCGACATAGGTGATCAGTCGTGCGGTGGCATTGGTATTGATTTCCAGCGACTTCTGCCAGTCCTTTTCATCGATGGTGGAGGCGGGGCTAAGTGGTGCGGCATGCACTGCGCAATGTACCCAAATCGCCAGACGACTCCAGCGGTCGTGTATGCCCCGGCAAAGCGTTGCCATTGCGGCAGCCTGGGTGATGTCCATCGGGGCCAGCGTAGCGGTGCCGCCGCGTGCCTGAATGCGGTCGTCCAGTTCCTCCAGCGCGCCCGTGGTGCGGGCCACGGCAATGATGTGGAAGGCCGGGCTCAGCGCCTCGGCCAGGGCCGCACCAAGTCCGCGCGACGCGCCGGTGATCAATACAGAACCAGTCATGCGCGCGATGTGACCCGGCAGGCTCCAAAGGTCAAGCGCGCGCTCTGCCACATTTGCAATTCAACCCCAACATT